>NZ_JAPEOX010000001.1:5182336-5487180 GCF_026340675.1 Streptomyces sp. NBC_01264
TGACGGGGCCCATACGCCCGTTGGCGCGGCCTTGACGGGTCCCTAACGCGGGTGGACGTGACGTGCGCTCAGGCTAAGTGGATCTGGGGGGATATGCCTGAGATGTTCTGATTGTCGTTCTGTGGGCAGAAGATCGAATTCCGCCTGATGGAAATTGCTTTCCGACATGTGGTATTCGCGTTATGCTCCGGCGGTCCGCACCCGGAAGCGAACCCCTGCCAGGAGGAATGCCATGTCCGAGTCCCGAACCGAACTCCGTACCGAGCCACGTACCGAGCCACGTACCGAGCCACGTACCGAGCCCGGTGCCGAGACCCGTGTCGCCCTGATCACCGGCTCCTCCTCCGGCATCGGCGCCGGCATCGCCCGCAGGCTGGCCGCGGCCGGCATCCGCGTGGTCCTGAACTCGGCGCGCAGCGAGAGCGCGGGCAAGGCGCTCGCCGCCGAACTGCCCGACGCGGTCTACGTACGGGGCGACGTCGCGGACGCCGAGGACGCGCGGCGGATCGTCCGGACGGCCATCGACACGTACGGGCGGCTCGACATCCTGGTCAACAACGCGGGCGTCACCCGGTTCATCCCCCTGGACGACCTGGACGCGGCCGACGCCGACGCCTGGCGCGAGATCTTCGAGGTCAACGTCGTCGGCACCTGGCAGATGGTCACCGCCGCCACCCCCCACCTGCGGGAATCCGGCGCGGGCTCGATCATCAACGTCTCCTCGGTCTCCGCGACCCGCGCGCTGGGCAGCTCCATCCCCTACGCCGTCAGCAAGGCCGCGGTGAACCACATGACCCGGCTGCTGGCCTCCCAGCTCGGACCCGCCGTCCGGGTGAACGCGATCGCACCCGGCCTGATCGACACCCCCTGGTACGAGGGCGAGGACCAGGTGTGGGAGAGCTCGCGGGAGTGGATCACCGAGAACACCCCGCTGCGCCGCGTGGGCACCCCCGAGGACGTGGCCGAGGCCGCGCTCTACCTGGTCGACGCCGCCTACACGACCGGCGACGTGCTCACCGTCGACGGCGGCCGGCACGTCGTCTGACGCGCCCGGCCATCCCCACCGGATTCCACATCGTGGACAACTACCCTCGGAATATGAACTCAGAAGCCGACGCACCCGCCACCTCTGCAAAGGCCACCGTGAAGGCCGACGACCGCAGTCACGTCTTCCACTCCTGGTCGGCCCAAGAGCTCATCGACCCGCTCGCCGTGGCGGGTGCCGAGGGTTCCTACTTCTGGGACTACGACGGCAACCGCTTCCTCGACTTCTCCAGCGCCCTCGTCTACACGAACATCGGCTACCAGCACCCGAAGGTGGCCGCGGCCATCGCCGAGCAGGCCGGCAAGCTCTGCACCGTCGCGCCCGGCTTCGCCGTCGACGTGCGCTCCGAGGTCGCCCGGCTGATCGCCGAGCGCACCCCGGGCGACCTCGACAAGATCTTCTTCACCAACGCCGGCGCCGAGGCCGTGGAGAACGCCGTCCGCATGGCCCGGGTGCACACCGGCCGCGCCAAGGTGCTCTCCGCGTACCGCTCGTACCACGGCGCCACCTCCACCGCGATCAACCTCACCGGGGACGCGCGCCGCTTCGGCAACGACACCGCCACCGCCGGCGTCGTGCACTTCTGGGGGCCCTTCGCCTACCGCTCGCCCTTCTACGCGGCCACCCCCGCCGAGGAGTGCGAGCGCGCGCTGCGCCACCTGGAGGACACCATCGTCTTCGAGGGCCCGCAGTCCATCGCCGCGATCATCCTGGAGACCGTCGGCGGCGCCCCCGGCGTGCTCGTGCACCCCGACGGCTACCTGGCCGGGGTCCGCGCGCTCTGCGACCGCTTCGGCATCGTCTTCATCCTCGACGAGATCATGGTCGGCTTCGGGCGCACCGGTAAGTGGTTCGCCTCCGAGCACTGGGACGTCACACCCGACCTCATCTGCTTCGCCAAGGGCGTCACCAGCGGCTACGTCCCCCTCGGCGGGGTCGCCATCTCGGCCGCCATCGCCGAGACCTTCGCCCGCCGCCCCTACCCGGGCGGGCTGACCTACTCCGGGCACGTGCTGGCCTGCGCCGCCGCCGTCGCGACGATCAACGTCATGGAGGAGGAGGGCACCGTCGAGCAGTCCGCCCGCACGGGCGCGGAACTGCTCGGCCCGGGCCTCGCCGCCCTCGCCGAACGCCACCCGTCCGTCGGGGAGGTCCGCGGGCTCGGCACGTTCTGGGCCCTGGAGCTCGTACGGAACAAGGAGACGCGCGAGCCGCTGGTCCCGTACAACGCCGCGGGCGCGGACAACGCGCCGATGGCCGAGTTCGGGGCGGCCCTGAAGAAGGCCGGCCTGTGGCCGCTGCTCGCCGGGAACCGCATCCACGTCGCGCCGCCCTGCAACGTGTCCGCCGAGGACGTGGAAAAGGGGCTCCGGATCATCGACGAGGCCCTGATGGTGGCCGATGCGCACACGGTCTGACATGCGCCGCTCATAAGGTCGCCCAAACCGTGGGTGCCTGTTCTCGGAGGATCCGCTCTCTTACGAACGGCATGTGAACGTGCTGGAATCAACAGGCACCTACGGACCGGGATGCACGTCAGTCCCGGGGCGGTCCACGCGAGGAATCGGCGTGACCGAACGGCGGGGGGCGGGCTGCGCGTCCGCCGGACGCCGGGCGTACGGGATCCAGACAACCGGACTCCGTGTTCCCGAGTACCCGAAGGAAGACAGCGCATGAGCAAGCACGTCCTCGCCCAGAACCAGTACGGCAAGGCCGAGAACCGCATCGTCAAGGTCACCCGCAAGGGCAGCGACGGTTCCTGGCACGAGATCCGCGACCTCAACGTCTCCGTCGCGCTGCGCGGCGAGTTCCGCGACGTCCACCTCACCGGTGACAACGCCAACTGCCTCCCCACCGACACCACCAAGAACACGGTGTACGCGTTCTCCAAGGAGCACGGCGTCGCCTCCCCCGAGGCCTTCGGCATCCTGCTCGCCAAGCACTTCGTCTCCTCCCAGGCCCCGATCCGCGAGGCGCAGATCCGCGTCGAGGAGTACGCCTGGGAGCGGATCCCGGTCCCGACGCGCAAGGAGCAGCACTCGTTCGCCCTCAAGGGCACCGAGGTGCGCACCGCGCAGATCACGTACAGCGAGACCACCGGTCTCCAGGTGATCTCGGGTCTGAAGGACCTGACCGTGATGAACTCGACCAACTCCGAGTTCCACGGCTTCATCAAGGACAAGTACACGACGCTGCAGGAGGCGTACGACCGCATCCTGGCGACCAAGGTCACCGCGCGCTGGGCGCACTCGGCCCTCGCCGCCGACGACGCCGAGTACGACTGGGACCAGTCGTACAAGAAGGTCCGCAAGAACATGCTGGAAGCCTTCGCGGAGACCTACTCGTACTCCCTGCAGCAGACCCTGAACCAGATGGCCGAGCGCGTGCTCGACAACTGCCCGCGGGTCAACGAGGTGCGCCTCAACCTCCCCAACAAGCACCACTTCCTCGTCGACCTGGAGCCCTTCGGCCTCAAGAACGACAACGAGGTCTACTTCGCGGCGGACCGCATGTACGGCCTCATCGAGGGCACCGTGCACCGCGACGGCGTGCAGCCGGTGATCGCCACGAGCGACTGGATCGTGGCCTGACGCCCGCTCCGCACCCACGGTAGTTCGGCCCGGACCGCGTCGCGGGGTCCGGGCCGATCCGCGTTCTCACCCGGAAGCGGCCTCCGGCTGCCCCACGAGCAGGTTCCAGCGCCCGGAGCGGCCCGTCAGCGCCGTCACCGACCCGGGCCGTACGTCGAGCCGCCAGAAGGCGGCCGCCGGCAGCTCCAGGGCCCACACCACGGCCGCCCGTACGACGCCCTGCCCGGTCACCGCCCGGTGCGTCCCCGGCGCCAGCGCGCCCAGGTGTGCGCCGACCCGCGCGATCAGCGCCTCCACCGACTCCGCGCCGCCCGGGGGCGCGTAGGCGGTGTCGGTCATCCACCGCCGCAGCCCCTCGGGGTCCTCCCCGGCCACGTCGTCCATGGCCCGCCCGGCCCAGGCGCCGTGGTCCTGTCCGCGCAGCCCTTCGTGCCCGGGGCACGGATCCCCGTGGGGGAAGCGGTGGGAGCGCGCCGCTTCGTCCAGCGGGGGTGTCACGAGCCGGACTCGTACGATGGTGGGGTGCACCGCCCGAGTGTCCCGGGGTTTCGCATCGCGTTCAACCATCGGACATCTAATGACCGCGGACATGACCATCACTCCGGCGAGCGTCTTCCCCCCAGGGCAAAACCCTTGCAAAGGAAGAACATTGACCATACGTTCGGCCGCCCGCGCCTCCGTACTCGCGCTGTGTACCGCACTCGCCGCGTCCGTCGCGCTCCCGGCACAAGCCTCCTCGATCGCCGCCGTCCGGCCCACGGCCGAGACCGCGCCGCTGTACGACGACGCGGCCGGCGGCGACGCCAACGCGGATGACCCGTCGATCTGGCGCAACGCCGCCGACCCGGGCCGCAGCCTGGTGATCGCGACCGCCAAGCAGGGGGGCTTGCGGGTCTACGACCTGGAGGCCCGGCAGGTGCAGTCGCTGCCCGCCCCGGCCGGACCGGGCGCCGACGACGCACCCGGCCGCTTCAACAACGTCGACCTGGTCAGCGGCCTGCGCCTGGGCGGCGGGCGCGCCGATGTCGCGGTGGTCAGCGACCGGGGCAACGACCGGCTGCGGATCTACCGCATCGACCGGAACCGGCCCGGCGGCCCGCTCACCGACGTCACCGACCCGGCGGCGCGCCCGGTGTTCTCCGCCGACCAGGCCGAGATCAACGAGCAGAAGACCGCGTACGGCCTCGCCACCTGGACGGACCGCAGGACCGGCCGGTCCTACGCGGCGGTCAGCCAGCGCAACCGCACCCGGATCGCCCTCCTGGAGCTGATCGCCACGCCCGCCGGCACGGTCGGCTACCGCCAGGTCCGCACGCTCGACCTGCCGTCCTCCTTCCGCCTGCCGAACGGCGCCGCCTGGACGCCCTGTCTCGAGCCGGGCGAGCTGCCGCAGGTCGAGGGCATGGTCGTCGACCCCGCGGACGGCACCCTGTACGCGGGGCAGGAGGACGTCGGGATCTGGCGCATCGACGCGGGCCTCACCGGCACGCCGAAGCTGATCGACAAGGTGCGCGAGTACGGCGTGCCCGGCACCTACGACGAGGAGACCGAGGAGTGCGCGCCCGGCGCCGATCCCGGCTACGGCGGCAAGCGCCTGAAGGCCGACGTCGAGGGCCTGACCCTGGTCACCGAAGCCGGCGGCGACGGCTACCTGCTCGCCTCCAGCCAGGGCGACGACACCTTCGTCGCCTACGACCGCGAGCGCGAGGACCACAACGAGTTCGAGGGCGCCTTCCGCATCACCGCGGCCTCCGCCACCCTCGACGGCTCCGAGGTGTGTGACGGGGCCGCGGCCCTCAACGCCCCCCTCGGCAAGCGCTACCCCCGCGGCCTGCTCGTCGTCCAGGACGGCCGGGAGACCCCCGGGGACGGCGACCGCGAGGCGACCGGCTTCAAGTTCGTCGACCTGGGACAGGTGATCGACGCCATCGGCTGATTCCATCGGTCGGCGGGACGACCGGTGAGGTGAGACGGAGCCCTCCTGCGGGGACGCTGTAAGGCCGCCATAAAGAGCGGTACGGTGGCGGACGACAAGACGACGGTATGACGGAAGTCCGGTTGAGAATCCGGCACGGTCGCGCCACTGTGAATCCTCCCGGAGGGGGAGGAAAGTCAGACCCGCCACCGTCGTCGAAAGCACCAATGACCGGGACGCGTGTTCCCTCTGGAGGCTCCTGCCATGGCCAACTCCGCCGTGCCCACGACTGCCACCCCCCTGGCCGTCGCACCCATCTCCCTCACCGCTCTGGCCCCTTGGGCGCTGTTCGCCGGTGTCCTGATGCTGGTCCTGCTCTACCTCGTCGGCGCCGAGCAGGGCGCCACCGCGATCTTCGAAGGCGACACCATCCACGAGTGGATGCACGACGGTCGCCACCTCCTCGGCTTCCCCTGCCACTGATCCACCGATCCGCAAGGGACCGATCACTCCATGAACACCATCTCCCCCCGCGTGCTCCTCGTCCGGGGCATGCTCGCCGGCCTGCTGGCGGGCATCGCCGCGTTCCTCGTCGCGTACCTCCTGGGCGAGTCCCAGGTCGACGCGGCGATCGCCATCGAGGAAGCCGGAGCCCACGACCACCACGGTGACGCCGAGGCGGCCCCGGTCAGCCGGGCGCTCCAGGCCACGGCCGGCCTGGGCACCGGAACCCTGCTCTACGGCATCGCGCTCGGCGGCATCGCCGCGCTCGTCTACTGCTACGCCCTGGGCCGGATCGGCCGCTTCGGCCCCCGGGCCACGGCGCTGCTGGTGTCCGGCGGTCTGTTCGTCACCGTCTCCCTGGTGCCGTTCTTCAAGTACCCCGCCAATCCGCCGGCCGTCGGAGACCCCGAGACCACGGTCCAGCGGACCACCCTCTACGTCCTGATGCTCGCGCTCGGCCTGCTGCTCGCGGCGGCCGCGCTGATCCTGGGCCGGCGCCTCGCGCCGGGCCTGGGCAACTTGGACGCCTCGGTCGTCGCCTCGCTCGCCTTCGTGGCGGCCGTCGGCGTGGCCTACGCGCTGCTGCCGGGCATCAACGAGGTGCCGGAGGGCTTCCCGGCGGCGCTCGTCTGGCAGTTCCGGCTCGCCTCGCTCGCCATCCAGGCCGCGATGTGGAGCACTTTCGGCCTGGCTTTCGGATTTCTTGCCGAACGGGCCCTTGTCCCCGCCGCCGCTCCCAAGGAGGCTGTACAGCCTGCGAGTTGACGTCTTGCGTGCGGGTGACTGAAAGGCTGGTGACGGCGGGGTGGCGACGGCGATCCGAGAGCTCGGGGACCACCGAAGACCCAAAGGCCGCCGGGAGGGTTCGCGCCGCCCGCGCCTCCCCCGTCCGTCGAGCCTGCCGAGCCTGCCGAACCGGCAGCAGTGGCGGGAGATGCGGGAGTGGCGGGGCTGGACGGGCGCCGCTCCGTTCTGGCTCAACGCGGTCCTCCTGCTGCTGACCCCGTTCACCACCGTCACCCTGCTCGCGCAGGTCGGCATCATCGCGGGCCTGACCGCCATCGGCGGCCTGGCCCGCCACCTCTGGTCGGGCGACTACGGCCATGCGGCCATCCACTGCGCCGCCGTACTCATGGGTGCGGCGGCGGTGGCGGTCGTGGTGGTCTGACGGGGGGCTAGCCCCCCGAACGGCCTTCCCGGCTACCGGATGTAGTGGCGGAGGATGCTCAACCATCCTCGTTCCATGACCACTTACCGCAGCAAGACCGCACTCGTCGCACTCTGCGTCACGGCCGTGGCGGCCACCCTGACCGGCGCCGCCGGTGCCACGGCCACGGCTGCCGTCCGCGACGCCGCGACGGCCACCCCGCCCGCCCTGGCCTGGGCGGCGTGCGCCCACCCGGGGCACCTCGACGGCCAGCAGTGCGCGAAGCTGTCCGTCCCCCTCGACTACGCCGACCCGGCCGGTCCGCAGGTCGACCTAGCCGTGTCCCGGCTGCCGAGCACCCGTCCCGCCGCCCGGCGCGGGACGCTGGCCGTGGTGCCCGGCGGCCCGGGCGGCTCGGGCGTGCAGCGACTCTCGCAGAAGGGGGCCGCACTGGCGGGACAGCTGGCCGGGGCGTACGACCTCGTGGCGCTCGACCCGCGCGGGGTCGGCGGCAGCGTCACCGCCGGGTGCGGCCTGGACGCGGCCGACCGGCGGCTGACGACCCTGCGGTCCTGGCCCGGCGCCGACGGGGGGATCGCGGAGAACGCCGAGCGCTCCCGCCGGGTGGCCGAGGCCTGCGCCGCGAACGGCGGCGCGGTCCTGCGCAGTTTCACCACCGCGAACCAGGCGCGCGACATGGACCGCTTCCGGGAAGCACTCGGCGAGCGCAGGCTTTCGGTCTGGGCCGTCTCCTACGGGACCTACGTGACGGCGGTGTACGCGCAGAAGTTCCCGCAGCGCACCGACCGCCTGGTGCTGGACAGCAGCGGGGACCCCGACCCGAAGCGGGTCGCCCGCGGCTGGCTCGCGAACATGGCCCAGGGCGCCGACGACCGCTTCCCCGACTTCGCGGCCTGGGCGGTGGACCCGGCGCGGGCGGGGGAGGGGCTGCGGATCGCCGAACACCCGGACGACGTAAAGCCGTTGTTCCTGGCGCTGGCCGAAAAGCTGGACCGTTCCCCGAAGCCCTCGAACGTCCCCGGCCTGCCGCTCACCGGCACGATGCTGCGCCAGGCCCTGCAGACCGCCCTCTACGGGGACGCCCAGTTCCCCGCCTTCGCCCGACTGGTCCGCGAGGCCCGGGACCCCAAGGCGGTCCCGCAGCTGCCCCAGGAGCTCGCCGCGGTGCTGCCCGACTCGGACGCGGCGCTGATGGTGGGCGTCATCTGCAACGACGTGGCCTGGCCGAAGAACGTCTCCTCGTACGAGCGGGCGGTGGCCGCGGACCGGGCCGCGCACCCCCTGACCGCCGGAATGCCGGCGAACGTCACCCCGTGCGCCTTCTGGAAGGACGCCCCCGCCGAACGCCCCACCCGCATCACCGACCGGGGTCCCTCGAACATCCTGATGGTCCAGAACCTCCGCGACCCGTCGACCCCGTACGCCGCCTCGCTGAAGATGCGCGAAGCCCTCGGCCCGCGCGCCCGGCTGCTCACCGTCGACCACGGCGGCCACGGGGTCTACCTGGGCAACGGCAACGCCTGCTCCGACCGCACCGTGACCGCGTACCTCACGACGGGGGAGCGTCCCGCGCGGGACTCGGTGTGCCCGTCCTGAAGATCCGGTCCAGGTGGTGGCGCAGCACCGCGACGGCCGACTCGGGCCCCCGCTGGCCGACCAGGATGCTGGTGCCCATGGTCGCCGCCATGGCGAGCAGGCTGATCGCCTCCGTGCGCGCGTCGACGTCCGGGTCGGCCAGGCCGGATTCCTGGGCCCGGGCGATCAGCCCGGCCACCGCGTTCTCGGCGGCGTCGGGGTTGTCGATGAAGGGCTGGGCGGCGAGGGCCTCGTCGGTCACGGACAGGATCGAGTAGGAACTGTAGAGGAGGTGGAAGGTGCGGCTCTCCTCGTCGGTCGGCAGGGAGGCCAACAGCAGGGCCTCGATCGTCGCGCGCGGGCCGGGAGCGGGGCCGGCGGCGGCGAGGCGGGCGCCGACCCGGGCGGTGAAGCGGTCGGTCAGGTGCTGGAGCCCGTAGAAGAGCAGCTTCTCCTTGGACTGGAAGTAGTACTGGACCAGGCGCAGGGAGACCCCGGCCTCGGCGGCCACGTCGCGCATGCCGACGGCGTGCAGCCCCCGCCGTCCGGCGACGCGGATGAGTGCTTCGGCGATCTGGGTGCGCCGTTCCTCGTGGTCCACGCGTTTCGGCATGTTCTGGTGTCTCCGCCCGTCGGTGTCCGTGGGTGCTCGTGCTCGTCGCTGTGAGCCCGCGGCTCGTTTTCATGGTACCGCCGTATCAACATCATGGTACGGTCGTATCACGAAGAACGGATCCCCGGTCCTCCAGGAGGTGCCCCGTGCCCGACAACAAGCCCCGTGTACGCCGCGACATCGGCCACTACGTGAGCGACGAGCTGCGCGACCGCTACTTCGCGGCCTGCGACGCCCTCTACGCGAAGGGAGCGCCCGCCCGCTCCGAGACGGACGTGGAGACGAGCTTCGGGACCACGCACGTCTACCGGTACGGCCCCACGAACCCGGCGGCGGAGTCCCGTACGCCGATCGTCCTGATCCACGGTTCGGGCGGCTGCTCGGCCCAGTGGTACCCCAACACCGTCGCCCTCAGCGCCGACCGGCCCGTCTACGCCCTCGACACCCCCGGCGACCCGGGCCGCAGCGTCCAGCGCGAGGTGATGTGGCAGCCCGAGCGGGCGGCCCAGTGGATGGACGAGGCCCTCGACGCGCTCGGCCTGGACCACGTCCACCTGGTCGGGTCCTCCTACGGCGGCTGGCTGGTCATCAACCAGGTGCACCTGCGACCCGGCCGGCTCGCCTCGGTCACCGCCCTGGACCCGGGCGGCCTGGAGAAGGTGGGGCTGCGCTTCTTCGTGTGGATCTTCGCCAGCCTCTTCGCGACCTTCGCGCCCAAGGCGCTGCGCCCGACCCTGGCCAAGTGGCTGGAGCAGCCGGTCCTGATCGACCCCGAACTGCGCACGATGATCCAGAGGGGCGTCCGCGCCTTCCGGATCCGCCGCCCCGCCCCGCTGCCGCTGTCGGACGCGGAACTGGGCTCGATCCGGACGCCGTTCTACCTGATCATGGGCAAGCGGAGCCTGCTCGTGCACCCGAAGCGGCAGCTGGAGCGGGTGCCGCGGGTGATCCCCGGAGCCCGCGCCGAGATCGTCTCCGCGACCGGGCACGGACCGCAGATCGACCACCCCGAGCTGGTCAACGCCCGGATGCTCAGCTTCATGGAGGACGTCGACTCCCTCGACCCGGCCGGGCGCAGGGCCGCGTAGCGCGGACGGGGCGCCGCTCGGGTGCCGCTCAGGTCCGCTCAGGCGGCCCGGAAGCGCAGCCGGTACTCCGTGGGCGTGGTGCCGAGCGTGCGGCGGAAGGCCCGTACGAGGGTGTCGGTGGTGCCGAACCCGCAGGCGGAGGCGATCCGGTCGAGCGTGGCGTCCGTGGCTTCGAGCTGGCCCCGCGCCAGCTCCACGCGGGCCGACTCGATGTAGGCGGCCGGGGTCATGCCCAGCTCGGACTTGAAGATCCGGGCCAACTGCCGCTCGCTGACGTGCGCGTACGCGGCGAGGTCGGCCAGGCTGAGCCGGCCGCCGAGGTGCCGCCTGATGAAGTGCCGCAGGTCCTCGCCGCGCCGTGTCGCGGAGGGCGGCTCCAACGGGACGCTGAACTGGCTCTGCCCGCCGGGCCGTTTCAGGTACATCACGAGCTGCCGGGCCACGCGCAGGGCGACGCCCTCACCGAAGTCCTCGGCCACCAGGGCGAGCGAGAGGTCCAGGCAGGCGCTGATCCCGGCGCCGGTCCACACCTCGCCCTGCCGGATGAAGATCGGGTCGGCGTCCACCTCGACCTCCGGGTGATCGGCGGCGAGCTGCTCCGCGGTGGACCAGTGGGTGGTGGCCCGCTTGCCGTCGAGCAGCCCGGCCGCGGCCAGCAGGTGCGCCCCCACGCAGACGGAGGCGACCCGGCGCGTGCGTGCGGCGAGCGTCCGCACCCAGTCGACGACCTCCGGGTCGGTGAGGGCGCGGACGCGGCGCTCGGCGTCCAGCTCGACGGCGCCGGGCACCAGGAGCGTGTCGATGCTCCGCGTGGCGGCCTCGCGGAAGGTCAGGTCCGGCAGGATGCGCACCCCGGCCGAGGTGGTGACGGGGCCGAGGGTGCGGGCGGCCAGGGCGACCCGGTAGCCGGCCGTGTCGTCGGTCTCCCGCGGGACCAGGGAGAACACCTCCGGCGGTCCGGTGACGTCGAGCAGGTCGACGCCTTCGAAGAGCACGATCACGATCAGCCGCTCGAGGGGCTCCAGGGGGGAATCGAGGTCCAGCCGGTGTCCATGGGTCTGCATGACATCTCCGTGGGTGCTTTCTGGTCGGCGCTCACGAGTTGACGTGTGCAACGCTAACACAATACGTAATCAATGTTTACGAGACTCATGTGATGTCCAGCCCAGATGCCCGCATCCCCCCAGGCCGGATCTGTTAGCGCTGCTACCATCGAGCCATGTCGACGGCCCGAGAACGCATCCTGGAAGCCACCGCCGAGCTGCTCGCCACCAAGGACGCGCCGGCGATCTCCACCCGGGCCATCTGCGACCGCGCCAAGGTCGGCATGCCCGAGATCTACCGCCAGTTCGGCGACAAGGAGGGGCTGCTCACCGCGGTCGCCGACCTCGGCTTCGAGCGTTTCCTCGCCAACAAGCGGCGCAACCCGCAGACCGGCGATCCGGTGGCGGACCTGCGCACGGCCTGGGACAGCCACGTCGCCTTCGCGCTCGGCAACCCCCACCTCTACCGGCTGATGTTCACCCCGGCCGGAACGGTCAAGCCGCAGGCGATCGCGGAGGCGCAGGCCCTGCTCCTGGCGGCCGTGGAGCGCTGCCGCGCGGCGGGCCGGCTGCGGACGACCCCGGCGCTGGCCGGCCAGTCGATCCTCTCGGCGAACGTGGGCGTCTGCCTGATGGCGCTGTCCTTCCCCGAGCTGTACGGGGGCCTGGACGTCTCGCAGTCGGTGCGGGACGCGGTGATCGGCAAGGTCACCGGCGACGAACGGGAGGACACGAGGATCGGCGCCGCGACCGTCCTCGCCCAGGCCCTGGTCGACACCCTCACGGGGGCGACGCCGGTGGAGGAGTAGCTCCTCACCCGCCTGAGCTGCACCCTGCACCCCGAGCTCGCCGGCCTTGCGGCCCCGTCGGTGGTCGGCGATGATCTGGGCTTTCCGTCGGTCGGGGGGCGTTGTCGGTGAGCGGTTGGGTCTTTCTGGTCGGTGTGGTCGCGCTGGTGGTGTTCTGCGTCGCGCTCGGGATCTACGCCCACGCGAGCCCGCTGCTGAAGCGGGGCATCCGGCACTCCGCCGTCTGCGTCAACGTGGGCCAGATCGCGGGGGGTTCGATGATCCTGCTCGAGTACACCCCGGTGGGCGCCCCCGCACGCCAGTACACCGTGGGGCCGTTCGTCTTCCCGCCGGTCCAGGTCGGGGGCCGGATGGACGTGATCTACGACCCCAAGCGCCCGCAGGAGGTGACCCTGCCGGACCGCCTGCCCCGCAGCACCCGTGGGCTGGTCGTCACCGCCGCCGTGTCCGGCGCCGTGCTCGCGGCCTGCGTGCTGCGGATCGTGCTGGCCCTGCGGGGCTGAGCCACTCCACGCAAACCATCCCGAAGTGCACCCCGCCGGGTCCGATGTTGAGATGAGGCGATGCACGGCGTCGACCCCCGCTGAATGGAGCGAGAGATGGCCAACCTCCCCTTCGAGACCCTTCCGTATGACGACGTGACCGACTTCGAGAACGCCGACCGCGGATTCATCGCCGCGCTCGCGCCGGCCGTGGTCAAGGGCGCCGAGGGCCGCACCGTGTGGGACAACGACGCGTACGCCTTTCTGAAGGCCGAGTGCCCCGACACCGCGAACCCCAGTCTGTGGCGGCAGGCGCAGCTCGCCGCGAAACAGGGCCTGTACGAGGTCACCGCGGGCGTCTACCAGGTACGTGGCCTCGACCTGTCGAACATGACCCTCGTCGAGGGCGACCGCGGGGTCATCGTCATCGACCCGCTCATCTCCGCCGAGACCGCCGCCGCCGCGCTCGCGCTGTACCGAGAGCACCGCGGGGACCGCCCGGTCACCGGCCTGGTCTACACCCACTCGCACGGCGACCACTTCGGCGGCGCCCGCGGCGTGCTCCCGCGCGGCACCGAGGAGGGCGTGCCGATCCTCGCCCCCGCGGGCTTCCTGGAGCACGCGGTCAGCGAGAACGTCTACGCCGGCAACGCCATGACCCGCCGCGCCGTCTTCATGTACGGCGACCGCCTGCCCAAGGCCCCCGACGGCCAGATCGGCGCCGGCCTGGGCATGACCACCTCCACCGGCACCATCACCCTCATCCCGCCCACCGTGGACATCACCGCCACCGGGCAGGAGGAGACGGTCGACGGCGTACGGATCGTCTTCCAGCTCACCCCCGGCACCGAGGCGCCGGCCGAGATGAACTTCCTCTTCCCGGACAAGCGGGCGCTGTGCCTGGCGGAGAACGCCACGCACACCATGCACAACATCCTGACCCTGCGCGGCGCCGTCGTCCGCGACTCCCGCATCTGGTCGCGGTACCTCGACGAGGCGATCGAGTACTTCGGCGACGGCTACGACGTGGCCTTCGCCTCCCACCACTGGCCCACCTGGGGCCGGGACAACGTCGTCGCCTTCCTCGCCGCCCAGCGCGACCTGTACGCGTACATGCACGACCAGACCCTGCGCCTGCTCAACGACGGCCTCACGGGACCGGAGATCGCCGAAGAACTGCGACTGCCGCCCGCTTTGGAGAACTCCTGGCATGCGCGCGGCTATTACGGCTCCCTCTCCCACAACGTCAAGGCGATCTACCAGCGTTACCTCGGCTGGTTCAACGGCAACGCCGCGACCCTCTGGGAGCACCCGCCGGTCGAACTCGCCCGGCGCTACGTCGACTCGATGGGCGGCCCCGAGCAGACGCTCGACAAGGCCCGCGCCTACGCCGACTCCGGCGACCTCCGCTTCGCGGCCACCCTCCTCAACCACCTGGTCTTCGCCGATCCCGGCCGTACGGACGCCAAGGAGGCCCTCGCGGCCGTCTACGACGAGCTCGGCCAGGGCGCGGAGAACGGCCCCTGGCGCAACTTCTACCTGACCTCCGCCATGGAACTGCGCCACGGCGAGAACCGGGCCCTGCTCGACACGGCCAACCCGGAGATGGTGATGGCCCTGACCACCGACATGCTCCTCGACTCGGTCGCGATCCGGATCGACGGCCCCCGGGCCTGGGACGAGGACCTCACCATCGACCTCGTCCTCACGGACGAGGGCAGCCACCGCCGCCTCACCCTCCACAACGGCGCCCTCACCCACCGCACCGTCACCGACCCCCGCACCCCGGCGGGCCTGACCCTCACGCTCACCAAGCCCCAGCTCCTGGCCGTCCTGGCGGGCCGGGCGCCGGACACCATCTCCATGACGGGATCCCCGGCCCTCCTCAGCCGGCTGTTCTCCTACGTGACGAAGCCCGACGCGGCCTTCCCGATCGTCACGCCTTGAGGCCGTGAGGCCTGGGGCCCTGGGGCCATCAGGCCGCGCGGCACAGATCCGCGGCCGAGGGGGCCGTACGGACGGTGCGTACGGCGGTTGCGGCGGACACGGCTGCCGCGGCGGGCGCGGCCTTCGAGCGGTGCTGCGCGAAGACGACGACGCGCAGCACCGCGAACCGCGCGACGCCGGCGAGCGCGGAGGCGGACAGGTAGACGACCTGTTCGCGCACGGCACTGGGCGAAGCTTCGAGCTGGCGCAGGACGAGCATCGCCGCGCAGGTCACCGCGTACGCGGCCGCGGCGGATCCGGCCGACTGCGCGTGCTGGCGCCAGGTCGCCCGCCCGCCGGCGCCGAAGGTGAAGCGGGCGTGCAGCTCGGTGGCCAGGAGGGTGGAGACCGCGGTGATCAGGGCGTTGGCCAGGATCCAGGGAATCCAGGAGGCGAGCCCCGCCACGGCGAAGCTGGAGGCCACTCCCACTCCTCCGCCGCAGACCACGAAGCGGGCGAAGGCGGTGAGCGCGCCGGCTGCGATCCGCTTCCGGCTCTGCGCTGCCTCCATGATCCGACCCCTCCGATGGTGGCTCGATGCGCCGTAATGGTGCCATTGTGGCATATGTATGGCACCACGTCTAGGCGTCAATGGCGCCACACCCTTCCGGGGTGGCGCCACCAGGGCGGTCGGGCGGGGGTGGTCAAACGAGGACGGCGACGGTCAGGGTGAGGGCGGAGCCGGCGAAGACCACGGTGTGGCGGACGTTCTGCAGGACCCGGGTCCAGGAGGGGAACGCCCCTTCGGCGGCCTTGAGAAAGGCGGGGACGTCCACGCGCAGCAGCTCGGGGTCCCCCTTGCGGCGAAACGCGGCCTGTACGGACTTCACGGCGCCGAGCTGGCTCTGCAGGATCAGGATGTTCGCGAGGAGCGCGAGCGTGGAGAAGATCCAGGTCAGGGTGGTACCGAGCGGGTTGCCGGCCAGGTTGAGGGCGGCGGCGGCGGCGAGGCTCGCGGCGGCGAAGGATCCCGGGGCCCACCATTCGTGGCCACTGGCGTCGAAGCGGAGCTTGTTCTCCTCCAGCACCTCCGGGCGGATGCCCTGTCGGCGCAACTCGCTGACGGCGACGGCCTTGGCGACGGCGCCGAAGCGATGGCGCAGGAGCGGGATCGAGGCGAAGGCGGCGGCGACGAGGATCTGGGCGACGGCGGCGAGCGTGTGGGTGTTCATGGGCTTCTCCCTCTACGACACCGAAGGCCTGGAAGGCCAGATCCGGCTGCCCGACCTCGACGCGGTCGACTGGCGCGGAGCCGCCACCTCCATGGCCGGCGACCTGTACGGGATGTTCACGCGCCACCCCTGGCTGGTGCAGGCCTTCGCCACCCATCTCTTCCACGGCACGGGCAAGGCCCGCCACGACGACCACAACCTGGCCGTCTACGAGAAGGCGGGTTTCACCGGCCCCCAGGCGGACCGGGCCGCCGCCGCCGTCTTCACGTACGTCCTCGGCAACGCGGCGCCGTCCGCCGCCACCACCTCGCTCACCCGCCGGATCGAACCCGAGGGTGGTGATGCCGAGGAGGTGTTCGGCGCCGTCATGAAGCAGGCGACCGAGGCCGCCGCGGGCTTCCCCCGCCTGCGGTCCCGGGTCGAGTCGGTTTCCGGCTCCGGCCACCCCGACTACGCGGACGCCCCGGACGACACCTTCGACTTCGGCCTCCAGGCGCTGCTGGACGGCCTGACGGCCCGGATCCCCGGCACTCCCGCCACCATGTGACCCACGTCACCCGGGATTCCTGTCAGGAACCGGGCCGCGGTTCCGCTCATGTCGGCGAGAGCCCAGCGAACCGACAGGAGACATCACATGAAGCACCGCATCGTCGTCCTCGGTGCCGGCTATGCCGGGGCCTACGTGGCGGGGAACCTGGCCCGCAGGCTGTCCCCGGAGGACACCGAGATCACCGTGGTCAACGCCGAGCCGGACTTCGTCGAGCGGCTGCGGCTGCACCAGCTCGCGGCGGGCCAGGAGATCGGGACCCGCGCACTCGCCGACGTCTTCGCGGGGACGGGGGTACGGCTGCGCCTGGCCCGCGTCACCGCCGTCGACCCCGAGCGCCGGGTCGTTACGGTGACGGGCACCGACGGCGGGACGGCCACCGACGGCGGCACGCGCACCGGCGGCGGCCCCGCCGAGCTCGGCTACGACACCCTGCTCTACGCCCTCGGCAGCCACGGCGACGACCACGGTGTCCCCGGCGTGGCCGAGCACGCCTTCGACGTCGCCGTCCGGCCCTCGGCCCTGCGCCTGCGCGACCGCCTGAACGCCCTGCGGGACGGCGGCGGCCGCGACGGCGCCGGCGCCGGGAACGTACTGGTCATCGGTGACGGCCTGACCGGCATCGAGACCGCCACCGAGATCGCCGAATCCCGTCCCGGCCTGTCGGTGACGCTGGTCGCCCGCGGCGAACTGGGCGCCAGGCTCTCTCCCGGAGCCCGCGGCCACCTGCGCCGGGCCTGCGAACGCCTGGACGTCACCGTCGTCGAACACACCCGCGTCGAAGCCGTCGAAGCGACCCGGGTCCTGTGCGCCGACGGGACCGCCCTGCCGTCCGACGCGACCGTGTGGACGGCCGGGTTCGCGGTCGCGCCCATCGCCGCCGCCGCCGGGCTGGCGGTCACCGCGGACGGCCGGATCCTCGTCGACCCCACCATGCGCTCGCACTCGCACCCCGAGGTCTACGCCGCCGGTGACAGCGTCCACGCCATCGGTGCGAACGGCCTGCCGCTGCCCATGTCCTGCGCCTCGGCCGGCTTTCACCGCCATGCAGGCCGTGAAGGCCGTCATGGGAACCCTCACCGGCACCGGGACCGGCCACGTCAAACTGGCCTACCCGGGCAACCACATCAGCCTCGGGCGGCAGGACGGGATCCTGCAACTGGTCGACGGCGCGGCGCGGGCGAAGTCGGCGTACGCGGGCGGGCGGAAGGCCGCGCGGATCAAGGCGGGCATCCTCAGGATGTCGCTGTGGACCACCTCGCACCCGACCTTCTGCCTTCCCAAGCGCCGGCGCCGCCTGGCCACCGTGCCCGACGCGACTGCCCGGACGGCGGCCGCGCAGGCCTCGTAGGGTGATCCGCATGGACCACGTAGCCGGGGACCGGTTCGACACCAGCCGCTTCGAGGCCTCCCGCAACCGGCTGGCCGCGCTGGCCTACCGCCTGCTGGGCTCCGCCGTCGACGCCCAGGACGCGGTGCAGGACGCGTTCCTGCACTGGCAGGCCGCCGACCGGGAGCGGATCAGGGTGCCGGAAGCATGGCTGACAAAGGTCGTCACCCACCTGTGTCTCGACCGGCTGCGCTCGGCGCAGGTCCGCCGCGAACGCAGCACCGGCGCCTGGCCGCCAGTTTGGACAGCAGGCGGCCGATGTGGGTCTTCACCGTGCCCATGCTCAGGTGCAGCCGCGCCGTGATCTCGTCGTTGGACAGGCCGCGTGCGATCAGTTCCAGGACCTCGCGCTCCCGGCCCGTCACCCCGGCCAGCGGTGCGGGACCGTGGCCCGGACCGGGGGGCGGGTACGGGTCGGGGCGGCGGGCGAACTCCTCGATGAGGCGGCGCGTCACCGACGGAGCCAACAGGGAGTCGCCCGCGGCGACCACCTGGATGGCGGCCAGGACTTCCGCGGGCGGGGCGTCCTTGAGGAGGAAACCCGCGGCTCCGGCCCGCAGGGCCGCGTAGACGTACTCGTCGAGGTCGAACGTGGTCAGGATCAGCACCCTGACGCCGGCCGTCTCGGGGGAGCCGCAGATCCGCCGGGTCGCCTCGATCCCGTCCATGACCGGCATCCGGACGTCCATCAGGACCACGTCCGGCCGGTGCAGGCGCGCGAGTTCGACGGCCTCCGCCCCGTTGCCCGCCTCTCCGACGGCGGTGAGGCCGGGTTCGTTCTCGACGAGGATCCGGAAGGAGCCGCGCAGCAGCACCTGGTCGTCGACGACGAGCGCCCGGGTCGCGTCCGGGGCCGTGCCGACGTCGGCGTCCGTGTCCGTGCCCGCGTCCGTGTCCGCGTCCGTGTTCGCCGTCATACGGTCCTCCTCATGCCGTCCTGCGGCAGCCGGGCGGAGACCGCGAAGCCTCAGCCGGGGCGCGGGCCCGCGCTGAACGTTCCGCCGTACATGATCGCCCGCTCCCGCATCCCGACCAGGCCGTGCCCGTGTCCGTGCCCGTGGCCGCCCGGCCGTTCGCGGTCGGGCCCCGGGCCCGGTACCCCGTCGTCCGTGACATCGATCCGCACCTCGTGCGGGTCGGCCTCGACCCGGACCAGGCAGCGTGCGGGCGCCGCGTGCTTCACCGCGTTGGTGAGGGACTCCTGGACGATCCGGTGCACGGCCAGGGCGATTCCCGCGGGCAGACCGCCGTCGGGCAGACCGCCGTCGGGCACGTGGACACTCAAGTCGACCTCCACACCCGCCTGTCGGGCCTGCTCGGCCAGCAGGCCGAGCGCGTCGAGGCCTGGCGTCGGGTCCAGCGGGGCGACCGCCGCGGTGTCGGTGCGAAGCACGCCCAGGGTGCGGCGCATCTCGGTCATGGCGGCCCGGCTCGTGCGCTCGATGACGCGCAGCGCGTCCACGGCCTCCTCCGGGCGGCGCTGGGCCACATGTCCGGCGACCCCGGCCTTGACCGCGATCAGGCTGAGGCTGTGCGACACGATGTCGTGCAACTCCCGGGCGATACGCAGCCGTTCTTCGGCGATGGCCTGCTCGGTCCGCCGGGCTGCGAGCTCGGCCTGCCGGGCCCGGCGCGTGCGTACGACGAAGCCCGCCGCCCAGCCGCCGCCGAGGACCAGCCAGACGATGGCGGCGACCCCGGCCGCCCCGCTCCCGGTCTCGGCCGGTGTGACCAGGGCCTCCCCGGTGAGCACCGCGGCCGCCGCGAGGGCGAGCGAGGCGGCGAGCACCGGCACCGAGCGCCGCGGGGGACCGCTGAGGGCGACCGTGTAGAGGAGGAGGCCGACCGCGGTCCACGGCTCGTGCGTGACGTCCAGCAGGGTGGCGGCACAGGCTCCGGCGAGGGCCGTCGCCGCTGCCGGTACGGGCCACAGCCGGCGCACCGCGACCGGGAGGCCGATCGCCGCGGCCACGAGCACACCGGCCCACGCCGGCCCGGTGTAGGCGGGCTGCGCCCCGTCGCCCGGCATCCGCGTGAAGCCGACGTACACGGCGGTGATGAGCAGCGCGGTCACCAGGTCGAGCGTGAGCAGATGACGGTCCCGCAGCCCCCGTTGGGCACCCATGCCCCGACCGTACAGCGCGCCCCGCGTGCCCATCGGATACCCCCTCATGTGCGTCAACCGGCCCGCCCGATCAGGGGCATGAGGATCAGCGTGACGGTGATCGCCAGGCTCCAGCGCAGGACCGTGGCCCGGCCGGGCGCCGGGCCGTCGCGCAGCACGGTGAACGTCTCGCCGACGAACCGGGCCGCGGCTTCCGCGCCCTGCCGTCCGGCGAGCTGGAAGGCGAGGTGGTCCACGCCGGCGTGGAAGGTCCGGGCGAAGAGCCCGAGGACGGCGAAGACCCCGCCCCACAGGGCCGGCCCGGGTGCGCGGCGGCCGATGCGGGAGGCGAGTACGGCCAGGGCGGGCCAGAGCAGGACGGTCCCGGCGGCGAAGGCACCGTAGGAGACCGAGATCAGGAGGGGGTGCTCGACGCGGGCGGCGAGCTGCTCGGGGTAGAAGAAGTGGAACGGCAGTCTCAGGAGCACCCCCGCGCAGAGCAGCACCGGCCCGGCGACCAGGGAGACGCCGCCCACCCAACGCCCGGGAAACCCGGACCAGTCGACGGGCAGCAGCGGCGGCCTCGCCGGCCCGGCGGTGTCACGTGCGGTGTCACGTGTGGTGTCACGTACGGAGGACCTGCTCGGTGTCGTCGTCATGCCCCGAACGATCCCGCCCGCGCACACCCCACCGCATCGGAGCACGGTCCACTCCCCGAGGGCCCGCATCGGCCCCAGGTCCGACGCCGCCCCTTCCCCGGCGGCTCTCCGGGAGACGGCCTAGGGTCGCAGACATGACCGTCGCCCGATCCCTCGCCCTGTTCGCCGTCGCCGCCCTCTTCGAGATCGGCGGCGCCTGGCTGGTCTGGCAGGGCATCCGCGAACACAAGGGCTGGTTCTGGATCGGCGCGGGCGTCATCGCGCTGGGCCTGTACGGGGTGGTGGCGACCTTCCAGTCCGACGGGAACTTCGGCCGCATCCTCGCCGCGTACGGCGGCGTCTTCGTCGCCGGATCCATCGCCTGGGGCATGGTCGCCGACGGCTACCGCCCCGACCGCTACGACGTCATCGGCGCACTGGTCTGCCTCGCCGGCATGGCCGTGATCATGTACGCGCCCCGCACCCACTGACGCCGCACCCACTGACGCCGCACCCACTGACGCCGCGATCACCCGCCGGGGCGGCCCGGCGCCCGGCCGGAACGGTCGGAACGGTCGGACGCGGGCACCCGGGGCGGTCAGGCGCGGGCGGCGGCGGCCGCGACGATCCAGTTCCGGAACTCGACGGCGTAGTGCCGCAGGTGGTGGTCCAGGACCTCGTCCGGGCAGGTGACGGGGAAGTAGACCGACAGGTTCGCGGTGAAGCCGTCGGCCGTGTCGCCGAACTGGATCAGCGCCCGCCCGACGACGGTGCCGTCGGCCAGGAAGAGGTTCGAGGACATCTTGCGGGGGAACTCCGATTCCGGGAGGAGCTCGGCCGCGTCCTTGGCCCAGTCCAGCGCGTCGGTGCCCCAGCCGCCCATGTAGAAGTCGGCGATGTGCGGGCCGATGTTCTCCACCACGCGCGCGCCGATCTCATCGGTGCCCATCACGTAGTGCTCGGGGTGCGCCGCGAGGAGCACGCGCTCGTCCCCCGCGAACGCCTTGTCCATCCAGGCCAGGAACTCGCCCGAGGTCAGCCCCTTCGTCGCCAGCACGGTGGTGCCGCCCTTGAAGGCACCGTCCGAGGTGCGGGCGCTCTCGCGCAGGACGGCATTGCCCGCCTCGATGTCCGCGGCCAGGAGGTCGAGGAGCCCCTGGCGGCCCAGCAGCGTCCGGAAGCGGTCCACGGCGCGGCGGGCGTAGAAGAGCTCGAAGTCGTCGATGCTCCCGGCGCCGGAGGGTCCGGCCTCGAGCGTCACGGTGACCCCGGCGGGCTGAGAGGTCTGGTTGTCGATCATGGTGGAACCTCCGATAGGATGTGAATGCGAATTCGCATTCACATCTCGAGGTTACGCCCAAGGGGGCACCAGTTGTCAAAGGTCCTGCTCGGAGCGGCGCGGATACCATGCGGGACATGACCATGGAGCCGGAGCGCCCGGCGGCCTACCGGGAGCCCCAGCAGGCCCGTAGCGCCGCGACCCTGGCCCGTGTGCTGCGGGCGGCCGAGGAGATCGCCTCCGATTCCGGCCTGGAGGAGATGACCATCGCCGGTGTCGCACAGCGCGCCGGCGTCGCCGTCGGGACGATCTATCGCCGCTTCGAGGACAAAGAACAGCTGATCAGCGCCCTGACCGAGCGGATGCTGGAACGCCGCGAGGAGTACGTGGCCGAGCGACTGCGCGCGGCCGAGCCCTCCCTCCCGGGCGTCATGGACGCCTACGCGCACGCCCTGCTGCAGTCCTTCGCCGACCACAGCAGCCTCTTCCCCGAGCTGCTGCGCACGCGCGGGACCAGGTCCCTGGACCGCGGGGCCCGCACCATCACCGAACTCCACCGCCTCCTGCTCGAAGCGGCGGCCCCGTACGCCGGCCAGATCCGCCGCTCCCGGCCCCAGCAGGCACTCGACACCGCGGCCCGCGCCCTCCTCGGCGCCTGCTTCCACAACTCCGTACGCCCCGACGCCGCCACCGGCGAAGCGGCCAGGCGCCGGTACGCCGACGAGCTCGCCGACATGGCGACCGCCTACCTCCTCACCCCCGACCGGCGCCGCGACGCCGACACCTGAGCCCGCCGGGCAGGGGCGAGTGGCCTGGTCGAAAGTCGCGACCAGGCCACCGAGGCACGTCGTTCAGAGCGTCTCGTCGTGCAGGTCTTCCTCGCGCAGCAGGTCGTCCTCGCGCCGGCGCGAGCTCTCCTTCTGGTTCTTCTTCTGTCCCTGCTCGCGGGACGCCTTGCCCGGCTGGGGGTGCGCGGGGTCGCCGGCGCGATGGTGCTCCTGCGCCTCGCGGTCCTTGCCCGGCTCCTGGTGCTTGCCCTGTGTACCGCCCATGACGCGGTTCCTCTCGATTGCGTGGGAGGGGGATTCCCCGCCCATCACGCTGACAGGAAGATGCACAATCTGCATCATTTCGGACGCGGGGCGTGACGTGCGGGCGGTCGGGCAGGCGGACGTGCGGGTGACGCCCTCCCGGCCCGCAGGGTCCGCAGGATCCGTTAAGCCTCCGCGCCGGTCCGGGCCAGTCGGTTCACGGTGGCGATGACCTCGTCCGCGAGGGACTCCGTGTCGCCGATGGTGAGGTAGGTGACGTCGGCGACGGTGTGGAGGCCACGGACGAGGAAGGCGTAGTCCACTCCGTCTTCGAGGAGGAGCACGATCGGCTTCCCGAGGGCCGAGGCCCAGCCGATCTCGATGTGGGTGCCGGGGGAGGCAGGGTGGCCGGGGAAGGCGACGAAGACCGTGCTCGCGGAGATCTCGTCGTAGTCCAGGCGGGTGCACTCGTCGGGGGTGAGGAACTTCGCGCCCCAGGACTCGCGGCGGTGGGCGTTGTAGACCTGGTAGTCCTCGGCCTCCAGGCGCTCGATGAGCGTCTCGAAGCGGGTGCGGGCCTCGGTGTTCATGGCGCCGTTCGCGTCGACGAGGGCCTTGAAGGGGCCGCCGAGGAAGACGCTGCGGGTCTGCCGGCCGGCTGCGGTGGCGGTGGGGGCTGCGGTCGTGGTGGTCACTTCTTGACTCCCGTGATGATGTGGAACGGCGGGTGGGCGGTCTCGGCCGGGTTCGGTCCGGGCAGGGCCGAGGGGTCGGTGAGGAGGGGTTCCTCGACGGTGAGGTCGGTGAAGCCGGCCTCGGTCAGGACGTCGAGGTAGGTCCGGCGGGGCCAGTGGTGGTCGATGAGCTCCAGCGGCTCGCCGCCGCCGGGCTGGTCCAGGAGGACCTGGCGGCGCTCGCCGGGGGCGTAGGTGCGGCCGGGTTCGCCGCTGCGGAAGGTGGCGAAGCGGACGCCCGTGGTGGCGGGGTTGGTGTCGAGCACCGCGTAGCGCCCGCCGGGACGCAGGACGCGGTGGACCTCGGCGGCGATCTCGTGGAGGACCGGGACTTCGCCGACGTTGATGAAGACGTAGCAGGACATGGCCGCGTCGATCGAGTCGTCGGCGAGGAAGGTCAGCTTGCCGCTGTCGATCTGCCGGTACTCGATGCGGGGGTGCGGACGCAGGGCCCGGGCGATCTCCAGCATGCGGGGGGAGATGTCGGCGGCCACGACCCGGACGTCGTCGCAGGTCTCGGTGACGCGGGTGGCGACCTTGCCGGGGCCGCAGCCGTAGTCCAGGACCGTGCGCACGGAGGGGGTGCCGATGCCGAGGGCGCGGAAGACGGCAGGGTAGCCGATGAGGCGCTCGGGGAGGTCGTCGTAGGCGTCGAAGCCGTCGGCGATCGACGGGGTGGACTGCCAGTGGGTGCTGGTCGTCATGGCGGGGGCCTTTCAGCCTGCGGCGGGAACGGCGACGGGAACCGAGATCGGAACGGCGGGGACGGGTGAGGCGACCGACGCGGGGGAGACGCTCGGCCAGCGCTCCTCGACCAGACGGCGGTAGAGCGGCCACAGGAGCGTCAGCTGCTCCTCGCCGACGTGCTCCTTGCCGCGGATGCGGCGGTGGACCTCGAAGAGGACCAGGACCTGGGTCCAGTACTCGGGCAGCCCGTGGGTGCGCGGATCGGCGGCGAGCCGGTGCCGGCCGGTGCGCAGCTGCTCCTCGACGGCCAGGACCTCGCGTACGTAGGGCCAGTTGTCGCCCTCCGGCATGGCGGGGAACTCCCGCGCCGGGGGCTCGTCGGCGGCCGGATCGGCGAGGACCTCCAGGGCCCGGGCGTGGTCGGGGTCGTAGAGGTGCAGGGAGCCGACCTGGTGGACGTACGAGCCGAGGGGGACGCCGAGTTCGCGGGCGAGCATCTCCTGGAGGAAGGTGAAGGAGAAGACGTCGCTGGTCATCCCGCGGTAGACGTCGTTGGCCCGCATGAACCCCACGCCGTGCAGGGCGCCTTCGCGCAGCAGGAACTGCAGGCCGAGGGTGCAGGAGACGTCCGGATTCCCCGCGACCTGGAGCTCCTCGCCGCGGAAGATCTGGATGACGGCCCGCTTGGAGTCCGGGTCGTCCCGGAGCGTCTCCACGACGGCCGGCCACTGGTCCGGCCTCCCCTCGGAGGCTCCGAACAGGGCGCGACCGTAGGCGGTGCCCGTCAACCGGTGCCCGTCGGCGGAGTACTTGCGGATGCTGGGCGCGTAGTACCCGATGAAGTCCAGGTCGTCCCGCCCGGCCAAGTACCACAGGGCCTCGGCGAAGTTGAAGACGATGTTCAGGCGCCGGGCGGGGACGAGGGGCACCCGCTGGTCCGCCCGCGCGAGCCGGAACCGGACGCCGAGCTGCTCGCGGCTGGCGTAGCCGCGGGGGGCGTTGCGATAGGCGGGCTCCTCGATCAGCCACCGCAGCATGCGCGGGTAGGCCTGGTGAAAGGTGTCGAAGTCCACGGGGTCGCTCTCTGCCGACGACGGTGATCCACTGCGACGGAACGTAGCGGCCCCTGCCCCGGTTCTTCCCGTCCGACGGAATCCGCGCCTCGACGGACGAGCGGGCATCGCCGCAGGTCGGAAGCGTTCGACTAACCCGGATGGCAGAACCGGTCCCCGGCCCGGCGTCCCGGATGCCGTCCGTCCACCGGGTGAACCGCTGATCCGGATGCAGGGCATCACCGCAGGTCAAGGGCGAGAGAAACGTCAATTCGGCTACCCGGAGCCGATATCCGGCATTGACGGCGCTGTGACTGTGTGACGATCTTGCGCCGGAGGCCGCCGAACCCTCGGCGGCCGGGCGGACGGTTCCTGGAGGTCCCCATGGCCAGCGGTGAGATGTCGGCAGCGGTGCTCCGGGCCCTGGGCAAGCCCCTCGAGATCGAAACCAGGATCCGGCCCGTCCCCGGCCCCGGCCAGGCCCTGATCCGGGTCAGGGCGGCCGGCCTGTGCCACACCGACCTCCACCTGGCCGAGGGCTCCGCGGTCACCCCGCCGCTGCCCATCGTCCTGGGCCACGAGATCGCCGGCGAGATCGCCGAGATCGGCCCGGGTGTCGATGCCCGTCCGGGCGACCGGGTCCTCGCGTACTACTACGAGGGCTGCGGCCACTGCACCTGGTGCGCGGACGGCTCGGAGAACCTCTGCCCGGCCCCCGCGGCCAAGGTCGGCTTCGACTCCGACGGCGGACTGTGCGAGTACTACCTGGCGGGCGCCGGCTCCCTCGTGCCGATCGCGGACACGGTCTCCTTCGCCGAGGCCGCCGTCCTCGGCTGCTCGGGAACGACCGCCGTACGCGTCGTCCGGTCCGTGGCCCGTACCGCTCCCGGCGAGACCCTCGTGGTCATCGGCGCGGGTGGGGTCGGCCTCGCCGTCGTCCAGGTCGCCGTCGCCGACGGGGCCCGCGTCATCGCCGTCGACCCCCACGCCCCGAGCCGGGAACAGGCCCGCCGGTACGGGGCCCACACCGTGATCGACCCGCTGGCGGGCGACCCGGTGGCCGCCGTCCACGCCGCGACGGCCGCGGCGGGGTCGGGGGCCGGCTGCGACGTGGTGGTCGACACGGTCGGCAACGCGCACACCCCCGGCCAGGCCGTACGCATGACGGGAACCCGCGGCCGCGTCGTCCTGGTCGGCTACACGGGCAGGCCCGCGACCCTCGACGTCCTCGACGTGGTCGTACGGGAGACCGAGATCCGCGGCTCCGTCGGCGCCACCCTCGCCGACGCGCACACCGTGATGCGGATGGCCGAAGCGGGCCTCATCCGCGGGCACGTGGAAGCCGAGTACCCCCTGGACCAGGTCAACGAGGCCCTGACCCGGCTCGCCGCGGGGGAGGTCACGGGACGCCTGGTCGTCACTCCCTGAAGGCAGCCGCCGGGGTGCGGCCGCCGACTGCTCGGGGCAGCCGCCCGGGTGCGGTCGCGGACCGCTCGGGGCAGCCGCCCGTATGCGGCCGCCGACCCCTCGGGCCGGCCCTCCCGGTCAGAGCCGGAACAGCACTCCGCGCCAGCTCCAGCCGGCGTCGAGGACCGCCTGGCGCAGGGGGTCCTTCATCTCCCGGGTCTCGAAGCGGAGCGTCTCGACCCTGCGCTCGCGCCCGTCGGGCCCCGTCTCCTTCCCCCACACCCGGTACACCGCGTTCGCCGGCCCGCGGGAGCGCTGCCCGAGGACGTGCTCGCTCAGCGAGACCTCCCATTGCTCGTCGACGGCCCGCACCTCGTGCTTCGCCGCGTCCAGGCGCATGCGGGTCCAGAGCCGCACGCGCAGCAGCGGGAGCCGGCACTCGGCCACCAGGTCGCCCTCCTTCGGGGTCCCGTTGCGCACGGCGAAGGGGACGCCCGGCCCGTTGAGCGCGAGGAGCGCCGACCGGACCTCCAGGGGCGTACGCGGTGCGACACCCCCGTCGGGATGCCGGGTGCCGAAGTAGTTGTCGAGGAGACCCATGCCTACGCCCCCGCCCCGGTGTCCGGGCGAACCGTGCGCACGAACTCCTGGAAGTCCCCCAGGACCTCGTCGTGCTGGGCCGCCGTGGCGGTCAGGGCCAGCCGGATCACCGCCCGCCTGCGCGGGTCCCGGTCATCCGGGAAGGTCAGGAACACCTGGGACTGGACGAGGTCGTGCCGTACGTCGCCCACGACGGCCGAGAAGATCAGCCGCTGGGTCAGGGCGGGCGCGTCCGCGGTCCCGACCTCGCGGCGGTGGGCCACCACGACCGGCCGGGCGGCCTCGCGCAGGCGCAGCGCCGACTCGTCGGCGAGTTCGGCCAGGGTCGCCGACTCCTGCGGGACCTCGCCGGCGACGGTGATGTTGGCGGTGAACCCGTGGTCCGGGTGTGCGTGCACCGCGGCGAAGGACACCCCGGGGACGTCGACGCCGTCCGGGGGCGCGGCCGGCAGCCAGCCTTCCGGCAGGCGGAACTCGATCGGGATCGGCAGTGTCATGGGCATCGTGGGCCCTCCTCACGCAGGGAAGTAGATCAGAAGACCCAGTCGGCGGCCTTGCCGAGCGCGTCGACCCCGTCCCCGACCGCGTCGCCCACCGCGTCGGCCGCGTCGCCGACGCTCTGGGCCACCTTGTCCGGGTCGACCGTGAACTCGAGACCCACGGAGCCGCCCAGGGCGGGGGAGAGCCCCACCTTGCCGCCGATCTTGTACACGCCGTCGTCGTTCTTCTCGAAGCCCCACTTGGCCTCCGCACCGGGACCGGCCCACCCCTCGGCCGTGGCGCCGAAGCCGATGCCGGCGACCTCGCCGCCTCCGGCGACGGAGGCCTTCGCCCCGGCGAACGCCTTCGCGTTGACCACGACGCCGTCCTTGCCCGCCTTGAGGCCGGCGCTCGCCTCCGCGCCGGCGAAGCCCTCGGCCCGCCCGTAGACGCCGGCGTAGGGGCCGTACTCGACCCGCCCCTCGGCGAGCCCGCGCAGTCCTGCGGACGCCTCGGCCTTGGCGTTCAGGCCCGCGTCGGTGAAACCGAAGTTCGCGCTGGCCCGGGCGCCCCCGTAGGCGTCGGCGATCCCGGAGAGCTTCCAGTCCCCGTTGGTCGTCGACCCCTGGGCGTTGAGGTGGAAGAGGTCGGCGGCGGCCTTGACCGAGCCCTCCTTGCCGTACTTGGGTCCGGTGACCTTGAACTCGGCCCCGGGCCCCTTCGCCGACGCCGAGCCCTCGGACGTCCATCCGTCGGTCCTCGTCGCGGACTCGTCCCCCTTGGGCGCCCCGGCCTTCGCCAGGTCCCCCTCGGGGTGGGCGTTGAACCCGTTGAAGGTGGCGTCGTCGCCCTTGCCGAAGGCATCCCTGTTGCTGTCGACCACGGCGGCGCTCAAGGCGGTCCTGACGCTCTGGTCGGCCTCGGAAACGACCTTCACGCGGTCGTCGATGTGCTGCTGCCATGCCGCGACGGACTCGCGAATGATGGTCTGACCGTCGGGATCGTGGTGGTACGCGCTGCGCTCGGCGGGTGTGAGCCTGGCGTAGTCGAAGCCGACGCGCCCCTGCTCGGACACGGTCATGCCGGCGGCTATCGCGTCGTCGCGGGCGCTCTCGAGCTTCTGCTTGAGCTCGGTGAACTTGGCGTGGGCGTCCCGCAGCAGGCTCGCGATCGCCTTGGCCTGGCTCTGGGCCGCGGAGTACTCGTACCGGGTGGCCGCGAACTTCGTCCGGGCGGCGCCGGCGCTCACGCCGGCCCAGCCCTGGCCCATGGTGATCTTCTGGACGGTGTCGCCGTAGCGGATCTCGACCTTGTGCAACTCACCGGCCATTTCCTCCCACTGGGAGGCGGCCGTCGTCAGCAGGCCCAGGTCCGTGGTCATGACTTCGTGGTAGGTCAGCACCGCAGCCCTTACAGGTTGTTCAGTTTGGACTGGGACAGGAGCTGGTCACCCACGCCGGTGTCATTGCGCACGAAGAGGCCCGAGGCGCCGCGCAGCGCGTTCTTCTCGGCGGCCAGACGGCCCATCAGGGCTCTCACCTGCTGGTCCCACGTGTCCGCGACCGTCTTCAGACCGGCGGCGGTCTCCCAGCCGTCGAAGCCCTTGTGCGCGGAGTCGGTGGAGCCGTCCGCGTGCTCCGCGGCCTTCTTGGTGTGGGGCTCCAGCTCGTTCTCGATGGTGCCGGCCGCCGCGTTCTTCTGCGCCGGCGTGGAAGCGAAGTCCGGTGGCCCGCCGCCCGGTCCGGACGGCTCCGGCGGGATGCCGTTCACCTGCGTACGCACCTGCTGGTCCGCGCCTCCCGTGGGCACACGCCCCCACTCCTGAGCCGAATCCTCGGCCATGGCGCCCCCCCGTGTCGGCTGAATCCGATCATAGGACGAGTGTCGTCCGGCTCTGCAACCCCCTTGGTACCGAACGGAATAGGGGACACAGACCGTCCATACCCCCTCCACCCGATCCCCCTCCACCCACGTGAGCAAGCCCAGTCCCCCGGTGTCCCAAACCCTTCGCACGAGGTGGTGCACGTCGTACGGCGTTGCTCCACGACCTCGGCGACGCGATCGAATCGCTCGGCGGCCTGCTGACCGCCCGCACCGTGCCGTCGCTGCGCTGCGCTGCGCCGACGACGTCGCGGGCCCGGCCAACAACCAACTCGACGAACCGGCCACCGCCGACCTCCTCGCGGCGCGGGACATCCTCTGGGCGCCGGACGGGGTCGTCAGCTCCGGAGGAGTCATCCAGGAGGGCCGCCCCCACCCGGCCCACATCGAGGCGCCGCGCCCGGCCCGGCCCTTCACTCCGTGTACGGCAGCCAGGCGTTGTTGTTCGCGTTGTACCAGTAGCTGTGGCCGGTGTTCTGGGCGACCGTGCGGAACGGGCGGCCGTGGTCGTCGATGCGGGTGGTGCCCTTGCGGTCGCCACTGCTCCAGGCCAGTTCCAGGTACCAGCTGACGTCCTGACCGAGCGTGGCGGCGTCGATGTTCAGCACCTGGGGTTCGGTGGCGGAGACCTTGTAAGGGAAGTTGGTCGAGGCCGTCGGCCGCTCGCCCTCCTTGCCGGGTAGGGGCCTGGCCCTCGGCGAGGCGTCGTCCAGGTCCACGGCGAAGTTCGCCGGCACCAGCGCGCCGCCGCAGCCGGAGCCCATGGTGTACGCGTTCCAGCCGGGAGCCTTGCGGCCGCTCACGACACGGACGTACAGCGCGTGCAGGACCGCGGCCTTGCCCTCGGTGCCCTGGACGGTCAGCTGCATGCGCAGGTGCCCCGCCGGGACGGCGTCCAGGGCCCGGGCCCACCCCTCGGTCGCCTGCCCGGCGGGCGGCGGGGGGACCGTGCCGGGTGCCTTGTTCAGGGCGAACCACTGGTCGCAGGGGCTGTCCCAGTTGTCCGGCAGGACGTTGACCGTGAACGGGGCGGTGGGGGAGGCCCCCTCCTTGGCGGTGCCCTGCGAGGCGGGCGGGGACGCTGCCGAGGCGGACGCGGACGCCACCGAGGGGGACGACGGTCCCGGGCCGGACGGGGATGCGGAATCGGCTGCGGGCGTGGGTGACGACGCCCCGCCGGACGGCAGGGCCGGGCCCGCCGCCGCCCGCCCGGGTGAGGACGGCTGGGCGGCGCCGCGGCGCGTGTCCCCGTGACCCGCGTCTCCCATGGCGGAGACGGCGGCGGCGGTCCCCGCCACCGCGGCGGTGGCCACGGCGGCCGCAACGGCGAGCAGCAACCGATGACGCCGGGCCCTCGGTACGGAAGCCCGCGCGGGGCCCGGCTGGACGAGGACGGCGGGGGCGTCGGCGGGTGCCTCCGCCGCCGGTGCCGCTGCCGCTGCCGCTGCCGCTGCCGCTGCCGGTGCAGGGTCGGGGGCAGACGCCGGGACGGGTGCCTCCGCACCTGCAGGTCCGGGCACCGGGGCGGCTGCGGACGCCGGGGCCGGTGCGGGTGCAGGGTCGGTCTCCGCTTGCGGCCGGACCTCCGAAGTCGCCCCGGCTTCCCCAGCCACCACCGCCGATGCGGGCGGCGCCTCCGGGGCGGCGTCAACGCCCTGCGGCGCCGCGGAGTTCGCCGATCCCGCGCCCGAGGCCGCTCCCGCCCCCGAGGCCGGCCCTTCCGTCGCTGCCCGCCGCCGCTCCACCAGCGCCAGCAGCCACTGCTGGTGCAGCGCGAGCAGCTCGTCCGCCGAGGCACCGCAGACTCGGGCGAACCGCTCCACCGGGGCGTACTCCGTGGGCACCGCCGCGCCGCTGCAATAGCGGTGCAGCGTCGAGTTGCTGGAGTGCAGACGCTTCGCGAGCGTGCCGTAGCTCCGCCCCGAGCGCTCCTTGAATCCGCGCATCAGATCCGCGAACCGCTCCGTCTCCGTGGCCATTCCACCCTCCCCCTCATCCCGGAAGCACGTTCCAGGCTCGCCCGATCGCCCAGGTGAGAGGGGTCGGGAGCGTTCCAGGGTTCCTACTATCCCGGTCCGGACGCCACTGGAACGAAACCGGCCCCAGAGTTGCGTCATCAGCCGGTCGGATCCGGCGGTCGCCACGGCAGGGTCCCCACCCGCCCCACCGGCCGCCCTCATCCGCTTGCGGTCAACAGCCGATCGGAATACCAGCGCAACCGAGCCCGACCCAACCCAACGTCTCGTCAGGCGGGAAGCAAAAGCCTCCGTCTGACGACCGCACCCACACGGAGAGTTCCTCATGCGTACCTACCGACTCCGCACCACCGCCCTGGCCACCGTCACCGCCGGCCTCGCTCTGGCCCTGACCGCCTGCGGCGGCGCCGACAGCGCCGGCGGGCCGACCACGAACCCCGCCGGGGCCAAGAGCGCGGACCAGCCGGTCTCGACCGGGACCGTGACGCCGTCCGGGGAGGGCGCCGCCGCCCCTTCCTCCGGCAAGGCCACCGGAACCGGAACGGCCACCGCCACCCCGGCGAAGGCCGGTTCGGGCGGCAAGGCCACGGGGGACACCACCGGTGACTCCTACGCCTACACCCACCCCTGCTCGGCGCGGAACCTGACCGTCAAGGTCACGTCCCCGGCGGGCACTCCGGCCACCGTCCGCGTCATCACCGTGACCAACAACGGTTCCACCTCCTGCGGTCTGGACTACTTCCCCACCGTCGGCTTCAGCGCCAAGGGCGAAGCGCTCGGTCTCCAGGCCACCGCCCCCGGCGGTCTGGGCGGCGCCCCGGCGTACCCGGTCCGCCCCGGCGCCACCGCGTACGCGGCCGTGAACCTCAACCCGTCGGGTGGCAACGGCCCCGTGGCCGACGAGATCAACATCCTGGCCGACAGCGAGCACATGTCGAACGCCGACGGCGTCAGCCTCAAGCTGGCCAAGCCGGGCAGCGTCGCCAACCCGAAGGTCGGCCTGTACCGCACCAACACCCGCGACGCCCTGACCGCCTTCTGACCGGCCCTCCGGCGGTCGTGTTCGAGGGGCTTCACGGACATGTGAGTGGGGCCCCTGCAGATGGAACGGCACGGGTGAGCACGGGGGCATCCTGGGCAGGAGCCGGCAGCCGGATCAGTAGTCGGCGAAGTTCCAGAACATGCCGACTTCGGTGTCCGAGACGACGATCAGGCCGTAGTCCTCGGAGTAGACGCTCAGCGGGCTGTATCCCCAGGTGCGATGAACTCCGGAGGGTGGGCCGGGAAGTGGTACGTGGGGGACTGCTCGTACCGGCCTTGCGCCCCATCGTCGAGAGCGGACCAGCCCTGCGGGTCGGGGACCCCCTCCATCAGCGCGATGACATCGAGGACCCAGTCCCCGTGGCGGCGCGGGCCCGTGGCGTCGTAGGGGTTCGCGTCCTCGAAGAGATGGCGGACCGCGGCTTCCCAGGATCGCTGGTCGACGGGCACGTGATGGCGGCCTTTCCCTGCGGAGTGCCATGGCTTGCAGGGCGAATCCGGTCCGTGCCAGTGCCTGTCATCCGTGGTCGGTCGTCATCCGCACGGTCAACTGCCCGCCATGACCCCTGAGGTAATCGTCTTCCCCGGCGCCCTCGAAGAACCTTGATCCATCCAAGCGATCAAGCGAGCACGCGATCACGAACGGGGAACGACATGACCATACGGCGCTACACGCGCACCGGAGCATTCGCGGCGGCCACCCTCCTCGCAGGCCTCACCATCGGTGCCGCGCCGGCCACCGCCACCGCCGAGGGCGGCGAGTGCGCCGAGGTCCGCGAGAAGGTGGACCGGCTCGAAGGGCGGATCACCCCGAACGCCTGCGCCTTCATGAAGCGGCAGATCGCCTTCGGCGAGGCCCCCAGCGTCCAGACCTACCTGGACATCTTCGACGAGGAGGCCAGCCTCTGGGAGGCCGGCGGCAAGCCCCAGCGCGGCCACGAAGTGATCGGAGCCTCGATCGGCAACTCGCTCCGCCTTGTGCCGGACCTCCGCTACCGCGGCACGAACGTGGTCGCCGACGGCGCCGTGATGATGTTCGGCCAGCAGAACACGGTCACCCTCAAGGGCCAGAAGGTCAGCTACCCGCAGATCGCCCGCAACGTCCTCGGCGACGACGGCAAGACCATCCAGGCCCGCCGCTACTACGACCGCTACGAGCTGTTCCGGGTCTTGCCCGAGTCTCAGCGGCCCCGCCCCCTCTTCGCCGGCATCGCCGACCCGGCCGGCCCCGGCCCGCGCGGAGCGGCCCCCGACCGGTTCCACGCCCAGGAGATCCCTGCCCGCCTCGCCGCCTGGAACAGCGGGGACGCCGGCGCGCTGGCCGCCCGTACCGGCAACGCCAAGCTGGCCGGGCCCGGCCTGAACCGGTCGCTGACCACGCAGGTGGGCAAGACCGCCTACCTCCACCGGCTGTTCGAGAACGCGGACGTCGAGTTCAAGGCGGGCCAGGTCGCCTTCGGCCGCACCACCACCTACATCGAGTGGCACGGCACGATGACCACCCCCGACGCCACCGGCATCCCCTTCGGGATGGTCGAGCGCATCGGCCCGAAGGGCGAGTGGGAGCTCTCCTTCGACACCTTGCCGGTGATCGCGGACGGGGAAGAGATCCGAGGCCTGTTCAAGGCCCTCGCGAGCTAGCCGCCGTCAAGGTGCACAGCTGATCCGCTGAGAAGGGCAGGTCCCTCGGGGGCCGAGGTCCGCGTACCGAAGAGTCTCCCTATTGCTGCGCGTCATTGCTGCGCGTCATTGCTGCGCGTCGCAGCTCTCGCAGCGGCTCACGGCCGCCCGCTCGGTGTTGCCGTGGGTGGCGCGGAGCGGGCTGGAGGCGGTGAGACGACGCCATGCTCCGGGTGAGGGGGCGAGCACCCAGCCGTATCGGGGTGGACGGATGTCGGCCGGGACGATGTGCGTGCAGCCCGGAAGGTGGGCCTTGCCGCTGGCGTGGATGATGATCGAGGCTGCCGACCACCCGTCCCATTCGCTGGTGGCGGGTGCGCTGCCATGGGGTGCGCACGGAGCGCCGTCTGCGCAGTTGTGCATTTCATGGCGTTCGCAGTACTGCATCGTCCTCATCCTGTCAGGTCTCGAGCCGCCGCTCGGTGCGCTCGAGCCAGCTTCGGTACCAGTGCGCGAAGTCTTGCCCGGTCGGCTCGATTCCTCGGTCCATCGGTCTCAGATCCTCCCAGATGGCACCTCGGTGCGGGCCCGTCATCACCATCAGCGACGTGTAGCCGCATCCTTGCTCGCTGAGGAACACCGCCCCCGCCTCCTGCGCGTCGTGCAGTTCCTCGTAGCGTGCGTCCCAGGCCGCGTACGCGAGACGGAATGCATCATCGGCCTCAAAGGCCTCCTTCACGGGCTCACGCGTCTCAAGCACGGCCAGCTCCTGCCGCAGTGCCTCGGCCACGAAGGGCCGTCCGGCGAACTCGGCGGTAGTGGACTGGGCCGCGTAACGAAGCCCGATACCGAGCCACTGCCACGCACCGTCGCTCAAGACCGGTGTCATCAGCCCGTAGTGAGGGCCGGCTCCCCCGCTCCCGACACGGAGCAGAAAACTCCGATACTGCTCAGGCAGACCGACACCCAAGTCCGCTTCCAGCGCGCGGAGCTGCCCCTCGCCCATGACCGGACCAAGGCGAAAGCCGTGCCCCTGCGCCCCGAAAACCTGGTCCGCCTCGGGGTGTTCGGCAAGCCGAAGCACCCGATCCCGCACTCCCGCCCACACGTCGCCGCTCACGGGATCATGCTAGAGAGCCCTGCACCGCACCGGCATGCGATATTCCAGTGTGAAGCAACGCTTCGCATGGTGCTCGAACTGCGGAAACCCGCCCCAGAGCCTGCGGTTGCAGATGCCCTGGGGCCTGGTGGTGTCCGCCGTTCTCCGCGCTGAAGGGCGAGGTCGGGCTTGCCTCACCGGGGGACCTCGGCAACCGGGCAGCAGTTCCGCCCCCGACACCCGCCTCACCCTGCCGGTCATGCGACTCTCGCGGCGGTTCGGGCGACGGGGTGCAGGGCCGCGTACTCCAGCGGCGCCGACGGATCGATGGAGACGTCGAGCTGCGCGGGAGCCGAGCCCGCCTGGACCAGGAGGTCGCCGACGGCGGCGATCATCGCCCCGTTGTCGGTGCACAGGGTCAGCGGCGGCACGCGCAACTCCACGCCCGCGGCCGCGCACCGCTCCTCCGCCAGGGTCCGTACCCGCGAGTTGGCGGCCACCCCGCCCACCACGACAAGGGTGCGCACCTCGTACTCCTTGCAGGCGGCCAGGGCCTTGCGGGTCAGTACGTCGGCCACGGCCTCCTGGAGGGAGGCGGCGCCGTCCGCGAGGGGGATCTCCTCGCCGCGGATGCGGTGCTGCTCGGCCCAGCGGGCGGCGGCGGTCTTGAGGCCGGAGAAGGAGAAGGCGTAAGGCGCATCACCCGGACGGGTGAGCGGGCGGGGGAACGCCACCGCACAGCCGTTGCCCGTGCGCGCGGCCCGGTCGATGGCGGGCCCGCCGGGATAGGGCAGTCCGAAGACGCGGGCCACCTTGTCGAAGCACTCCCCGGCGGCGTCGTCGACGGTGTCGCCGAGGTGCAGGATCGGGTCGCGCACGAGGTCCCGTACGAAGAGCAGCGAGGTGTGGCCGCCCGAGACGATCAGCACCATGCAGGGATTGGGGAGCGGTCCGTGCTCCAGGGTGTCGGCGGCGACGTGCCCGGCGAGGTGGTGCACCCCGTACAGCGGGACGCCGGCCGCGTAGGCCAGGGTCTTCGCCCCGGCCAGGCCCACTTGCAGGGCACCGGAGAGGCCCGGTCCGGTGGTGACCGCGACGGCATCGATGTCCGAGATCCGCAGCCCCGCCTGGTCCAGGGCCTCGCGCACGACCGGGTTGAAGGCCTGGAGGTGGGCGCGGGCGGCGATCTCCGGCACGACCCCGCCGAACCGCGCGTGCTCGTCCATGCTCGACGCCACCACGTGCGCGAGCAGCCGCCCGCCGGACACGATCCCGGCACCGGTCTCGTCACATGACGACTCGATGCCCAGTACCACAGGAGAGCCCACGGGAGCCCCTTTCGCGCATGGCCAGTAGTTGCAAATTATGTGCAATAAGGTAGCCGCATCGACCCCGGTACGGCCGCCGGTATCGAGGCGGGGCGACGACGAGCGCCGTTGTGCCGGCTCGGGTGCACAAGCGGCACCTGGACTGGTGCGCGGAGAAAGGGCCCGACGGGCTCCTGTTCGTAGGAGTCCGCAGAGCGCTCCGGGCGTGCGCGCTACGCCTGTGGCCGGACCGTGGCTCCCAGGCCGCGATGGCGACGACGCTCCCCGAGTACGCGGGCCGCTGCCCGCTGTTCGGGTGAAGCAGCTCGGCAGCACGGCCTGCACGGGTCGTAGCGGCCTACTGGCGTGCGGGTCCTCGTGCAGGGTTGGGAATGGCCGGCCCAGCGGGTAGTCCGGATCAGTGCCGGGTGTGGGCTTCGGGTGCTTCGGGAAGAGCGACGGGGAGCAGGTCCCGGGAGCGGCCGACTTCCCATGGTGTCGGAGGAGGAGAGGAGCAACCATGCCCCCGACGGAGGAGCCAGATACGGGCGCCGGTCAGGGGCTCGGCGGCGGTGAGCGGCCTGCGCAGATGGATCTAGCGGACACGCTCGCGGCAGCGGAATCCGCCTCCCCGGTCGAGTCGCTGGATGTCGTCGCCCGGATGCTCAGGGACTGCCTGAACGCTGCTGCGGTCACGTTCCTGATCGTGGACTTCAGCGGTTCGTCCGTGGTGCGGCTCGGGGCCGCCGACTACGTCGAGGCCGGTGAGCCCTTTGAGCGCGTCGCTCTGCCGGGCACCCTCTACGCGGACGTATTGCGCACACAACGGCCTGCCGTCCAGCTGGAGGGCGGCGGTCTGGTCAGGGTGGTGGCGCCCGTCACCAACCGCGGTGACGCCATCGGCCTGCTCGAATTGTTCCTGCCGGACCATCCCGATGACGACGGGATGAGGCAGATCGCCGCGACCGCGCACGCCCTGGCTTACATCGTCATCGCCAACCGGTCCTTCACCGATGTCTATCAATGGGGCCGCCGTACCCGTCCCCTGAACCTGGCGGCCGAGATCCAGCACCGGCTCCTCCCCGCCTCACTGGCATGTGAGGCGGCCCAGTTCACGGTCGCGGGAGCACTGGAACCGGCGACGTACGTCGGCGGTGACACCTTCGACTACGTCGTCGACCGCGACACCATGCAGCTCTCCGTCACCGATGCCATGGGCCATGACGTGGAAGCCGCGCTTCTCGCCACCCTGGCCGTGGGCGCCCTGCGCAGGGCGCGACGTGCCGGGGCCGATCTCGAAGAACAGGCTGTCGAGGCCAACCAGGCGATCGTGGCCGACGGCAGGCGGGGCTTCGTCACCGGACAGCTGCTGCGCGTCAGCCTGCTCGACGGGTCCACCGAGTTCGTCAACGCGGGGCACCCCTGGCCGCTGCGCCTGAGGCAGGGAAAGGTTGAGGAATTGGTTCCCCAAGTGGATCTGCCTTTTGGGGTCAGGCCACGTACCGATTACCGGGTGCAGCTGCTGGACCTGCGGCCGGGTGACCGGCTCGTGATGCTTACCGACGGCATGCTGGAGCGCCGCGCCGTTGATGTCGACCTGTTCTCCCTGATCGTGAGCACAGGCGATCTCCACCCACGTGAGGCCGCCCGCGCCCTGGTCGCAGAGGTTTTGCGCGCTCATGACGGACGTCTCCAGGACGACGCGACGGTCATGTGCTTGGACTGGCGAGGTACGCACCAGGCCACGCGCAGCGCTGACGCCGGGGCGGACCTCGCAGAAGCCTCGCCGCCCGAGTAGCACTCCGTCCAGCGTCCAAGCCGCGGGCCGAGACGATCGTCTGCCCGCCGATGCCGACGGGCGCGATCACCTCAGGCCGAGGCGGGTGGAGCGGAGGATTCGCTGGCGCGGCGGTATTCGGCGTTGATGCGTTGGGCTTCTTCGAGTTGGTCTTCGAGAATGATGATGCGGCAGGCGGCGTCGATCGGGGTGCCTTGGTCGACGAGTTCGCGAGCGCGGGCGGCGATACGCAGCTGGTAGCGGGAGTAGCGCCGGTGACCGCCGTCCGAGCGGAGCGGGGTGATGAGGCGGGCCTCGCCCAGGGCGCGGAGGAATCCCTGGGTGGTTCCGAGCATCGCTGCGGCCCGGCCCATGGTGTAGGCGGGGTAGTCGTCGTCGTCGAGACGGCCGAACGAGTCATCTGCTGTCATTGAACCTCTTTCTGGAACGCGTGGAGGGGCCCTGGTGCCTATGGCACCAGGGCCCCGAAGGAACTACTACACCATCTGCCGGCCCTCATACTGCGCCGGCCTCCTGTGTCCGCGGACCCGACTCATGCGTGATCGGGATGCGGGGATCGCGGTTGCTTGACCGGAGACCACCTCACTAACGATGTCCTGCGGTACCCGGGCTTCGATCTGCCGGCCCGGGCGATCCTGATGGCGCTAAGCTCCTCCGTTCTTCCCTCGGTGATCAACTGCTTACCAAGCGGGGGACTGCGTAATGCCGATGTTGCTCACTGCTCTACTGCGTACCGCTTGTACTGCTCGTGGCCTGGCTGAGCGCCACGTTTCGGCAGCCAGCCCCGTCGCCCGTCGTGCGTCTGCTCTGGCTTGGAACCCCACTGCCGAACTTCCCGGTGCGCGCGCCCGCAGCCGACGCCTTCACCGAGGTGCTGCTCACTGACTTCACTGCTGATCACTACACCTACAGGTACTGCTGCCCGGCAGTTCGTCTCTGCCAGGCCCTGCTGTCTCTCTGGGCTACGAGAGAAACCATAGCCATGCCACCGCCCAATGTCTACTCCGACCGGCATAGATTTTTGAGTGCGTGCCACAGAGGTAATCGGGTCCCTTCAGGTTGGACAGTCGTGGGTCAGGGCACAACGACCGGGCAGGCAAGGCCGGACACCGACAACAGACCCGGAGCGCGCGATGACCACGATGAGCGCCCAGTGCACACCCCTTGCTCCCCTGTCCGACGTCGCCGAGGCGCGCCAGGCCGCCCGTACATTCCTCGAAGCCCTCGGCCGGCCGTCGAGCCGGAAGGTGCCGACACCTTGATCCTGGTCGTCTCCGAGCTCGTCACCAACGCCCTGCGTCACGGCGGCGGCGCCCACACGCTCCGGCTGGCCGTGCACCCCGACACCATCGAGGTCGCCGTCGAGGACTCCAGTCCCCATCCGCCACGCATGCGTACCCCCGACCTCGTCGACGGCACCGGCGGGTTCGGCTGGCACATGGTCAACGACCTCGCGCACGCCACGATCGTCACGCCCATGCCCGAGGGCGGGAAAACCGTACGCGCCCGGGCGTGTCAGCGATTTTGTGTAAGTCGTCTGGTGTCATTGGATGCTGAGCCGGTCCTCGAAGAAGAGTGAGAACTGGTTCAGTGCCTCTTTCCAGTGTGCGGCGACGTGGTTCGCGTCGCGCGCTTTCGGGTTGATCTGCTCGCGGACGGCGAGGTAGAGGACTTTCAACGCGGCCTGTTCCGAGGGGAAATGGCCACGATTTCGGGTGGCCTTGCGGAGCCGGGCGTTCATGGATTCGACCGTGTTCGTTGAGTAGACCACGGTCCTTATGGCCGGCGGGAACGCCAGGTAGGGCGTGAACTCCGGCCAGGCTGAACGCCAGGTCCGGACGATCGCCGGATAGCGTTCGCCCAGCTCAGAGTCCTCGAAGGCGTCGAGGGCCTGCTCTGCCGCGGCCTCGGTCGGGGCCGTGTAGATGGCCTTCAGGGCCGGGACCAGCTTCGGGTGGTCCCGCGACGAGGAGAGCCTGAGCGAGGCTCTCGTCAGGTGGATCACGCAGGTCTGGACGGTGGTTTGGGGCCAGGTCGCGGTGACCGCGTCCGGCAGGCCCTTCAACCCGTCACAGACCACGATGCAGACGTCCTCGATACCCCGGTTTCGCAGCTCGGACAGGACCGCCATCCAGGTGCTGGCGCCCTCGCCCTCGGAGCCGACCCACAAGCCCAGGACGTCTTTACGGCCGTCCATGTTGACGCCCACGGCCAGGTAGACCGGCTTCGAGGTCACCGAGCCAGAGCGGATTTTCACCCACAGCGCGTCGATGTAGATGATCGGCCAGACCGGGCGGTTTCCATCGGTGGTCGCGACTCCTGAAAGGAGCCGGTCCTATGCAGAGGCATCCGCCGAACCGTTTGCCGCTGTCTGTGCCGAAGAGGTACTTCGAACTGCGTAGAGGTGGCCTGAAAGGGGCTGCCGCTGCCCGCCAGGTGGGCGTATCCACCAGCGCTGGCTCGCTGTGGTTCATCAAGGCTGGACGCATGCTCCTGCCCGATGTGCCCATCGACGACCGCTACCTCACCCAAAACGACCGCATCGCGATCGCAGAAGGACTGCTCGCCGGCCGTACTCCCGGGCAGATCAGCCAGGAGATCGGCAAGCACCGCTCCACCGTCTACCGGGAGATCTCCCGAGGCCGCTGCCCCGGTGGTGCCTACTCCCCGTGGTGGTCGCACAACCAGGCCATCCTGCGCCGACGCCGCCCGAAAGAGGAGAAGTTCCAGACCAGCAACGAACTGCGTGCTTTCGTCAACGACAAGCTGGGGCAGCGCTGGTCACCGCAGCAGATCACCCGTCACCTCGCCCGCACCCATCCTGGCCAGACCGACATGAACGCCTGCCCGGAGACCATCTACCGCGCCCTCTACCGCGGACTCCTGGACAAGCGCACCGCCCGGCTGAGGACCCGGCGCTCCCGCCGCAAGAAGCAGCGCCGCGGCATACCGTCCAAGAACGCCATCCCGAACATGCGGCCGGTCCACACCCGCCCCCGCGAGGCAGAGGCCAGACAACGAGCAGGGCACTGGGAGGGCGACCTCATCGTCGGAAAGGCACAGGCCTCCGCGATCGGCACCCTGGTCGACCGTGCCACCCGCTACGTCCGGCTCATCCACCTGCCCCAAGGCTGGAAAGCTCCGCAGGTCCGCGACGCGCTCGTCGCCCAGACCGCCGCCTGGCCCGCCTCGCTGCGGCGCACGCTCACCTGGGACCAGGGCCGAGAGCTCTACCACCATGAGGAAATAGAGGACCTCACCGGATTCCGGATCTACTTCTGCGACCCCCACTCGCCCTGGCAGCGAGGCACCCACGAGAACACAAACGGACTGCTCCGCGAGTACTTCCCGAAAGGCACGAACCTCTACCACTACACCGCCCGCGACCTCGCGCAAGTCGAACGTGAGCTCAACGAGCGCCCCCGTCTGGTCCTCGGAGACCGAACACCGGCCGAGGCCATGAGACGCTGGTCAAGAGAACTCGCCTACTGCTGAGTCGCAACGATCAGTGGAAGCCCCCCCGCGTCGAGAGGCCGGTTCTGCCAGGTCACGAGCTCGTCAATCACGGCGTCGGTGACCTTGCTGATCAGGTCCGGGCTGACCTCGATCCCGTAGATCTGGGCGAGGTGGGAGCGGATGTCGCGCACGCTCATCCCGCGAGCGTAGAGCGAGAGGATCCGGTCGTTGAACCCAGCGAGGCGGCGGGCGTTCTTCGGGACCAGCCTCGGTTCGAAGTTGCCGTTTCGGTCACGCGGCACCGCCAGAGTGACCGCTCCGGCATCGGTCAGGACCGTCTTGGGCGAGGTTCCGTTGCGGGAGTTCCCAGACCCGTGACCTCCGGAATCTCCGCGCTCGTAGCCGAGGTGTTCACTCATCTCGGCTTCCAGAGCCCGCTCGAGGACGGCCTTGGTGTTCTCGGTCAGGAGCCCGCCCTCACCGAGAAGGGCCGCCCCCGAGGCGTCAGCTTTGTCGAGCAGCCGCTCGACCACCTCGTCGACCGTATTGTCGCTGGCCACGGACGCGGCCGCTTCGTTTTTGTCTGCCATGACTCGTCCGATCCGCCTGGCCCACAGGCCCGAGGCCGAGCCCCGGGCCAGGCTTCCACATCACGGACTTACACGATCTTTCAGACACGCTCGCGCGCCCTCCTGCCGCGTCGGACCTGCGGATAGGCGCGAGCCCGCGGGCGGGTAGTCGGTCCAGGGCTTCTCCGCCCGGATTCCTGGCGGTCAGGACTTGGTGCGCGAAGAGGGCCCGACCGGCGTGTGCCGGTCGGGCCCTCTTCGCTGTTCGGGCGGCGGCATGGGCCGGGCCCACCGGTCAGGCGGTCACGGGGGTGCCGAGCATTGCGGAGGCCCGCTGGAGCGGGCTGATCATGCGCGTGGCCACTGCGGTTCGGGGAAGGCTGCCGCGGCAGGTGAAGCCGAGCTGGGTCATGGCGCGGAGGACTTCGCCGACGCTGAAGTCGCGGCGGTCCTGGCGCGTGATGACCTGGCCGGCCTGCTTGACGGGGTAGGTGCGTCGGCCGATGATCACGGACTCGCCGATGACTTGCTCGGGCTTGATGCCCTTCATGGACTCCAGGACGCCGCTCTTGGTCAGGTCGAACGGGAAGCGGGCGATGACACAGCGCATGATGCCTCACAGAGAGAAGAAGGGGACGGTCGTGCCGAGCCGGGACGGTTCAGCGGGCGAGGGCGAGGGCGAGGACGCCCAGGGCGGTCCCGTGCTCGTCTACGACGGGCAGGGCGGTGAGCTTGCGGTAGCGCATCGCGTGCTCGGCTTCGGCCATCGCGGTCATGGGCGAGGTGAACGGCCCGCGGTCGCCTAGGACATCGCGTACACGGAGCTGGTCCGTGTACACCGCGCTCCGGCGGAGGGCGGTGAGCTGGGGCTGGGTGACCAGCCCGATACACAGGCCGTCCTCGTCGCAGACGAGGAGATGGTCCGTGCGGGAGCCGGCCATGACGGCCAGGGCCACCTCGACGGTCATGTCGTCGCAGACCTGCGGACCAGGCGCTTCCATGGCGTCGTTCACCGTCCGGTGGACGAGGTCGGCATGGGCATGGGCATGCACCGGGCGGGGCTGCATCTGGACCAGCGTCAAAATCTGCCTCCTGCAGAGATGGGTCAGTTTCCTGATCAAGTTGTTCTCAGGCCGCCGCATCGAAGGCGGACTGCCGCGCGCTCGCGCGCCGGGCGGCCGAAGCGGGCCCGCGGCGGCCACGGGAGGCCGCGCCGCGCTTGGGTCGCTCGGACACGGGTGCGGTGATGGTGACCGGGATGCCGGAGGGTGCCTGGGCGCCGGTGATGCGGTTCAGGGCTTCGTCGCCCGAGCGGACCTGGGTGGTCTGCGGGGTGATGCCCGCGGCCTGCATGAGGCGTGCCATCTCGCGGCGCTGGTTGGGGGTGACCAGGGTGACGACGCTGCCGGACTCGCCGGCGCGGGCAGTGCGGCCGCCGCGGTGCAGGTAGTCCTTGGGGTCGGTCGGCGGGTCGACGTTGACGACGAGGTCGAGGTTGTCGACGTGGATGCCGCGCGCCGCCACGTTGGTGGCGACCAGGACGCTGACGTGCCCGCTCTTGAACTGGGTGAGGGTACGGGTCCGCTGCGGCTGGGACTTCCCGCCGTGCAGGGCCGCGGCGCGCACTCCGCTGCTGAGCAGGTGCTCGGTGAGGCGGTCCACGGCGTGCTTGGTGTCCAGGAACATGATCACGCGGCCTTCGCGGGCGGCGATCTCGGTCGTGGCGGCCTGCTTGTCGAAGCTCTGCACGTGCAGGACGTGGTGCTCCATCGTGGTGACCGCACCCTGCGAGGGGTCGACGGAGTGCACGACCGGGTCGGTCAGGTAGCGGCGCACCAGCAGGTCGACGTTGCGGTCCAGCGTCGCGGAGAACAGCATCCGCTGGCCCTCGGGGCGCACCTGGTCCAGGAGCGCGGTGACCTGGGGCATGAAGCCCATGTCGGCCATCTGGTCGGCCTCGTCCAGGACGGTGATCCCGACCTGGTTCAGCCGGCAGTCACCCCGGTCGATGAGGTCCTTGAGGCGTCCGGGCGTGGCGACGACCACTTCCGCTCCGGCGCGCAGCGCCTGCGCCTGCCGGTAGATGGGCATGCCGCCGACGACGGTGGCCAGGCGCAGCTTGACCGCCCGGGCGTAGGGGGTGAGGGCTGCGGTGACCTGCTGGGCGAGCTCACGCGTCGGTACGAGGACCAGCGCGAGCGGCTGACCCGACTCGGCGCTCTGCCCGGCGGTACGGGCCAGCAGGGCGAGGCCGAAGGCCAGGGTCTTGCCGGAGCCGGTGCGGCCGCGGCCCAGCACGTCACGGCCCGCGAGGGTGTTGGGCAGCGTGGCGGCCTGGATCGGGAACGGCGTGGCCATGCCCTCACGGGTGAGCGTGGCGAGCAGCTGGGCCGGCATGGCGAGGTCGGCAAAGGCCTCGACGGCGGGCAGCGCGGGGGTGATCGTCTTCGGCGGGGCGAACTCGCCCTGGATCGCGGCGGGCCGACGGCCGTATCCGCCCGAGCGGCTCGGACCGCCCGGATGGCTCGGGGCTCCGGAACGGCTCGGGGCCGAAGAGCCGAAACGGCTGCCCCGACCCGAACCAGCGCCGGCGCCGAAAGCGGGGCCGCCGGTGCGGCTGCGGGTAGCGGACGAGCGCTCGTTCTTACGTGTGGGATTCATGCGAAACCTTCCTTGACACGGCACGTATCAAGGAATTCCCGCAGCGGAAGAGCGGCGCAGGGAATTGCGAGAACGGGCCGAATTGAATGCGGAAGCGGATCCCGTCCGCGAGAAATCTGTGCGGCTACGGGCGCTTGCCATGGGGTGGCGTCATACGGACGCGAAAACCTGAGAAATGAGCTGGGGTGCGGCTCCGAGGAGGCGGCATCCCGTGTTTGGACCCGCGGGTGGAAGCACCGCGGGCGAGATGTGTGCAGCTGGGGCCCGCACCCCGAGGGATGCGGGCCCCAGCTGCGAAACGCGCGTCAGCGTCAGGCGGGAACGATGTTCTCCGCCGTCGGGCCCTTCTGGCCCGGCGCGATGTCGAAGGTGACCTTCTGGCCTTCGGTCAGCTCGCGGAAGCCTTGGGCGGCGATGTTCGAGAAGTGGGCGAAGACGTCGTCACCGCCACCGTCCTGCTCGATGAAGCCGAAACCCTTTGCCGCGTTGAACCACTTCACGGTGCCAGCAGCCATGTCATATCTCCTTGGGGGCAGTACACCGGATTCCGCACTGTGCGGAGACCGTGTCGCCGCGATGATGCCCCGCCCGGAACTGACCGGAAATATGAAGCACCACCATGCGGCGCGGAGGCCGGTCGGTGGTGCTCTAAGTTTTTGGGTACCAAAACTGCAACCGAGATGGACAGTAGCATGCCGCAGTGGATTGCATGGGGCGAACATTTATACCCCCTGCACTGCGGTAAAAACTCTCCTCGCGTTGCCCGCTAAACCCTCTGCCCGCGCGGACAGGTATTGATTCACGCCCAGTGCAGTGTTTCGAAAGTTGGCGTATTCGCCAGCTACGACATAGGGCACGGGTGATGATTGAGCTGAAGCTCGGGACCGTGGTGTGCCCGCACTGAGCTGCCGGGCCGGCTGCCGGGCAGGCCCGGACCGTCGCCGCAGACGGCCGGCGCCGGGTCACGGTGGCAGGGCCCGGGGCAGTGCGTGCGGTGCGTGAAGTGGGCACTGAGCAGAGCCCTCCCGCCAGTTGGGGCACGCGGAGTGCACGGCGAGGTGGGAGAGGTCTGGACAACAAACAAGCCCCAGGTCGCTGACCTGGGGCTTTGCTGTGGAGCGGATGACGGGAATCGAACCCGCGCCATAAGCTTGGGAATCCCCGGCACTCAAGGGCCTGCATAGCCTCTGACCTGCTGAGATGGTGGCCAGGAGTGGCGTGGGAGCGGCCCTGTCGAGCCCTCTGGTGACCGCTGTTCACCGCCTCTACTGGCGCGTTGTGGCACGGCTGGCGGCTCCGCATGGCTCCTGTCTGTCGTGAGGTAACCCCTGGGCGCCCGGCGCCCGTGCGCTTCAGGGCTCAGCTTCCACCCATTTCCATGGTGCGTCGCTTCTCTCGGCTGGGTCCTCCGGCGGGAGAGTCTCATAGCGTCAAGCAGGGGTGACGGTTTATGCTCAGGTTGTGCGAGCCGCGAGTGAACCCCTGACCGATGACGAGAAGACCGACCTGGACGACGCCCTCAAGGCCGTCCGCCGGGCCGAGCAGGCCCTTGCGCGGGCGCAGGCGCACCTCAATCGCACGGTGGGCCGGATCGGCTCCGCCGACCGCTACGGGCAGAAAGCTGCGGCAGGCCGCCGCGTCGGCTGGTCCCGCCAGCACGTCACCACCCTTGCCAACGCCTACCGTGCGGGCGAACTTGACCAGGAGGAGAGGACCGAAGCCGCATGAGTACCGCGCCCCAGCCGTCCACCGTCCCACAGCCGCCCGCCCAGCTCGAGGCGATCCGCGCCGCCCTATCCCAGGTGGCCCCGCAGCTGCTCGCCGACTTCGACCGCGACCGCGCGGCCAGCACCGCCCGCGCGCGCGCCGAGGTTTCCGCCATTCCCCTCCGCACCTTCACGGAGGCGTGGGCCGTGGAGGTGGCGATTGCCCGACACCCGGAGACGGCCGCCCGACTCCATGTGCTTGAGGCCCGCGCCGGAGAGGTCACCGACCTCGGCGAGGCCCGTGACATCGCCGCCGAGATCAGCCGCATCCGCAACGCCGCCGCCGCCGAGGCCGGGCTCCGTACCGCTGGCGAGGCCGCCCGGTGACCGACGACCGTTGGGTGTGGGAGTACGCCTTCCACGCCGAGGACGAGGTGGGCTACCCGAAAGTTGTGCGCGATGAAGTGACGGCCGTCGCCGACCAGATCGTCGAGCTGGCCAACCTCGGCATCGACCCGTCCGAACTGGGCGACCCCACCCCCGGTACGGCTCGCCGTCACATGCTCCCCTCCGGCGGGTGGTTCGAGACCCAGGCGCTCCCGCGGATGAGCCCGCGCCTCCTGGCCGTGGTCCTGGTCGTGCCGCCGCCGCACTTGCTCTGACACGAGAAGGGCAGGTGGTGCACGGGTGGTGCGCGGCGCAGGGAAGGCCTGGACAACGAAGAAGGCCCAGGTCGCTGACCTGGGCCTTCTTGCAAGAGCGGATGTCGGGAATCGAACCCGCGCTATAAGCTTGGGAATCTATGGCGCGCGGGTGATCCATATGGCTTCTGACCTGCGAAAACAGCCTGGCGAATGCGCTATCGAGAGGGTCCGTCCGTACCCGTATCGACCGCTGTTCACCGCCCCGAAGGGCATGCGCGGGGCACGGGCCTTCCGGCGCTGCGTGAAGATCGCTTCGCCGAGAGGAGCGCGTCGGCTGGACGCTTCGTGCCCCGCTCCCTGTGGCGCGGCGAGGCGATGCGGACCAGGCGGCGTTCCCGGAAGGCGGAGAGCGTCAGGTCGGAGCAGTCGAAGCGCTGGCATATTACACAGAAACTTGCATCGGGCGGCGGCCCCTTCGGGGTGATGGCGATTCTTCAGGTCACTGCGAGACGGTGTTCCGATTCCTCTTCATTTGAACCGGAATATATGGCCAACCGGCTGCGGTTGAATGCCAGTTAAGGGCGTTCTCCGCCCGGCGCAATGACCGCGCGCGACACGGGGGCAAGGCGGATCCGGCGGCCCCGACCGTGGCAGTCTGTTCGCTAGCGCAAGGTCTATTTGAAGCGGAGGTATGCGTCCTGTGGGCGTCACTGTGAATCCCACCGTCAGCAGACGCCGACTGGGGTCGGAGCTGCGCCGGCTTCGGGAGATCAGCGGAATGACGACGCAGCAGGTGGCGGAACGCCTGCTGATCTCCCAGCCCAAGATCAGCCTGCTGGAGAACGGTCACCGCCCCATCAAGCCGCGCGACGTGCGCGATCTCTGCGCGCTGTACGGAGTCCAGGACCAGCGGCGTGTTGACCACCTGATGCAACTGGCCGGGGAATCGGGTCAGCAGGGTTGGTGGAATTCCTACGGCGACATCTCGTACGGCGCCTACATCGGCCTGGAGGCCGCGGCGGCCGCCATTCGTTTCTACGAGCCCATGGTGATCCCCGGCCTGCTGCAGACTCCTGCCTACGCCCGGGCGGTCATCGCAGGAACGATCCCTCACGCCACTGCCGAACAGGCCGCCACACGCCTCCAGGTGCGGCTGCGGCGCCAGAGCCGGGTGGGTGCCCCGCGCAACCCGCTGCGCTTATGGGCCGTACTGGACGAATCGGCGCTGCGGCGCGTCGTGGGCGGCCGCGAGGTGATGCGGGAACAGCTGGACCATCTGATCCGCCTCAGCGCCCGGCCTCACATCACCCTGCAGGTTCTCCCTCACGATGTGGGAGCGCACCCGGGCGTTTCGGGGCAGTTCGCCCTGCTCGAATTTGCCGACGCCACCGATGCGAGCGTGGTGTATCTCGAGAGGTTCACCAGCGACGTCTATCTGGAGAAACGATCCGACGTGCGGCGCTACAGCGATATGTATGCGCACTTGCAGGCCCGGGCGCTGGGCCCGGACCGTACGCGCCGTTTCATCGACGAAGTCGTCAAGGCGTACGGCCGTACGGAATTCTGCCCTGACCTTTACCGGTCAGGGCAGGGAGTTCAGCGCGTGCAGGAGCCCTGTCCTTCGATGTCCTGACGGCGAGTCCGTCAGTGGATCCGGGCCGCCGGCTCTGGATCCCTCGAGCCCCACCGAGCCCCACCGAGCCCCACCGAGCCCCTGGACGACGAGTCCAGGGGCTCTGCGGGCGAACGGCTGACAAGGGCGTCCCCATGTGCTTGACCGGGCTCCGGCCCCGGCCCCCGATGGCTCAGGGGCGGGAGGTGGTCACGTTCGCGATGGGCTAGTCCTGTCGAGTCGCCGTACGTCGGACTCGCTTCATGGTGAAGAGGACCGAGCCTCCGATGAATGCGAGCGCGGCTGCGGAGGCGGCCAGGACGCCGGGCCCGCTGCTTGCGTGGTTCGTGGCGAGTACGGGCGACGCTCCCTCGGGCTGCTGGCGGGTAGCGGCGCTCACGTTGCCGAAGTTGACGCTCTTGGCCGTGTGGCCGGCGCCCATAGGGCCCAGAACATTGTCGAGGTTGCCCGGCAGGGAGTTGGCCCATGGAGGCTTGCCGTGGTTGTCCTGGCCGTGGCCGGGTCCGCCGTTGCCGGGCCCGTCGTGGCCGTGGCCGTGCTCGCCGTCGTCCTCGTCGTCGTCGTGACCGTGGCTGGGTCCGCCCTCGTCGTGGTCGTGGTGCCCGTGGCCGTGCTCGTCGTGGTCACCCTTTTCGCCCTTGTCCCCGCGCGGCCCCTTGGGCCCTGCAGGTCCGGCGGGTCCTGCAGGTCCTGCAGGTCCTGCAGGTCCTGCAGGTCCTGCAGGTCCTGCAGGTCCGGCGGGTCCAGCGGGTCCGGGTGCGCCGACCGGTCCGGGGCTACCTACGGGGCCGGGTGATCCGGTCGGTCCGGGGCTGCCGACGGGTCCGGGTGAGCCGGTCGGGCCGGGTGCGCCGGGGGATCCGGGGGTACCGGGCGAGCCGTCAGGGCCGGGTGCGCCGGGTGATCCGGTCGGTCCGGGGCTGCCGACGGGTCCGGGTGATCCGGTCGGTCCGGGGCTGCCGACGGGTCCGGGTGATCCGGTCGGTCCGGGGCTGCCGACGGGTCCGGGTGAGCCGGTCGGGCCGGGTGCGCCGGGGGATCCGGGGGTACCGGGCGAGCCGTCAGGGCCGGGTGCGCCGGGTGATCCGGTCGGTCCGGGGCTGCCGACGGGTCCGGGTGAGCCGGTCGGGCCGGGTGCGCCGGTCGGGCCAGGGCTGCCAGTGGGGCCGGGAGAGCCGGTCGGTCCGGTCGGTCCGGTCGGTCCGGGAGGTCCGGGCGGGCCAACGGCGCAAGCCGCCCTCGTAATCGTGTTGTTATCCAGCGTGACCGCGCCGTTGCGCGCGAGGGCCCGGCCTTCGATCACGGCGCCGGTGTTCACCGAGATGGACTCCAGGGCCAGGATGTTGCCCTTGAACTGGGAGGTCGTGTCGATGGTGGCGGAGCTGCCCACCTGCCAGAACACGTTGCAGGCGTTTGCGCCGTTGATGAAGGCCACGACACTCGCCGGAGCCGTGATCAGGGTCGAGGGGATCCGGAAGATGAAGACGGAGGCGGGGTCGTTCTGGCCGTCGAGAGTGACCGTTCCGGTGATGCCCACGGTCGACGGGGCGGTGTAGACGCCGGGCGCCAGCGTGAGTCCGCCGATCTCGGCCGAAGCGAGCACGTTCCCCGGTCCCCGGCCTGCCGCGTCGTTGTAGGCGGTGACGAGGTCGTTCTTCGCCTGAAGGGCGGCGGCGTTGGGGGCGATGCGTTGCACTCCGTTGACGATGCCGGGCGGAAAGCCGGTCACCGATGTGCCCGGATAGAGTCCCAGGTCGCCGTTGATGATGGTGGGGGTGTTCGTGTTGGTGACCGTCGAACCGGCCAGAACCGCGTAGTTGGTGGCGGTCCCCAGTCCCACGGGGGCTTCCGCGGCGTGAGCGTATTGCGGGACCAGAGTGGCCGCCGCAAAGAGCGCGGTGGGAAGCAGGAAGATGGTTCCCCGTTTGAGCAGTCTTTGTTGAGGCCTTCTGTCGGGTGGATCCGACTGAATGGCATCCAAGGCCATAGCAGGACCTTTCTGTTGCTTCGAGCCTCAGTCCTCCCGAAGGAGAACCTCGGGCGCCCGTGACGGTCACTGGACAGGGCGGAGGCCCCCCACCTGCGATCCCTCGTGGAGGCTCACCCTGGGCGGGGCGAGCGAACTCCCTGCCAGAGGTAGTAATACGCCGTTACCCGGCATTTCCCACGCATATTGCAGGGCAATACCCCGCATATCGTAAAAATGGGTCTACATGGGTGACAGAACGCCAGGATGCCGGAATTATCTCGTACACATATCCGAATCCATCGCTTCGACCATGCGCCCGACGATTCACCGGAAGGCGCTCCGTGAGCGCGAACTGGCGATGCTCTACCGCCCTTTGGGCACGAGGCGGCCGTGGCCCCGTACCGAAGGTGCCTGCCCGGAAACCCCATCGGACTTCCCTGCGCGAGGCCGGGCCGGCGGGGATGGATCCCTGTCGGGCTCGCTATTCGTGATCACAGCCTCAGCGCCACCTGAAGTCGGCGGGGCCGTGGTGAATCTGGTGCCGGTCGCAGGGCCGCGGGAGACTGGCGCACCCTACGGAGAGGGGCAGCGGTGTCGATGGACCGATGGCCTATGGATCTTGCGGCATATGTGGAGCGCACGCGGAGCGGTCCGTGCTTCGTCTGTGCCTTCCTCGCCGGGAACCCGGACTACTCGCACGAGACGGTATTCGAGGATGCCGATCACGTGGCGTTCCTGGATAGGTGGCCCACTGTGCCGGGCAAGGTTCTCGTTGCGCCGAAGGCTCATGTCGAGCATGCCGTGCGCGACCTGGGCAAGGAGGCTTACACCCGGCTCATGCTTTTCGTCCGGGAGGTCGCCCTTGCCGTCGAGGCTGTCTGCGAGCCGGAGCGGACGTACCTCTACTCACTCGGCAGCCAGCAGGGCAATGCGCATCTGCACTGGCACGTGGCCCCCCTGCCGGCCGGCGTCCCGTACTCGAAGCAGCAGTTCCACGCTCTGATGACGGAGAACGGTGTCCTGTCACCGTCGCCGGACCAGGCGGCCGAGACCGCCGCGCGACTGCGCGAGGCGCTCATCGCCCGAGGCATCGCTACGGAGGGGTAACCGCCTTTCAGGGAAGGAGACTTGCGAGAGTTCAGGCGCCAGGCCTTGCAAGGGTGAGAGGTCTAGACAACGACGAAGCCCCAGGTTGCTGACCTGGGGCTTCGTAGAAGAGCGGATGACGGGAATCGAACCCGCGCTATAAGCTTGGGAATCCCCGCTCTGTCGACCTTGATCATGCCCTTGACCTGTTGGTTATGGGGTGTGACGTTCCTCTTGCGGCCTGGCGCTTGACCGTCATTTGCCGCACGTGGCCGTCCCATGTGGTGCGCAAGTGGTGCGGTGGCAAGCCAGGTGCTGTCTACTCAGGCAGTACCTACTCGTTGACACCTAGAGTTGTGCGGGCCTGGTCGATAAAAGTGGTCATGGCCTCACGGTGCTCCTCCTGGCGCCGGGCACGCAGGGGGCCCAACTCGACCTTCACACAATCGAAGAGCAGAGAGTGCTTCTCCGCCGAGGTCAGGTCGGAGAGCTGCGAAAGAGCTGACTGGGCCTCGGAGAACAGCGCCTCTACGTCGTCGGCCTCGCTCAGGAATGCAGTGCGGAAGGCATCCAGCACTGGGCCGACGCCCGTGTACTCAGATCTGTAGCCGCCCACGGTGATCAGGCGCTCCCGGGCCCGTTCGGCTTCGGCCCGGTCTCGGGCGAGGCTGGCCAGCCGCTGAGCGGTCTCCACTACGCGGGTTGCAGCAGTGGTGAGAGCGATGGGAGCGACAAGCTCGACGGCTCCTTGGGCGTGGAAGAAGTCCTTGTAGGCCCTGTCCACGGCATCGCTGTCCGGCTGCGTGTACAACAGGTCGAGAGTTCGGGTGAAGTCCCGCACTGTGCGGAGCAGGTCCGTTATCGCGCTGGTCCTCTGGTCTCGTAGGGCGGCGGCGTGCGCGGCAGTCGCTGCACGGTCGGCTTGCTCCCGCACGGCCTGGAGGGTTGCGGTGGCGGCTGTCTCGGCAGCGTCCTTGGCAGCCTTGGCCTGTGCGAGGCCACCGCCGGCCTGGACCTTAGCGCCGAGCCACGCACCCCCGAAGCCGACCAGCACCGGAAAGACGGCGAGCAGGATCGTTGCGTGCTCTTTGAGGAAATCCATCACGCCCTTGATCCTGCCGTGCGGCAGAAGCAGGAAGGTCACGATTTCGCGCGGGATTGGCTCCTGTCGAGGCGAGTTGACCACTGGGCGTGGCGATGAGGAGCATGGCAACGGCGAAGCGTGGTGCCGACCCGTTCCGCCCCGCTGCTCGATGGCAGGGACGGGGTCAGGCAGGAGAGCTGAAGGCGTCGGCGACCTCCTGCATGCCCAGCACCACCACGTCCGCGCCGGCCTCCTTCAGGGATGCCCGATTGGGTTGCTTGTTCGCGTACCCGACGCTCCTCGCGCCAGCCGCACGCGCTGCTTCGATGGCTGTGACCGAGTCGCCCACGAGCACGGTGGCGCCAGGCGCCACTCCGAAACTCGAAGCGGCGGTGAGCAGTGGGTACGGCGATGGCTTCATCAGGTCAGGCCGCAGAGGGGGGCGCCCGATGATCTCGTCTACGACTCCCGCGATCCCGTGCTGATCGAGGTACTCCCGCACGCACTCGGTCGAATTGTTGCTCACGATGGCGACATGCCGGCCGGTGTCGTGTGCTGCGCGAAGGGCCTGAACGGACCCCGGCGTGGGGTTCCCAGCGACTTCCACGGCCCTGATCTCCGCGGCTGTGAGGGCAGCCTCCACAGCCGCGAGGACTGTATCGCCGCCCTCTTGGGAGAGGCGATGAACCTCCATTGGATCGTCCGTGCCTCGCGCGGCAGCCGCCAGGGCTGGAGCGAGGCGGGCAAGGAGGTCGCTCACGAGCGGGAGATCGCGACGGTGGAACAGGTGGATGCGCTGGCAGAAGCGATCGGCATTCGGTGGCGGCTGATGGTCTACCTCGGGGCATACGGCCCGATGCGTCCTGAGGAGCAGGCAGAGCTGCGACGGAAGGACGTGGACCTCGACGCGATGACGATCCGCGTACGGAAGGCGGCCCCGGAGCTGAACACCGGGAAGAGGGCCGAAGGTCCCACCAAGTCGGAGGCGGGTAAGCGGGTCGTCGTCCTGCCTGAGTTCCTTCGGGAAGACCTGCGCCGGCACGTTGCGTGGTACGCGGAGAAGGGCCCGGAAGGCCTCCTCTTCGTGGGGGAGAAGGGGGCGCCGTTCCGGCGTACGACCTTCGGGCGTAAGTGGGCCAAGGCGCGGGTGAAGGTGGGGATGCCGAAGTCGTTCAGGTTCTACGACCTTCGTCACACCGGGCACACCCTGTCGACGCGTTCCGGGGCCACACTCAGGGACACGATGGTTCGGGCCGGGCAGTCCTCCGAGAAGGCGGCGCTGATCTACCAACACTCAGACCACGAGCGCCAGAAGGAGGTGGCCGGCGGACTGGACGGGATGGTGCGGGCCGCCCGGCAGAAGGCCGCTGAGCAGGCCGAGAAGGAGTCAAGTGATGCGCAAGTGGTGCGGGACTCCTGAATAGGTCTAGGCAACGACGAAGCCCCAGGTCGCTGACCTGGGGCTTCGTAGAAGAGCGGATGACGGGAATCGAACCCGCGCTATAAGCTTGGGAATCTACTGCACGGAACACGGTTTCAGGGCCAGGCTGGCGTGAGCTGTCCAGAGTGCCTGCGAGTTGCCGTCGCTGGTAGGTGTCTGCCGCCTGGGATTGCTTCCGTGACCGGTCGACCGGGCGAGGCGGAGCGGTCTCTGAGCCCCGGGCCGCGACAAGCTCCCTGAGCCCCAGGGGATCGGGTGGGCGACCCAGGGAAGCCGGGCAACCGCTATGCCCTCGGCAGGATTCGAACCTGCGACACCCGCTTTAGGAGTGGGATCGAAGCCGTGCCGGGCGGCTCCGGACCGTGCCGCCTGATGCCGAACTTCTCCGTCCGCTCGCGCATCGCGCACGCATTCGGCCGGTGCACGCACGGGTGACGTTGCAGATCAGAGGCTCGTCCACGCGTCGAAGAAGGCTTTCCGCCTGGATGGGTCGGCTGATTTGTGGTCCGCGTGGAGGACGCGCCAGGCGGTGAGTTCGAGGTCGCGGAGCCACAGCTCGCCGATGACCTGTGTTTTGAGGTCGGGGAGGTGGTCGGACTCGGCGAGTGCCTGGCCGATGACCTCTCCGGCTGCGATGCGCTGGGGCGGGGTCATCTCGTCGAAGGCCGAGAGGATCTGGCCGGCCAGGCCGGTGCCTTCTCCTGCCAGCGAACTCAGTACGCACGCTTTGATGTTGGCGGGCAGTAGGTAGAGGGAGCCCGAGGACCTCCACAGTTCCGACCAGAAGTGCTCTCCGGACGCGGTGGGGGCGGGGAGCGCGGCCAGGAGGCCGAGGAGGTGTGCGGTGGCCGCGTAGCCGTCGGAGTGGGCCGATGCGACGACGGCGATGTCCGCGACGCGCTCCACGTCGATGTGGCCGGCTTCGAGACGTGGATCCAGCCCCAGCCGCTGTTCCAGCTGATGGCAAAGGGGGGCGGACGCGTGGGAGCGGAACTCGGGAAGCATCGGCGGTCCTTGGAGCGTAGGAGAGCGGAGAGGCCCGTTCGGAAGCCCAGATCGTTCCCCTGGCCCGCCGAATTACACGAGTTCCACGGATCCGGTTGGAGGAGTGCTGGCAGGACCGCGACTCAAGGTCGGTCGAACCGGCCGCACCCGGCTATGCCGCGCCGGAGGCTGGAGCCCACCTCGGGCGATGCCGCTCCGGACCGGCTCCTAGCATGGACTCATGGTTGCCAGTGACGCCCAGCAGCACGTATCAGGACGGGAAGCAGCGCCCCGGGACGACGCCGGAGCCGGCCATGTTGTCTCCGCACCGACGGATGGGGGAAGCGAGGGCTCCGAGCCTCCCGCCGACCTGCTCGGGCGAGCCGCCGATCTGGTGGAGCCGATCAAGCCGAAGCTACGGGGCTGGCTCCATGCCGGCATGGTCCCCACGTCCCTGGCCGCAGGCATTGTCCTCATCTGTCTGGCAGGAACACCGCAGGCCACTGCGGCGTGCACCGTGTACGCCGTCACCGCCTGGCTGCTGTTCGGGACGAGCGCCGTCTACCACCTGGGCACCTGGGGACCACTCGGAGAGGCCGTCCTGCGCCGCCTCGACCACGCCAACATCTTCCTGATCATCGCCGGCACCTGCACCCCGCTGGCCGTGCTCCTCCTCGGCCCTGATCAGCGGTCCGTCCTCCTGTGGGTCGTGTGGTCGGGCGCTCTGGCCGGCATCGCCTTCCGCGTCCTGTGGATCGGGGCGCCCCGCTGGCTGTACACGCCCTGCTACCTGGCCCTGGGCTGGGCACCGGTGCGCTACCTGCCCGATTTCCTGCACAGCGGCGGCGCGGCCGTCCTCACCCTGATCGTGACGGGCGGGCTGCTCTACAGCGCGGGCGCCGTCGTATACGCCCTCCGGCGCCCCGACCCCTCACCCCGCTGGTTCGGCTACCACGAGGTGTTCCACGCCCTGACCGTGGCAGCCTTCACCGCGCACTACATCGCCGTCTTCCTCGCTGCCCGCTGAGCACGACGACGTATCGATGCAGGCCCACCCATTCGTGCGGTGGCGGTGAGTTGCCGACCGGCTTCGGGTCAGGGCGCGGACGGCCGGTGCAGGGAGACGTAGTACTCGCCGACAGCGGACAGGTAGTCGTGTTCGGCTGTTTCGCTGTCGGTGATGAACCGTGGCGCGGCCTTGATCTCTTCCTGCGTGGCCGAGACCCTTACCGCCTGCACTTCGGCATCGATGCGCGTGACGGCGCCGGCCGGGATCAGGACGCTCTTGCCGAACACCCACACGCCGGTGTCGACCACCAGGTGTTGCATGCCGGACTGGTCCTGCTGGCGGTCCACGTGCCCGATGGCACCGTCAGCGGCTTCCACGGTGAATCCCACCAATGACTGCGCGGGCGTGTATCCGCTGTCCTGCGCGTACATCCACATCCTGCTCACAGACCGTCTCCTCGTCCCAGGCGACCGGCCGTGGTGGCTCGGTGCCCGACCGGTTCGCGCCTGCCCGACCGCATGCCCCGGTGCCCGCTGCGCGACCGGGTCCGCAGAGGATTCCTGGCGGGTACGCCAGTGCTGACCTCGCAGAGGCCTCGGCGCCCGAGTACCGCCCCGTCGCGGAGCCCAGGCTGCGGCGAGTAGGACGACGAGGCCGCGGTGGTGCGAACGTCGGTCCCCGGGCCCGTGCGGCGGGCGCAGCGAGCCATTCGGGTCCGGCCTGCGGTGCCGGAGGGTGGCGCCAAAGGGGCGGGCACGATCACCTCAGGCCGAGGTCGATGGAGCCGGCGCTTCGCTGGCTCGGCGGTACCCGGCGTTGATGCGTTGGGCTTCTTCGAGTTGGTCTTCGAGGATGATGATGCGGCAGGCGGCGTCGATCGGGGTGCCTTGGTCGACGAGTTCGCGGGCGCGGGCGGCGATGCGCAGCTGGTAGCGGGAGTAGCGGCGGTGTCCGCCGGCGGAGCGGAGCGGGGTGATGAGGCGGGCTTCGCCTAGGGCGCGGAGGAAACCTTGGGTGGTGCCGAGCATCTCTGCGGCCCGGCCCATGGTGTAAGCGGGGTAGTCGTCGTCGAGACGGCCGAAGGAGTCGTCTGCTGTCATTGAACCTCTTTCTGGAACGCGTGGAGGGGCCCTGGTGCCTATGGCACCAGGGCCCCGAAGGAACTGCTACACCATCTGCCAGCCCTCATACTGCGCTGGCTCTCTGTGTCCGCAGACCCGACTCATACGTGATCGGGGTGCGGGGATCGCGGTTGCTCGACCGGAGACCACCTCACTAGCGATGTCCTGCGGTACCCGGGCTTCAATCTGCCGGCCCGGCGATCCTGATGGCGGAAAAGCTCCTCCGTTCTTCCCTCGGTGATCAACTGCTTACCAAGTGGGGTACTTCGTCATGCGGGTAATACGTACTGCGAACCGCTTGTATTGCTCGCGGCCTGACCCAGCGCCGCTTCGGCAGCCAGCCCCGTCGCCCGTCCTGCGTCTGCTCTGGCTTGGAACCCCACTGCCGAACCTCCTGGTGGCCGCGCCTGCACTCGACGCCTTCACCAAGGTGCTGCTCACTGACTTCACTGCTGGGTACTGCACCTACGAGAACTGCACTTACAGGTACTGCCACTGCGTCAACTGCGGTACCGCTCGTGGTGGCCCCTGATGGCTGCGGGCCACCCGGTCCGGTCGTCAGTCCCGTCGCCGTCCTGCACCAGCCCTGGCTTCGGAACTCCACCACCGCACCGTCCTGCGCACTGCAACTGCGGGTACTGCGTGTACTACTGCCGGCAGTTCGTCTCTGCCAGGCCCTGCTGTCTCGCTGGGCTACGAGAGAAACCATAACCACGCCACGGCCCAATGTCTACTCCGGCCGAGATAGATTTGCTCTTGCCTGGTCAGGAGGTAATCGGGCTCGAATATGGCCGCTCCCTGAGGCTGCCGAGCTGGACCTGGACACCGGGCGCGCCGCCGAGTTCGCCACGCCACTGCGGCGAGCGGTTGTCGATCCCGGCCGCTCCAGAGGAGCGGGGGGAGGGGCCGTTGCGGCCAACCGGAAACGGTGTCCAACGGGGTGGAAGAATCGTTTTGACGAACGTGACGGATGACCATCGGGCATACCTCGACCGCAGTGCTCAGGCCGGCAGCGGCAAGCGCAGAGCCGCTGCCCGCCTTCCGGAACAGCTGCGCCGGTGGCCTTCCCCGTAGTCCGGCGCACGCCGGTGGGCAGGCCGGTGGAGAGGTCCCGGACGAGAACACACCGCTGTACGCGCGGCCGGCCGAGGAGTGGGCGGCCCGCGGCGCCACCGTCCCCTGATGCCCACCCTGCTGACGGCGCGGCCGCGTCGGTTCGATCGGAGGCACTCGCGTGATCCACGGCTCGCTGGTGTGCCGGGGCTGTTCCGGCACCCTCTACGCGGTTTCCACCACCTGCGCCCACTCGGCACCCATGCCCACCTGGGAAGTCGATCACGACCGCACCCGGTCTCCTGCCCCTTGCGGCCTCTCCTGCCCCTGGAAGGGGCGGCCGCTCACGTCTCCGAGCTCGTCCGCGCCGCTCACGTCCTGACCGAACCGTCCTGACGCGATCCCGGGTCACCGCCATGGCCCTGACCCGGGTCCTACGGCCTGCCGGCCACGGGCCCGCCCAGCCGGTCCGGTCCTGCGTACAAGGCACGGACCATCCGGGCGCGGCCTTGGACACGTGAGGTTCCCCCGGGATGCGGAGAGTGTTGACATCGGGTCAGATGGGACTCATGAGAGGACCAGTGGCCATGGCTGCACCCCGGAAATACTCGCTCGAGTTGCGTGAGCGTGCGGTACGGATGTATCGCACCGCGGAGCCGAAGCCCCAGATCAAGAAGCTGGCTGTCGACTTCGGCGTGCATCCCGAGGCCCTGCGCGGGTGGATCCGCCAGGCGGAGGCGGATGCCGGCGAACGCGATGACCGGCTCACCACCGACGAACGCGCCGAGCTCGCGGCCCTGCGCAAGGAGAATGTCCAGCTCAAGCGGGCCAACGACGTACTGCGGACGGCCTCGGCGTTTTTCGCGGCGCAACTCGACCCGACCCGGCCCAGGTGACGGCGCTCGTTGACGAGCACCCGTGCCTGGGAGTCGAGTGCGTACTTCGGGAACTGCACATCCCCTCCTCCACCTACTACCGCTGGCGCCGTGCAGAGGCCGAGCCGTGCGAGCGAAGGCGCCGTGACGTCGAGCTGACCGAGCGGATCAAAGAGATCCACGCGGATTCCGGCGGCAACTACGGCTCGCCGCGGGTACACGCCGTCCTCAAGCGTGAGGGTGTCCACGTGGGCCGCAAGCGGGTCGAGCGCCTGATGCGCGAGGCCGACATCGCGGGGGTCAGCCCACGGCGCAAGGGCTTCACGCGCCGGGACCCGAAGGCCACCCTGGCCCCGGACCTGGTCAACAGGGACTTCACCGCACCGGCTCCGAACCGGTTGTGGGTCACCGACCTCACCATGATCTCCACCGGTGAGGGGCCTCTGTGGCTCTCGGCGATCCGCGACGCCTTCTCCCGCCGGGTGGTCGCCTGGGAGACTTCCGCCCGCGCGGACGCCGACCTGGTGCTGACCACCCTGGAGTACGCCCTCGCGTCCCGCGAGGTCGAGCCCGGCCAGCTGATTCATCACGCGGACCACGGCTGTCAATACACGTCTATCAAGCTCACAACCCGGCTAATGAGAGCTGGAGTTGAAGCGTCCATGGGCTCGATCGGCGACTCATACGATAACGCTCTCGCGGAGAACCTCTGGATGCTCATCAAAACCGAGGGCCTCCGTGGCCGGACCTTCACCACCCGGGCTGAGGCGAACCTCGCGCTCTTCGAGTACATCGATGGCTTCTACAACTCCCGTCGCATCCAGGAACGGCTCGGCTTCCTCAGCCCGATCGAGTACGAAGAGAAGCACTACGCCAACCAGGCGACGGCCGAACCAGCGAACCTGAACACCCGTCAACCCCTCCTGACCAGCTAATCAGCAACTCCCGAACAACGGGGGAACCTCAACGGCGCACGCCGTCCTCCACCGAGATGACGGTCGCCGGTCTGTCTTCCCCGTCGGCCGGTCCCGCTCCAGACACGGATCAGGGCCGCGCGGCAAACGCTGCGCGGCCCTGATTCAGTACTCCTTGGATCCCGCCGGCCTCACAGACGTCCGCTGCCTCGGCGCCTGCGGGCTGTACGCACAGCCGTGAGCGCCGATCGCGGCGGCCGCGCGGGCGGGGTGGGGAGGGTCAGGCCGGATTGATGTTCTCGGCCTGGGGGCCCTTCTGGCCCTGGGTGACGTCGAACGTCACGACCTGGCCCTCTTGGAGCTCGCGGAAGCCCGAGGAGTTGATCGCGGAGTAGTGGGCGAAGACGTCCGGGCCTCCACCGTCCTGGGCGATGAAGCCGAAGCCCTTTTCAGCGTTGAACCACTTCACAGTTCCCGTAGCCATGTCTCATGCCTTCCAGTCGATGAACGCCTCCCGCTCCATGCGGAAGACGGAGGTGATCGTCCTGGTTCCTGCGGCACTGCACAGCAAAACGCCCACACCAAGGCGTGGGCAAGGGGGACTTCCGAACCACGACAGCTGACGCAGACGCTACACGCCCCCAACGGCCCGTCACCATAGGAAACAAGGTGCGTCATACCTCCGACACGCGCGGGCGGGAGTGCCCACCGCGATCGGCGGGCACGTCCACCTCAGGCCGCCGTGCGCGGGCGCCCTTCGGACGCGGGGGATTGGTGCTCGGCGTTGACGCGCTGAGCTTCCTCAAGTCGGATCTCCAGCATCACGATCCGACAGGCGGCCTCAATGGGAGTGCCCCGGTCGACGAGTTCCCGGGCGCGGGCGGCAATGCGCAACTGCGAGCGGGAGTAGCGGCGGTGGCCGCCCTCGGAACGCAGCGGGGTGATCAGGTGGGCCTCTCCAATGGCGCGGAGGAAGGCCTGGGTGGTGCCGAGCATCTCTGCGGCCCGGCCCATCGTGTAGGCGGGGTAGCCGTCGTCGTCGAGACGGCTGAACGAGTCGTCTGCTGTCATCGCACCTCACTGCGAAACAGGTGGAGGAAGGGGGGTCGGAACACGGGGAGGGGCCCTGGCGCGTACGACACCAGGGCCCCGAAGGAACTGCTGCACCATCTGCCGGCCCTGTTACTGCGCCGGCCATCTGTTTCCGCCGACCCGGCCGAGATGCTGCCGGGAACGCGGGGATCGCGGTTGCTTGACCGGAGACCACCTCACTATCGATGTCCTGCGGTACCCGGACCGAGGCTTACGTCCGGGCGATCCTGATGGCGCTTCAACTCCTCCGTTCATCCCTCGGTGTCAACTGCTTGAAAAGCGGGGGACCGCGTACTGCTGGTACTTCTTTCTGTACTGCGAACCGCTGTTACTGCTCGTGACCTGCCCTAGCGTCACGTTCGGCAGCCAGCCCCGTCGCCCGTCCTGCGTCTGCTCTGGCTTGGAACCCCACTGCCGAACTTCCCGGTGCGCGCGCCCGCAGCCGACGCCTTCACCGAGGTGCTGCTCACTGACTTCGCTGCTGGGTACTGCTCGTGGTGGCCCCTGATGTCTGCGGGCCACCTGGTCCGGTCGTCAGTCCCGTTGCCGTCCTGCACCAGCCCTGGCTTCGGAACTCCACCACCGCACCGTCCTGCGTACTGCACCTACGGGTACTGCCTGTACTGCTGCCCGGCAGTTCGTCTCTGCCCGGCCCTGCGGTCTCTCTGGGTTACGAGAGAAACCATAACCACGCCACCGCCCAATGTCTACTCCAGCGAGGATAGATTTTTGAGTGCGTGTCACTGAGGTAATCGGGTCCCGTCAGGTTGAACAGTCGTGGGTCAGGGAACAACGACCGGGCAGGCAAGGCCGGACACCGACAACAGACCCGGAGCGCGCGATGACCACGATGAGCGCCGAGTGCACAGCCCTTGCTTCGCCCTCCGCCGTCGCCGAGGCGCGCCAGGCCACCCGGACATTCCTCGGAGCCCTTGGGCCGTGGGGCATCGATCGGGATTGCGCCGACACCGTGATCCTGGTCGTCTCCGAACTCGTCACCAACGCCCTGCGCCACGGCGGCGGCGCCCACACGCTCCGGCTGGCCGTGCACCCCGACACCATCGAGGTCGCCGTCGAGGACTCCAGTCCCCACCCGCCGCGCATGCGCACACCCGACCTCGTCGACGGCACCGGCGGGTTCGGCTGGCCCATGGTCAAAGACCTCGCCCACGCCACCATCGTCACGCCCACGCCCGAAGGCGGCAAGACCGTACGAGCCCTCCTGCCCCGTCGGACGGGCGGATAGGCGGCGAGCCCGCGGGCGGGTAGCCGATCCAGGGCCCCTCCGCGCGGAGTCCTGGCGGTCAGGACTCGGGGCCGGGCTTGGCGGGGCGGTCCACCCGTCTGCGCTTCCATGCGGGTATGCGGAAGGGCCCGATCGGTGTGTGCCGGTCGGGCCCTGTTCGCTGTTCGGGTGGCGGCGTGCGCCGGCCTACCGGTCAGGCGGTGACGGGGGTGCCGAGCATCGCGGAGGCTCGCTGGAGCGGGCTGAGTACGCGTGTGGCGATGGCGGCCCGGGGAATGCTGCTGCCGCGGCAGGTGAAGCCGAGCTGGGTCATGGCGCGGAGGACTTCGCCGGCGCTGAAGTCGCGGCGGTCCTGGCGGGTGAGGACCTGGCCGACCTGCTTGACGGGGTAGGTGCGGCGGCCGATGATCACAGAATCGCCGATGACCTGCTCGGGCTTGATGCCCTTCATGGACTCCAGGACACCGCTCTTGGTCAGGTCGAACGGGAAGCGGGCGATGACACAGCGCATGATGCCTCACAGAGAGAAGAAGGGAACGGTCCGGCCACGGTGAGGTGGTTCAGCGGGCGAGGGCGAGGACGCCCAGAGCGCTGCCTTGTTCGTCTACGACGGCCAGGGCGGCAACGTTGCGGTAGCGCATCGCGTGCTCGGCCTCGGCCATCGCGGTCGTGGGCGAGGCGAACGGCTGGCCGTGGCCGAGGACATCGCGCAGACGGAGCCGGTCGGTGTACGCGGAGCTGTCGCGGATGGCGCTGAGCCGCGTCCGCGTGATCAGTCCGGTGCAGAGGCCGTCCTCGTCGCAGACGAGCAGATGATCCGTGCGGGAACCGGCCGTGACGGCCAGGGCCACCTCGACGGTCATGTCGTCGCAGACCTGCGGACCGGCCGCCTCCATGGCGTCGTCCACCGTCCTGCCGACGATGTCGACGTGCGGGGAGCGGGGCTGCATCTGGACCAGCGTCAAAATCTGCCTCCTGCAGAGATGGGTCAGTTTCCTGATCACGTGGTTCTCAGGCCGCCGCATCAAAGGCGGACTGCCGCGCGCTCGCACGCCGTGCGGCCGAAGCGGGACCGCGGCGGCCGCGGGAGGCCGTACTGCGCTTGGCGCGTTCGACGACCGGGGCGGTGATGGTGACCGGGATGCCGGAGGGTGCTTGCGCGCCGGTGATGCGGTTCAGGACCTCGTCGCCCGAGTGGACCTGAGTGGTTTCCGGGCTGATCCCGGCGGCCTGCATGAGGCGTGCCATCTCGCGGCGCTGGTTGGGGGTGACCAGGGTGACGACGCTGCCGGACTCGCCTGCGCGGGCGGTACGGCCGCCGCGGTGCAGGTAGTCCTTGGGGTCGGTCGGCGGGTCGACGTTCACGACGAGGTCGAGGTTGTCGACGTGGATGCCGCGCGCCGCCACGTTGGTGGCGACCAGGACGCTGACGTGCCCGCTCTTGAACTGGGTGAGGGTACGGGTCCGCTGCGGCTGGGACTTCCCGCCGTGCAGGGCCGCGGCGCGCACTCCGCTGCTGAGCAGGTGCTCGGTGAGGCGGTCCACGGCGTGCTTGGTGTCCAGGAACATGATCACGCGGCCTTCGCGGGCGGCGATCTCGGTCGTGGCGGCCTGCTTGTCGAAGCTCTGCACGTGCAGGACGTGGTGCTCCATCGTGGTGACCGCACCCTGCGAGGGGTCGACGGAGTGCACGACCGGGTCGGTCAGGTAGCGGCGCACCAGCAGGTCGACGTTGCGGTCCAGCGTCGCGGAGAACAGCATCCGCTGGCCCTCGGGGCGCACCTGGTCCAGGAGCGCGGTGACCTGGGGCATGAAGCCCATGTCGGCCATCTGGTCGGCCTCGTCCAGGACGGTGATCCCGACCTGGTTCAGCCGGCAGTCACCCCGGTCGATGAGGTCCTTGAGCCGGCCGGGCGTGGCGACGACCACTTCCGCTCCGGCGCGCAGCGCCTGCGCCTGCCGGTAGATGGGCATGCCGCCGACGACGGTGGCCAGGCGCAGCTTGACCGCCCGGGCGTAGGGGGTGAGGGCTGCGGTGACCTGCTGGGCGAGCTCACGCGTCGGTACGAGGACCAGCGCGAGCGGCTGACCCGACTCGGCGCTCTGCCCGGCGGTACGGGCCAGCAGGGCGAGGCCGAAGGCCAGGGTCTTGCCGGAGCCGGTGCGGCCGCGGCCCAGCACGTCACGGCCCGCGAGGGTGTTGGGCAGCGTGGCGGCCTGGATCGGGAACGGCGTGGCCATGCCCTCACGGGTGAGCGTGGCGAGCAGCTGGGCCGGCATGGCGAGGTCGGCAAAGGCCTCGACGGCGGGCAGCGCGGGGGTGATCGTCTTCGGCGGGGCGAACTCCCCCTGCAGTGCGGCGGGGCGACGGCCGAAGCCTCCGCCACCGGAGCGCTTGTGGCCGCTGGAGCGGCTGGGGGCCGGTGAGCCGAATCGGCTGACCCGACCCGAACCGGAGCCGGCGGCGAAAGCGGGGCCGCCGGTGCGGCTGCGGGTGCGGGAGGAGCGGTCGTTCGTACGTGTGGGGTTCATGCGGAACCTTCCTTGATGCGGCACGTATCAAGGAATTCCCGCAGCGTAGGAGCGGCGCAGGGAATTGCGAGAACGGGCCGAATTTGATGCGAAAGCGGATCTGGCAGACAGGAAATCTGTACGGGCTCAGGCGCTGGAATACGGTGGCGTCATGCGGACGCGACAACCAAAGCAATTGGCTCGGTGTGGCTCAGAGAGGGCCGGTCGGCCGAGTGTCTCCATGATCGATACCGCGGGTGAACGCACCGCGGGAAATGCGTGCAGCTGGGGCCCGCACCCCGAGGGATGCGGGCCCCAGCTGCAGAATGCGTGTCAGCGCTTAGGCGGGAACGATGTTCTCGGCCGTCGGGCCCTTCTGGCCCTGCGCGATGTCGAAGGTGACCTTCTGGCCCTCGTTCAGCTCGCGGAAGCCCTGGGCGGCGATGTTCGAGTAGTGGGCGAACACGTCAGCGCCGCCACCGTCCTGCTCGATGAAGCCGAAACCCTTTTCCGCGTTGAACCACTTCACGGTGCCAGCAGCCATGTCATATCTCCTTTGGGGCAATACATCGGCGACCACGCTGTGCGGACGCCGTGTCGCCGCGATGATGCCCCGCCCGGTAAACAACCGGGAAATACAAAGTGCTTCCAGTGGAACGAATTCCGGCTGGACGCGCTTGAAGTTCTTGGGTACCAAAACTGCAACCGAGATCGACAGTAGCACGCTGCAGGGGCCCGTGTTCGTTGAATATTTCCGTCAGTCGCGTTGCGGTAGAAACTCTCCTCACCGGATCCATTAAATCCTCAGACCGCGGCGACAGATATTGATTCGCCCTGACCGCAGTGTTTTTTGGTTGTTCGCTGCCGGCTGCAGGAGGTGGCGGCGAAGTCGGTTGGTGGAGACGTGGTCGGGACAGGTTCCGACGTGGCGGACCGTTGGACGGTGGTCCTCGCGGTGACGAAGTCCTGTACGGCAACGAACGCGCCTCGGGAGGGGCTCGACCACCGGCGCCATTGGCGGTTCGGAGGCCCGACAGCGGCCGCCCCAGCAGGCCCTGCAAGAGCAATCGCGCGCATGCTTTGCCCGCCGGGGCGCAGCGGAGAATAGAATTGACTTCTATGTCTAAGCCTGACGAGCTGCTCGTGAACGTCGCCGCCCTGGTGGAGTCCGGGCAGAGCAACCAGATGTCCCTGACCGTGGTCACCGGCGGTGCTGTGATCACCGGCCGGCTCGCCCCCGAAGCCGTGTGGAGAGAACGAGTGTCGGAGGTGCTGACGGATTCCGCCCGCCTGGGCGAGTTCTCCGCCATCTTCACTGCCACGACACCCAAGGAGGGTCCGCCCACACATCTGCACTTCCATGTGGCGCGGATCCTGCAGGGAACCGTGGGGATCCCGGAGACGGGCGGGATGTACCGCATCTCGATCAAGGACGTCAGCGCCTGGACCGTGGGCGACTTCAGCTACTCCGACAACTGACCTGCGACTACGGCGAGAACCCGCCCGCAGGACTGAGGGCCCGACCGGTGCGTCGGTCGGGCCCTCACCGCCGTATCGGAGCACCAGATCAGACGGCGAGCTGAGGTTGGCGCAGTTCCGCCTGGCCGAAGAGGAGGGCGTAGCCGCCGGGGAGCCGGCGCAGGATGCGGGCGAGCAGGTCGGGCCCCGCGAGGCAGGCGACGACGGCGAGTACCGCGCCGGTGTCCCAGCGTGCGGTGGCGGGGGTGGCGCCGGTGCGGGTGGCCAGGTCCTTGACGAAGCCCCAGCCGGTTAGCTGTTCGGTGTCGGGGATCTGGGCGGTCAGGGTGAGGGGCAGGCACTGGGCGAGGCCGACGCGTTCGTCTCCGGTGACTTGCCGGCCGAGGGCGGCGAGGACGGTGCGGACGGCTTCCTCGGCGCGTTCGCGGGTGGGGTACGCACCCTCGTAGCGCACACGTTCCAGCATCTGCTCGAACGACATGGCGGGCGGGGCCGGGTTCGGTCGAAGCTGGTCGTACATGGCTGCGATTGCCTTTCTCTTCGAGGTTTCGGGTCTGCGGCCGACTTCGCTCAAGTGGGCTGGGGGTGGCCGAAGAGGAGGTCGTAGCCGGGCGGGAGCTGGAGCAGGACTTCCCGGGTGAGGACGTCGCCCGCGGCGGCGGCGGTGGAGAGCACGGCGCCGATGTCCCACAGGGCCGTTTTCTCGGTGGCGCCCTCGATCCAGGCGGCGGTCGCACGGACGAATCGCTCCGGCGAGAGCGGTTCTGCGGCCTGGAGGGGGTTGAGGAGGATCAGGGCGTACGTCTCGGGCAGCCGGGCGGCGAGCTCGGCGCGGACACTGCCGACCAGGTGTGCGCCCAGCAGGGCCAGGACGACGCGGGCCACGCGATCGGCTTCTTCCGTGTTTTCGTACTCGCCGCGTTCCTGGACGTGGGCCAGGAACGACTCCCTGCGCATCGACATCACGACGCCTCCGAGAAGGGGTGAAGGGGTGAAACGGGGGTGCGGAGGGCGGGGTGCCGGAGGGGGATCGGCTCTCCCCCGCCCTCCGCTGCCGGCTGGTGCGGGTGGGTTCAGCCGGAGATCTGCTTGCGGCCGGACTCGCCGCCGATGCTGATCTTGCGGGGCTTGGCGCGCTCGGCGATCGGGATCCGCAGGGTCAGGACACCCGCGTCGTAGTCGGCCTCGATGCGCTCGGTGTCCAGGGTGTCGGCCAGCATGATCTGGCGGGAGAACACACCCAGGGGACGCTCGGAGAGCTCCACCTTCACGGAGTCGCCCTTCGCGACCGGGCGGCGCTCCGCCTTCACGGTCAGCATGTTCCGCTCGACGTCGATGTCGATCGCCTCGGTGCTCACCCCGGGGAGGTCGAAGGCGATCACGTACTCGTCGCCCTCACGGTAGGCGTCCATCGGCATCACCGACGCCTTCGACCACGTACCCGAGCTACCCGACAGCTGCTGGACGATCCGGTCCATCTCGCGGAACGGGTCAGTGCGCATCAACATCGCGAAACACCTCCAGTTGGTTCAGGCAGAAACTGCCAATGCGCTTCAACGTGCATCCGTTGGAACATGTCATCGAAACGATGACAAGCAAGGAGTCATCTGGAGGATGACGAGAGACGGAGAGTGTCATGAACGAGGCTGCAGAGCCGACCGCACCCGTCCCCTTCCTGGCCGCCGCCGCTGCCTTGGAGGCCATCAACCGGGCCGTCAAGGACGCGCAACACTCCTCCGCCAGAAAGCCGACGGCCGAAGCGACGCCCCCACCGGACTTGGGCTCCCACCCGGCTCTGGCTGCACTGCTTACGCTGCGGGAGGTCCGTGAACAGCTCGCAGGCTGGGAGAGCGGACTGATCGAAACCGCCCGCGTGCACGGAGCGAGCTGGGCCGATCTCGCAGGCCCCCTCCTTGCGCGTGAACCCATCGTCCGTTGCCGCAACCGCTGCAGCCTTCTGCGCTGTGGGGGTGGTCTTCGCGGCCTCGGCCCGATTCTCCTTGCCGAAATACAGCAGGGTCACCGCCAGCACTATCGCCACGTATCCGATAACGACCGCTGCCACGAGCGCCCCGCTCACAATGCTGCCGATCACGGTCGTGTATGACTTCCAGGGCGAACGGAGTGGTCGGATATAGACCGCCCGAATGTCATCCCACGGCACGGAATCGCTGCACCCAAGTTCGGCAGCAGCGTTCCGTCCTCTGTCGATGCGTTCTTCGGCGGCTGCGGTATAGCGGGCACGAACGCGGTCACGGTAGCCGGGCCGGGTTGCGGTTGCCGGCGGTAACGGAAGCGTCGGCGGGGCCGCGGTTACAGTCGGCACGGTCAAGGTCGTGGTCCTCTCTCGGGTCACTCAGGACACGCCAGCATCTGGGCCGCCGGTTCCGTTCGCCAAGGCACGTTCGAACGCCCGTGACGACGCGCTGCGCACCTTGCCGTGCCGGACTGGCTGAAGCGGTGTTGCAGGTAGCTGTCTGGCTTACCTCGGGCACGGGCCGGAGCCTCCTGTGAGGTGGTTCAGGCGCATCACGAGAGCGAACTCGGTTTCCGGGGTGGTGGGACGGCGCGAAGGAGTTCCCACAGGGGGCGCGAGCCGCTGGCCCACTGGGCGAGGAGGTGGCGGTCGACGAGGTGGAGGCGCTGGGACTTGGCGAAGTCGAGGGCGGGCCGGGAGAAGCGGCCGTTGGTGAGCATGACGAGGACGTCGCCGCCGTGTATCTGGCGGCCGGTGCCATTGAGGACCTGGAGGTCGGGGGTGCCGACCGCGGAGCCGGACCAGCCGGCCTTGCGGTGCTTGCACTGGATCACCCAGCGGCGGCCGAAGGGGTCAGTGGCCTTCACGTCCGCGCCGTTGTCGCCCCGTCCGCCCACTTTCTGCGCGTCGGCGCAGCCGTCGCGGTGCATGAGGTCCCGTATGGCGAACTCGAAGTCATTGTGGTGGAGGCTGTCGAGGTGCGCGACGGCGTAGCGCAGGCCCTGGGCCCGGACCTGGCCCCATCGCGCGGCCTCCTGGCGTCGGCGCATCCACAGTGCGCCCGCGGCACCGGCTGCGAGGAGGCCGAGTACCAGGACCCAGGGGTGGGCGGCAAGCCACGACAGCACCGCCACGACGAGACTGAGGGCCACGAGGCCGACCAGGCCGATGAGCCACAGCTCCTCCGAGCCGGTGGCCTTCCGGCGCCGCGCTGTGCTGGTGCGCTTGCGCCTCTTCGCGGGTGGGCGGGGGCTCACCTGCTGTTCCCCGTGCTCGGGAAGACGATCGGATAGGAGACCGTCGGTATGGGTTGGGGCGCTGGGCGGTTTTCCCATGCCGGCCACTTGATCGGGTAGACCACTGTCGACTGCGGCCTGGGTAACTCCTGACCCGCGCCTGCTCCGGCCCCCGCTGATGTTGTTCCATTCCCGAAGACGACCACTCCGGCGACGATCAGGCCGAGCAGCGCGGTCTCCCGCCGGGCCCCGGCAGGGAGCCGGACGTGGCCTTTGACCCGAGTGCCGTCTGCTCGAAAGTAGTCATTGATCCAGGGCACAGCTGTATCCCCCCACCAGTCGCGATGCGCCTCCCTGCGCACCGGATCCATGAAAGCACCCACCACTGACAACGCGTCACCTACTTGTCACCAGTCGTGATCATCTGCTGGGTCGGGGCGGGCCCGCCCGCGCTTTGGCGGGGAGCGCCTTCGGCGGCATCCGGAGGCGCGGGGGAGGGCGTCGCGTCGTCGCTAACTTGGCTGCGCAGGCGGTGTGGTTGAGGGCTTGCTTCAGGGTTGCGAACAGGCGAATCTGGGCGCACATGTGGCGCGGGTCACATGAAATGCGTCTCGCGATCCGAGACGATTCCGCGTCCGAGTGGTGCAGGTGGTGCACGGAATGCCCTCCGAGCAGGGCATTCCTGCGAGTTGGGGCACGCGGAGGGCACGGCGAGGCCGGATAGGTCTAGACAACGAAGAAGGCCCAGGTCGCTGACCTGGGCCTTCTTGCAAGAGCGGATGACGGGAATCGAACCCGCGCTATAAGCTTGGGAATCACCCGGCACTTGGAAGCACGTACGACCTCTGACCTGGTGAAACGTCCGGCGACGACTCGGCTTGGATGCCCTCGTCGGACCCTTGGTGACCCCTGTTTACCGCCCCTACTGGCACGTTGTGGCACGGCCCCGCGTGCGGCGTCAGTGGAGGTGCTGGCCAGGATGGGCGCGTTGGCGGGTGCAGTGGCATAGACCAGCGGAAGTCCCGGTCGCGGGTGCTAATAGCTTGCCGACCAGGTGCTGGGGTGCCCGGCATTGCGAGGCCGGCGGCGGGCTGGGGCCTTCCCGGAGGCCCCCTGAGCCACTGAGGGCTTTGGGTCGGGGTGGAATGGTGGTTCCCATGGGGCGGTGCTTGCTGCCTGCAGCACAGGAATGAGGGCACCTTTCGTTAACCCGTTCATGGCTTGGAAGACTTCTGGAATCGACCCGTGATTCTCATGGGCTCTTCATGCGCCGTTGTTTGCCTGTGTCCAGCCGGTTGACCCGGAAGGCACGAGCAGTGGAGGCGCATGGTGTTCCCGTCGAGGACGGCCACGGCCGGTGAAGGCCGGGGTGACGCCGTACGGGCGCCGTCCGGCCAGTGGGGAACGGCTGAGGAGCCGTTGCACGTGGCCAGCCGGCTGCACGCGTTCAACCGGTTCGAGCTGAAGTACCTGGTCCCCGTCGAGGAGGCGGCCGAGATCCGGGACGAGCTGGCCGAGCGGATGGACCGGGACCTGCACAGTCCGGTCGGCGGGTACGGCGTGTGGAGCCTGTACTACGACACCCCCCAGCTGCGGTTCTACTGGGAGAAGATCGAGGGCCTGAAGTTCCGCCGCAAGCTGCGCATCCGCCACTACGGCGACCTGGACGCCGTGACGGACGATTCCCCGGTCCGCGTGGAGATCAAGCAGCGGGTCAACAGGGTCACGCAGAAGCGCCGGATCACCCTGCCCTACGGCGTGGCGCGGGGACTGTGCGACGAGCGCCGGATGGTGAAGCACTCCCCGCAGGAGAGTGCCTTCGTACAGGAGGTCCTCGAACTGGTCGTGCGGCTGAACCTGCAGCCCACGGCGATCACCGGCTACCAGCGCGAGGCCCTGGTGGGCAGGGATGCCGACACCGGCCTGCGGGTCACCTTCGACCGCCGGGTCCGCGGCCGGGACCGGGACTTCCACTTCGGCATCGCCACCCCCCAGAACCGGTTCACGATCCCGCCGCACATGTCGGTCATGGAGATCAAGGTCAACGAGCGCACACCGCACTGGATCACCGACCTGGCCGCGCGCCGCAACCTCAACCTCGTGCGGATCTCGAAGTACGTGCAGTCCGTCGAGGCGTTCGGGCTGGCCCCCCGCTCGGTCTTCCACGTCAACGAGGCGGACTACCCGCCTCCCACCCCAACTCACAAGCAGCCGGCGCAGCACGATGCGCCTTCGAAAGCGGGAGTCCAGTGAACTTCGACCTCAACTTGCAGGAGCTCAGCGGCACCTTCAGTGTCGCCGATGTCGTCGCGGCGATGGCGCTGTCGTTCATCCTGTCCACGGCGATCGGCTACGTGTACCGGTACACGCACCGCAACGTCTCCTACAGCCAGTCCTACGTGCAGACCCTCGTCATCGTCGGCATGATCGTCGCCCTGATCATGCTGGTCGTCGGCTCGAACCTGGCCCGTGCCTTCTCCCTGGTCGGCGCCCTGTCCGTGGTCCGGTTCCGCAACGCGGTCAAGGAGACCAGGGACGTCGGCTTCATCTTCCTGGCCATGGCCATCGGCATGGCCTGCGGCGCCCGGTTCTACACTCTGGCCGTGGTCGGCGCCGTCGTGATCTGCTCCGTCATCCTGGCGATGTCGAAGTTCAACTGGTTCGCGCTCAACGTGCAGCGTCAGGTCGTCAAGGTCCAGGTTCCCGCCGGTGACGACTACACCCCGCAGATCCGTGACGTGCTGATCAAGTACACCAGCGAGTTCGAGCTCGTCAGCACCGAGACCATCCGCGGCGGAGCCCTGTGCGAGATCTTCTACACCGTGCGCCTGAAGAAGGGCACCGAGCCAGGTGACCTGGTCAGCGCCCTGCAGGAACGCACGTCCGGCCAGCGCGTCACCGTCCTGACCGGTTACGACACCACGGACCTCTGATGGGCGGCGAGACCGGGAGCGCCGTGCGGCGCGAGCGGCGGCTCAAGGACCGTGTACCGGTCCGGCTGCGCCACCACTGGAAGCCTGCCGCAACGCTCGGCGTCGGCCTGGCCGCGATGGTGTTCTTCCTCGGGGACGTGCGGGTCTCCCCGTACGTCACCTCGGCCTCTCGCGCCGAGGGCGACCCGATCACCGAGGACGTCCGGGGAACGGTGGGCCTGTACGACACCTCCGTGTCGCACTCGATCCAGCTCACCTACAAGCAGACCGACTTCGACAAGATGATGAAGGAGTTCAAGGAGGACGGGAACAAGGACTACATCGAGGCCGACCTGGTCATCGACGGTGTCTACCTCAACGACGTGGGGATCCGGCTGAAGGGCAACTCCACGGTGTCCTCCCTGCGCGGCAACCGGGGCATGCCCGGCGGGGGCGGGGCGGGCGGAGCCGGCGGCGACCGGAACCTTCCCGGCTTCCCGCAGGGCGCTCCCGGCGGCGGCCCGGGCCAGGCCACCGGGGGCCAGGCAACGGGAGGCCCCGGGCAGGCCACTGGAGGGCAGGGAGCCGGAGGCCAGGGACCGGGCGGCCAAGGGGGCGCAGCACAAGGTCAGGGGCCCGGCGGCGGCCGCGGTGGGATGGGCGGGATGGTGCAGTACAACCTTTCCGCGGACAAGCCCGAGGAACTGCCCTGGCTCGTGAAGATCGACGAGTTCGTCGAGGGCCGCGCCTACCAGGGCGAACGCGAGATCTCCCTGCGGCCCGGCAGCAACGCCCAGGTTCCCCTGAACGAGGCCCTGTCCCTCTCGCTGACCGGAACGAGCGGCCAGAAGGCCGAGCGGTACGCCTTCACCGAGCTCAAGGTGAACAACCGTCCCGCCGCCGCCCGCCTCATGGTCGAGGCACCCGACACCGACTACGCCGCTGACATCACCGACGGCAACGGGGTGCTCTACAAGGCGAAGGCCGGCGGCAGTTTCGAGTACCGCGGCGACGACCCCACCGAGTACGAGAACTCCTTCAAGCAGCTCAACAAAAAGGGCAGCCAGGACCTCGAGCCGGTCATGAAACTGATCAAGTGGGCGAACAGCGCCTCGGACGAGGAGTTCGCCCGCGACCTCGGCAAGTACGTCGACGTGGACTCCCTCGCGCAGTACGTCGCGTCGCAGAACCTGCTGCTGAACTTCGACGACATGGCCGGCCCGGGGAAGAACTACCTGCTCTGGTACGACCTGGACACGAAGAAGTTCTCCGTCCTGGGCTGGGACTACAACCTCACCTTCAGCGGGGACGCGGCCGCCGGCCCGGACGACTCCATCGGCATGGGCGGCGGCATGCCCGGCGGGAACACCGGCGGAAACACCGGTCAGGTCCCGCCCGGCGCCGCACAGGGCGGACCCGGCACCATGCCGGAAGGGATGCCCGAGGGCATGCCGGAAGGAATGCCCCAGGGGATGCCGCCCGGGATGCCCGAGGGAGCACCCGGCGGCGTCGGCGGCAACCAGCAGGGCGGGCCCGGCGGTGGCCGGGGCGGGATGTCGCACGTCCTGAAGACCAAGTTCCTGGCCCTGGACGCCTTCGACGAGGTCTACAAGAAGGCGTACCGCGAGCTGTACCAGAAGTTCTACGCCTCCGGCACGGCGGCGGAGAACCTCAAGGACATCACCGAACAGGCACGGTCGGCGGGCGCCAAGTCCGCCGACCTGGACACCTCCGCGGCCAAGCTGTCCAAGACGGTCACCGACCGTTCCGCGGCCCTGGCCAAGGACAAGGACGTGACCGGCTGATCAACCCGGCACCCCGGATGCGTCCCCGACCGGGCGCCACCCGGGGTGCCGGGAATACTCCATGTGCGGATTTCGGCGATGTCCGGCGTACGGTGGTCCGGCCTGACGCGGGCACCACGGCGGAGAAACGCCACTCCGCAGCTCCACTCCCCGCTCCCCGAGGTGCCAGAACGTGATCGACGAACAGCTCCCTCCCGACCGGCCGGGGACGAGGCACACCGTTCTGGTCGTGGAGGACGACACCAGCATCCGTACGCTGCTGACCTCCGCGCTGACCGCGGCCGGCTACGCCGTGGCGAGCGCCGGCAGCGGGCAGGAAGCCATGTTCGAGGCGGGCAGTCGGCGGCCCGACCTGATCATCCTGGACGTGATGCTCCCCGACACCGACGGCTTCCACGTCATCCGCGACCTCCGCGCCCAGGGCGTCTACACCCCCGTGCTGTTCCTCACCGCCCGCACCGGCGTCGAGGACCGCATCATCGGCTTGAGCTCCGGTGGCGACGACTACGTCACCAAGCCCTTCCACGTCCAGGAGATCCTGCTGCGCATCCGCGCCATCCTGCGCCGCAGCAACACACCCCCGTCCGCCGGCTCCGCCCGGCCGCCCCTGCGGTACGCCGACCTCACCCTCGACGAGAGCAGCCACGAGGTGCACCGGGCCGGACGACCGGTGAAGCTGTCGCCGACCGAGTTCCGTCTCCTGGTCTGCCTGCTCACCCACCCCGAGCGGGTGCTGGAGAAGGCGGAGATCCTCCAGCAGGTGTGGCAGTACGGCTTCTCCGGTGACACCCGGATCGTGGACACCTACGTCAAGAACCTGCGCCGCAAGATCGACCAGGAGCCGCCCGCACTGATCCACACGGTCCGCGGTGTCGGCTACTGCCTGCGCCTGCCCCGTGACGAGTCCCCCACGACGCCGCGATGAGCCCGGTGAGCCGACTGCGGCCCCGCTCGCTGCGCGCCCGCCTGGTCCTGATCTCCGGGCTGCTGGCCACCGCCGCCGTCCTGGTGTGCCAGTTCGCCGGGCTCACCGTGTTGCGCGGCTGGCTCATGGACCAGGTCGACGACCGTCTGGGCCACTTCCGTCCCCCCGACCGCGTCTACGAGGACCTCGCCCGCGGAGAAGCCCTGCGTCCACCGCCGAACCCCGGCGACTCGCTGCCCTCGGACTACCGCGTCTACTTCTACGACCAGGACGGACGCCTGCTCGCCAGTTCCCTGGGAACCGGTGAGGAGCCGGGGCCACGCCTGCCCGGCCGGGCCACCGACCTCCGCCTGCCCTCCGGCAAGCCGAGCACCCTACCCGGGCAGGACGACAGCGGATCCGACTGGCGCGTCGTTTCCTACGCCGGACCCGGCCAGATGCGGTCCGTCGTCGCCCTCCCGCTCGACACCGTGGACGGCGCCACGACCAAACTGCTCTGGCTCAGCCTCGGCCTCGGCCTGGCCGTCGCCACCAGCGTGGTCGTCCTCGGCAACGGAGCCATCCGGCTGGGCCTGCGCCCTCTCACCCGCGTGGAACAAACGGCGCAGCAGATCACCGACGGGGCACTGGAACTCAGCGTTCCCGTCGCGGACCCCGACACCGAGGTCGGGCGCCTGGCGATGGCCCTCAACACCATGCTCGACCGGCTGAGGACCGCCCTGCGCCGTACGGAGGACTCGGAGCAGCAGCTGCGGAACTTCCTCGCAGACGCGGGCCACGAACTGCGGACCCCGCTCACCGCCGTCCAGGGCTTCGCCGAACTGCTGCTGACGGACCCTGCGATGGACGGCCCCCGCCGCCACGAGGCGCACACGCTCATCGCGCACAACGCCGACCGCATGAGCCGGCTCGTCGATGACCTGTTCCTCCTGGCCAAGCTAGGCCACACCCCCACCCCCCACCACGAACCCGTCGACCTGCTCTCGCTGGCCGCCGAGGCCATCGCGACCACCGCTGTCCGCCACCCCGGCCGCACGATCACCCTGGAGCCGCTCACGGCCGACCCCGCAGGGCCCGGCGCGGGGACCGCCGAGCTCGACGTCATCGAGGCACCGGGTGACCCTCATCAGCTCGCCCAGATCCTGAACAACCTCCTGTCCAACGCCTGCACCCACACCCCCGCGGACACACCGGTCCATGTCCGGGTCGGCTCCCGCACGGCCGATCGGCCGGGGGCTTCGGCAGGCGTGCCCGTCAGCGTCGTCGAGGTCGCCGACGAAGGGCCCGGGATCCAGCCCGACGCCGCCCCCCATGTCTTCGACCGCTTCTACCGGGCCGCGGCCCCGGACGGACTCACCGAACCGGGTTCCGGCCTGGGCCTCGCCATCGCCACCGCGATCGCCGCCGCGCACGACGGCCGCCTCGAACTGGACAACCGGCCGGGCGAAGGCTGCACCTTCCGCCTCCTGCTACCCCACCGGCCACCGGCACCGCACGTGGAAACGTGGTGAACCGGGCGTCTTCACAGCGGATCCAGAGCTGACGCAAACGCGTTTCCCATACCGGATTCCTAGCGTCGCCTCATGGCACGCCACAGGCACTCTTCCCCGTCCCGGATACCCCGCTACCTCGCGATCGGCACGGCGGCCGCGCTCATCGGTGCGATCGGCTTCAGCTACGCGGATTCGGGTCCGCAGACGGGCCGAAACCCCGTGGAGACGGCCGCTGCAGTGACCGCGCTACCGAGTCCGTCGGCGACGGCGTCGGCGCAAGACGACGCCCGGGCCGAGCTCGCGGCGGACGTCGAGGCCGCGGTACGGGAGGCTGTGGCGGGGGCCGGGGGGAACGCGGCCGTGGCGGTGCTGGACCTGTCCACGGGCACGAGCGCGTCCGCCGGCACCACTGAGACCGACGATCACGAGTTCGACACCGCCAGCATCGTCAAGGTCGATATTCTCGCCGCCCTGCTACTGCAGGCCGACGACGACGGTCGGGCGCTCACCGCTCAGGAACGCGCGTGGGCGACGGTCATGATCGAGAACAGCGACAACGCGGCGGCGAACGCCCTGTGGGACGCCATCGGCGGCGGGCAGGGGCTGGCGAAGGCCAACGCCCGGCTGGGCCTGACCGAGACCGTTCCCGGCGACGGGGCCTACTGGGGGCTCACCCGGACCACGCCGGATGATCAGCTGCGTCTGCTCCGGGCGGTGTTCGGCGAGGACTCGGTCCTGTCCGCGGACGCCCGGGAGTATCTGTGCGGCCTCATGGGCTCGATCGCGGCCGACCAGGACTGGGGCGTTTCGGCGGCGGCGGACGACCCCGGGTCCGCGCAGCTCAAGAACGGCTGGCTCGCGCGCAGCGGGACGGGCCTGTGGGTGACCAACAGCATCGGCCGGGTGGAAGTGGCCGGACACACCCTCCTGCTGGCCGTTCTGTGCGACGGCCAGAGGTCGCAGGAGTCGGGCATGGCCCTGGTGGAAGACCTCGCGATGGCGGCGAGCCGCCCCTTCGCGGACGCCGCAGTTGCCGGTGCCGACGAGTGACCGACCGGGCGGGCTCCGTACCGACGGCGCCCAGGGGTCGGCGGGCACGGTCCCTAGCGAGCCGGTGACGGGAGCGTCCGCAGCTCGTCCCCGGTCTTCAGAGTGACGGTCTTGCCGTCGGACGTCTTCACGGTGACGGATTCGCCGGTCACCTCGGTGATGGTGCCCTGGACGAGTCCGGGGTTCTGCCGAGCCCCGCCCGGGACTTGCTGCCCGGAGGGCTGACCCTGGCCGCCGCCCCGGCCAGGGAACCGGCCCTGCCCCGCGCCGGCAGGGGGCTGCGGCCCCTGCCCGAAGCGTCCGGTGGACGCTCCGGGCCCGGCTTCGGTGTTCTCCCGGCCCCAGTGGCGGTCGGCGTGGATGCCGCCGACGAGGCCGCCGACGCCAAGGACGCCGACGGCCAGGAACGTGGTGAGCAGGGGCAGCTTGGGCCGGGGCGGATGGGCGGCCAGCGCCTCTTCGAGGCTGCCCGCGAACGGCGAGGTCCTGAGGATGTCGTGGGGGTCGGTCTGCTCCGGCATGGGCGTGAGCATCGCCGGGCTCCCTGTGGATCACGTGGTCAGGAGCTGTGAATTCGCTGAGAGACTCAGACCTGCACCTCGACGGTCACCGCCTGACCCGCCCGGACCGTCGCCGGAAGGTCCGCCAGGGAGATGAGGACGGTGTAGCGGACGACCTGCGTCGAGGACTGCTGCATCCCTCCCCCCGTACCGCTGCCCGAGCTCTCCGACGCGACGGGGACCGGCGACACGGAGGAAACGCTGCCCTGGACGGTGGTGTTCAGGGCCCCGAAGGTGACCGTGGCCTTCTGGCCGTTGTTCAGCTTGACGATGTCGGCCTCGGTGAAGTCGGCGCTGACCTGCAGCGCGGACAGGTCGGTGAGGGTGAGGACCGTCGCTCCCCGGGACACGCTCTGGCCGGCCTCGGCGTCGAGCGCGGTGACCGTCCCGGCGAACGGGGCGACGATCTTCGTCCCGTCCACCGCGCGCTCGGCCTTGCGGTAGGTGTTGCGGGCCTTGACGTAGGACGCGTACGCCTTCCGGTAGCCCTCGCTGCCGCTTTCGGACTCTTCCAGGGTCTCGGAGGCGGCGAGGTAGGAGGCGTAGGCCGCACTGCGGCTCTCGACGGCCTCGGTGGAGTCGACCTGGGCCAGGACATCGCCCTTCTCGACCTTCTGACCGGCCTTCACCTTGAGCGTCGTGATCGTGCCCTCGGCCGTGAACGACAGCGAGCGGGAGGTGAGGCTCTCGACCGTGCCCGACGCGGACGGGCCCGTGCCGGCCTCCACGTCCGGAACGGTCGGGGACGGGTTCTTGGCCGACGGGGAGGGGGTGCTCCCGTCGGCGTGGGCGGGTATCGCCGCACTGCCCATCAGGACGGCCCCGAGCACGCCGTACATGGCGGCCATCCGGCGGCCGCCCCCCGCTGCCGGCGTGCGGCGCCTTCTGCCTGTTGCCATGGGTCAGCCTCCGTTCTGCCGACTGTTGCCGCCGGGGCCGCCGCCCTGCTGGGGTCGCAGCGACGCGCAGGCCTGCATCGCCTCCTGCTGCTCGGCCGACATGCTCGGCATGCCCGAGGGCCGCCCCGACGGCGCACCTTCGGGCATGCCGCTGGGCGCACCCTCGGGTCGTCCGCTCGGGACGCCCTCGGGGCGCTGGCCTCCCCCAGCGGGCATGGTCACCCCGTGCTCCTGGAGGCATTCCTGAAACGCCTGCATGGGGTCGGAGGAGGGCTGCTGCTCGGACTCGGTACTGCCGCAGGCCACGGTGGTCAGCAGCATCGCCGCCACCGCCGCCCCGCCCAGCATCCGCTTCACCAAGGTCATTGCTGTGCTCCGTCCGTCGGGGCAGGGGCAGGGGTCTGGGTCTGGGCCGGGGCCGGGGCCGGGGTCTGGGTCTGGGTCTGGGACCGGAGCATGACGGAGTCACCGGTTTTGATCTCGACGGTCTTCCCGTCCTGGGTCGTGAGCTCCACCACCCCGTCCTTGATCTTGCTGATGGTTCCGGAGGACATCCCTTGGCGTGACTGGCCGCCCCCGCCGGGCATGCCCTGCATCTCGCCCTGCGGCCGGCCACCGGCCATCTGGCCGCCGCCCGGCATCTGGCCCCCGGACGGCCGGGTGCCTGACGTGTCCCCGGCACCCTTCTCCACGTACACGCCGGCGACGAATCCGCCGACGGCCACGATGCCCGCGGCCAGGAACAGCGCCACCCCCGGCAGGCGCCGCCGCGCCGGTGCGGCCTTGAGGTCGGCGTCGAGGTCCCCGGCAAACGGGGAATCGGCAAGCACGTCGGTGTTTGGGTTCACTGCTCTGTCCTCACTCATGGCGCAGCGCCTCGATGGGCCGCAGACCCGCGGCCCGGTTGGCCGGGTAGCTGCCGAAGAAGAGGCCGATGGCGACCGACACGCCGAGCGCGAGGCCGATCGACCAGGGGGCGATCACCGGCTGTACGCCGACGATCTTGAACTGGCCGCCGACGACTCCCACGACGACCCCGAGTACTCCGCCGATCAGCGACAGGATCGTGGCCTCGGTGATGAACTGACCGAGGATGGCTCCGCGGGGTGCGCCGATGGCCTTGCGGATGCCGATCTCGCGGGTCCGTTCGGTGACGGTGACCAGCATGATGTTGGTGACGCCGATGCCGCCGACCAGGAGGCTGATCGCCGCGACCGCGCCGAGCAGGACGGTGAAGGTCTCGCTCGATTCGGCGACGGCCGATTGCAGGCTGGCCTGGTTGAAGACCTGGAAGTCGGTGCTGCCGTGCCGCTGGTTCAAGAGGGTGGTGACCTCGGCCTGCGCCGCGTCGACCGCGCCAGGGGTCTTGGCCTGCACGACGATCTGGCTGAGCGCGCCGTAGCTGGTGAGCGTGCCCTGGACCGCGGTGTAGGGGGCGACGGCGATGTCGTCGGCGTCCTGGAAGCCGCTCGACGACGAGCCGGACTCCGCCAGCACCCCGGTCACGGTGAAGAAGGCGCCGTTGACGTTCATCTTCTTGCCGATCGGGTCGACCCGGCCGAAGAGCTCCTCGGCCACGGTCTGGCCGATGACCGCGACCTTCGCGCCGGCGGCCACTTGCTCGGCGGTGAAGAGCGATCCGCGCTGGATCGTCTTGTTGCTCGCCTTGAAGTACGCCGGGTCGCTGCCGACGAACTGGCCGATGCTGTGGCTGGTCGTCAGGTAGGTCGTGGTCTGGGAGCTGGCGTTGACCACCGGTGAGGCGCTCTCGACCGACGGCGTGTTCACCGGGTCGACCAGAGCCTTGGCGTCTTCCACCGTGAGCTTCTTCGCCTGGGTACGCGGTCCCGTACCGCTCTGCTGCTGTGCTCCGGCTCCGCCCGGGCCGCCGACCTGGCGCGATCCGCCGCCGCCCTGTCCGGTGGTCGAGGTGGAGACGGTCAGCGCTCCCGCGCCGAGGCGGCTGATGCTGTCCTGGATCTGCTGGGAGGAGCCGTTGCCGACCGCGACCAGGAGGATGACGGCGCCCACGCCGATGAGGATGCCCAGTGTGGTCAGGCCGCTGCGGAGCTTGTTGGCGCCCAGGCCGCGCAGGGCGAACCGCAGGATTTCGAAGGGGTTCATTGTCTGCGGTCCTCCACGATGTCGCCGTCGACCAGGCGGATGACGCGCCTGGTGCGTTTGGCGACCTCGTCCTCGTGGGTGATCAGGACGATCGTCCGCCCGGATGCCGAGAGCTGGTCCAGGATGTCGAGGACATCGAGGGTCGATTTGCTGTCGAGGTTGCCGGTCGGCTCGTCCGCCAGCAGCAGGGCGGGAGCGGTGGCCAGGGCCCTCGCGACGGCCACGCGCTGCTGCTGTCCGCCGGAGAGCTCGTTCGGCTCGTGTCCGGTCCGGTCGGACAGCCCGACCATCTCCAGGGCCGCGAGCGCCCGCCGGCGCCGCTCGGCCGGCTTGACCCCGCCATAGGCCAGCGGGAGCTCGACGTTGGCGAGGGCCGTCATCCGGGGGATGAGGTTGAAGCTCTGGAAGATGAAGCCGATCTTCCTGTTCCGCAGGATCGACAGCTGCTGCTCGCTGAGCCCGCTGACGTCCGTGCCGTCCAGGAAGTACTGGCCGTCCGTGGGCACGTCGAGGCAGCCCAGGATGTTCATCAGAGTGGACTTCCCGGAGCCGGACTGGCCCATGATCGCGACGTAGTCGCCCTGCTGGACGGTCAGACTGGTGCCGCGCAGCGCATGGACGGTGGTCTCGCCCTGCCCGTAGACCTTGGTGAGATCGCGGACCTCGATGACGGGGGCGCTCATCGGCCGCCACCGCCGCCCGCGGCGCGACCGCCACTGCCGCCGGGCGCCATGCCGCCACCGCCGAGCCCGCCACCGCCCGGCACCTGCGCACCGCTGCCGCCCGTGCCGGTGGCGACCGTGATGCTGACCTGCTCGCCCTCCTTCAGGCCGGACTTGATCTCGGTACCGGAGCTGCCGGCGATCCCGACCGTCACGGTCTTCACGACCGGCTTGCCGTTCTCCAGCACGGTCACGGTGGTCTGCCCGCCGGCGCTCGTCACCGCGGCGCTCGGCACGTACAGGGCGTCCTTCACCTCGGAGACGGTGACCGTCGCACTGGCGGTCTGCCCGATCCGCACCTGGGCCGGCTTCTCCTTCAGGCTGACCGTCACGGCGAAGGTCACGACGTTGTTCTCGGTCGTCGGCACACTGTCGATCGCAGCGACCTCGCCCTGCGTCGTGACGCCCGACAGCGCCGCGAAGGTGACCGTCGCCGCCTGCCCCACCTTGAGCTGGGTGGCATCCGCCTCGGTGAACTTGCCCGTGACCTGGACCGCTCCCGGATCCGCGAGCTCGATGAAGCCGCTCGACGAGGAGTTGGCGGATCCCGAGGATCCCGAGGATCCCGAGGACCCCGAAGACGCCGAGGCTGATTCCCCGACGCTGCCGTTCACGGCGGTGACCGTCCCGTCGAACGGCGCGTACAGGACGGTCCCGTCGAGGGCCCGCTGGGCCGCGCTCACCGCGTTCTTGGCCTGCACGTAACTCGCGTTGCCCTGCGCGGTACTGGTGTCGCCGTCGGCGGCCACGGCCAACTGCGCCTTGGCGGAATCGAGCTCCTCCTGCGCCTCGGTCCGGTCCAGCTCGGCCAGCTTCTGCCCCTTCTTCACCGTGGCACCGACCGCGACGTGGACCTTCGACACGTTGCCCGAGCCGCTGAAGGCCAGCGCCCGCTTCGTCGCGCTCTCCACCGCACCGGACGCCACCACCGAAGCGGTCAGATCACCCCGCATCACGGCCGTGGTCCTGGTGGTGGCCGAGGCCGTGGCCCCGTCGTCGCCGAGCGACACGTACGCGAAGCCGATGCCCCCGGCCAGCAGCACGGCCAGCGTGCCGTTGACCAGGACAGCCCGGCCTCTCATCACAGATCCCATGGGTCGCAAGGCTGGCCCGCGCACCTGTGGCCTCAATAGCGGTTACATGTGAATCTGCCATGAGACACGTGCTGTGCATCCCTGCCGTGGCACTGCCTCAATGGGGATGTCCGACATCCTGGAGCGGAACGGCGTCGGAGGGCCCTCCGCTGCCCGACGGCTGCCCCCGTCCCGTCACCTTGTTCCTATACGGTGCGCCGGTACATCTGCCGGAGTGCGGTCGGGGAGCAAGTGATGGGCGCGGTGTCGGGGCCCGCGGGTACGGGCGAGCTGAAGCGGCACCTGGGTGTCTTCGACGCCGTGGTGATCGGCCTGGGGTCGATGATCGGGGCGGGCATCTTCGCGGCCCTGGCCCCGGCGGCCGGCGCGGCCGGGTCGGGGCTGCTGCTCGGCCTGGCACTGGCAGCGGTGGTGGCGTACTGCAACGCGATGTCCTCGGCCCGCCTGGCCGCCCGCTACCCCGCCTCCGGCGGCACCTACGTCTACGGGCGGGAGCGCCTGGGCGAGTTCTGGGGCTACCTCGCTGGATGGGCCTTCGTGGTCGGCAAGACCGCCTCCTGCGCGGCCATGGCGCTGACCGTCGGCTCCTACGTGTGGCCCGGCCAGGCTCATGCCATCGCCGTCGCAGCGGTGGTTGCGCTGACCGCCGTCAACTACGCCGGGGTGCAGAAGTCCGCGTGGCTCACGCGCGCCATCGTCGCCGTGGTCCTGGCCGTGCTGGCCGCGGTGGTGGTCGCGGCCTTCACCGCGGGCGACGCGGACGCCGCCAGGCTGGACATCGGGGACGATGCGACCTTCAGTGGGGTGCTCCAAGCGGCGGGCCTGCTGTTCTTCGCCTTCGCCGGCTACGCCCGCATCGCCACCCTCGGGGAGGAGGTCCGCGATCCCGCCCGCACCATCCCCCGGGCCATCCCGCTCGCACTCGGCATCGCACTCGTCGTCTACGCCGCCGTCGCCGTCGCCGTCCTGCTCGTGCTGGGCCCGCAGGGCCTGGCGGACGCCACGGCTCCGCTGTCGGATGCCGCACGGGCCGCAGGCGCGGACTGGCTGGTGCCCGTTGTACGGGTGGGTGCCGCGGTGGCCGCGCTCGGCTCGCTCCTCGCCCTGATCCTCGGGGTCTCGCGCACGACCCTGGCGATGGCCCGCGACCGGCACCTGCCGCACGCGCTGGCCGCCGTCCATCCGAAGTTCCAGGTGCCGCACCGCGCCGAACTCGTGGTGGGCGCGGTCGTGGCCGTTCTCGCCGCGACGGCCGACCTGCGCGGGGCGATCGGCTTCTCCTCCTTCGGGGTGCTCGCCTACTACGCCGTCGCCAACGCCTCCGCCTGGACGCTCACCCCGGACGAGGGCCGCCCGGCGCGGTTCATCCCTGTCGTCGGGCTGACCGGCTGCATCGTCCTCGCCTTTGCCCTTCCCGCCTCTTCGGTGATCTCCGGCGCGGCGGTTCTGGCCGCCGGCGCCGCCGCCTACGGGCTACGCCGTGCGGTGACCGCCCGCAAGGCGTAACCGCACCGCGACGTGCTCTCCCCGTCGGTGGATTGCCGCAGCTGCCCCTCTGCCTCGCGAGAGGATCTCGGCACCCGGTACGTCCCCGTCGGGAGAGGGCATCCCCGCATGGCACACCTCAGCACCTGGCAGGCGAAGCTGACCGCCACCGACGCGCCCGCCGCGACGGTTCTCATCCGCCTGTACGTCGGCGCGGTCTTCCTCTTCGAGGGCATCCAGAAATTCCTCTACCCCGACCAGCTGGGCACGGGACGCTTCGACAAGGTCGGCATTCCCGCGCCCGGATTCCTCGCCCCCCTGGACGGCGCCTTCGAGATCGCCTGCGGCGCCCTGATCCTGGCCGGGCTACTCACCCGGCTCGCGACGCTCCCGATGATCGTGAACATGCTCGGCGCGCTGCTGATCACCAAGCTGCCGATCCTCTGGGGCGACGCCCTGCTCTTCGACGCGAAGTCGGGCTGGTGGGACTTCATCCACGAATCCCGGACCGATCTCGCCCAACTGTGCGGCAGTCTCTTCCTGCTCATCGTCGGAGCGGGCGCGTACTCGGTGGACGCCCACCTCCACCGGACGGACGGACGGCACCGCGCCGACCGATGTGGAGCCCGCGCGTCGTTGACCAGATGCAGCGCCCATGGGCATGTGGATCAACTGTCGCTTTGTGGAGGCGAATTCCCTCCATCAGCAGCGAGAGTGACGCAGGTCACGTGAAATGAGTCTCGCGATCCGAGGCGGCATCGCGGCCATGCGGTGCAGGTGGTGCACGAAAAGCCCTCCGAGCAGGGCGTTTCCGCGAGTTGGGGCACGCGGAGGGCATGGTGGGGGCTGAGAGGTCTAGACAATGAAGAAGGCCCAGGTCGCTGACCTGGGCCTTCTTGCAAGAGCGGATGACGGGAATCGAACCCGCGCTATAAGCTTGGGAATCTATGGCGGGCGGGGTATCTGTAATGCGCCTGACCTGCGAAAACAGCCCGCTGAGGGAGCTGCCGCGAGGGTCTGCGCGTGCCCGTATGGACCGCTGTTCACCGCTCCGCAGGGCACGGATGGGGCACGTGTCTGCCGGATTGGCGGGATGGGGCATTTCCCCCACTCGGTAGGCGAATCGCCAAGGGTTGCTGCTGAGGGCCACGTGCCACAGAGGTAGATCGTGCGTCGCCGCGTCGGTGATTGCGCCTTGCCTCCCGAAAACGTGAGAGTTGACGCAAGGGGACCGGGGCGAGAGACTGGTTGCGTGTTCTCTCCTTGGTCCGTGAGAGGAGGCGCAAGGAGGCGGGCATGGAATTTCTGTCGGTGAAACAGGCTGCGGCCCTGCTCGGGGTGGACGACTCCCGTGTTCGTCAGTTGCTGCATGACGGAAAGCTCCAAGGGCAACGAGTCGGAGGTCGTTGGCTGGTCGCAGGGGACAGCGTCCGGGATCGCAAGGACCGTGGCCCTCGTTCGCGGAGACCGCTGTCGGCCCGCAATGCCTGGGGCGTTCTGGCGGTGCTGGACGGCCATCAGCCGGTGGGTCTGTCCGATGCCGAGAAGTCCCGGGTGCGGATGCGGTTGCGGAATCTCCTTGCCCACGGGCAACTGGCGCCGGACCTGCTCCAGGAGCTTCTTGCTGCCCGCGCCGAGGTTCGCTCGTACCGCGTTCATTCAGGCGTACTGCCGGTTCTGCTCGCCGCTCAGGATGTGGTGAGGGGGGGAGCGAGCGCCGCGGCGCAGGCGGGGGCGGACTACGTCGCTCTCGGGCGTGCGGAGATCTACGTACATCCCGACAGGCTTGACAAGCTGGAAGCCGAGTTCGGCATGGTCCGTGACGAAGGGCGGGGCAATGTCTCGGTCCGAATCCCCCCGGCGGAGATGTGGCCGTTCCTGACCTCAAGGTCTGAAACGCCCGGGCAGGGCCGTGACGTCCCCGCCTCAGTGGTGGCGGCCGACTTGCTGGACCGCCATGAGGGCCGAGCCGACGCTGCCGCAGCCGGGTTGCTTGAGTCTCTGCTGGCTCGCTACGCGCAGCCTCGGAAGGTGTGATCATGGCGGCTGATCTGCCCGACGTACGACTGGAGTCGGACCTGTTCACCAGCCCGCTGGTGGAGTTGTGGGGCGTGCTGTTCGACCTTGCGGAGCAGGTGCCGGACGCCTGGTCGCTGATCGGCGGGCAGATGGTGCTCCTGCACGGCCTGGAGCACGGTCGGACCCCACCGGCGGCGAGCGCCGACCTGGATGTCCTGGCTGACGTGCAGTCGGACCAGCAGAGCTTGCGCCGTTTGGTTGCGGCGCTGGAACGGCTCGGATTCTCCCCCGCCGGCATGTCGCCGCAGGGCAATCTGTTGCACCGCTATCAGCGCGGTGTGGAGCCACAGCGGTTGGTGGTGGATCTGCTGGCGCCTGACAACCTCGGCCCCCGTGCAGACCTCACAACGACGCCGCCCGGTCGCACGCTGGAGGTGCCAGGGGGCCGTCAGGCTGCGCGGAGAACCGAGGCTGTGAGTGTGCGACTGGGGCCGCGGACCGGCCGGATCCGTCGCCCCAGCCTGTTGGGGGCGATCGTGGCGAAGGCTGCAGCGGTGAGCATCAAGACCGCTTCACCGGAGCGGCACTACCGCGATCTGGCGTTCTTGCTCTCGTTGCCCGCCAATCCACTGCAACTCAGAGATCAACTCGACAAGGGCGACCGTAAGAAGCTCGCGTTCGCGAAGGCCTTGAGCGAGCCGCAGCACGCAGCTTGGCGTCAACTGGCCGACGAGGGCGCCCGGGCGGACGGCCAGGCCATGTACGCGTTCTTGTCTCCGCCTGTGACGACGTGAGAACAGCCGAAGGCCCGCGACCTCGTCGCCGTCAAGGTGGTGCACAAGTGGTGCGGGACTCCTGAATAGGTCTAGGCAACACAAAAGCCCCAGGTCATTGACCTGGGGCTTTGTCGTGGAGCGGATGACGGGAATCGAACCCGCGCTATAAGCTTGGGAAGCTCATGTTCTACCATTAAACTACATCCGCATAGGCGTCCAGTTGTCTGGAGCGCTATCGTTTCTCACCCTACCCCATGATCTACCCCTGGTGAATTCGTCCCGGGAGTGGTGTCGCGTGTGGGATGCACGGAGGGGCGTGGGGGCGGGAGTTGGGGCGTACCGTGTGCGTGCGGAGCGGCGGCTGGAGTGGGTCTTGTTCATCCCCTAATGTGGCGATTCATCGCAGTACGGCTGGTTGGGGAAAGGGACTCGATGGAGCACACCGTCGTCCGTTGTGCCGAAGGGCACGTGTTCAGCACCGCTTCGTTCCCGCTGCAGCACCTCGGTGCCGGCCGGATCGGGCCGGGTCGGCTGCTGAGGTGTCCGCGCTGTGCGCGGCTGCGGCATGCCGTGCCCGTGGGAGCGGCGCCGAAGCGGTAGACACCCGGCGCGCGGGTTCCGCCTCGATTGGGGCGGCCCGCGCGCTCTGCGTATCCTCGGGACGTGCTTCTCTCTGATAAAGACATCCGGGCCGAGATCGACAGCGGACGGGTTCGCATCGACCCCTTCGACGAGTCGATGGTGCAGCCCTCCAGTATCGATGTACGTCTCGACCGGTTCTTCCGGGTCTTCGAGAATCACCGGTACGCGCACATCGATCCCGCGGTCGAGCAGTCCGACCTGACCCGGATGGTCGAGCCCGAGGGTGACGAGGCGTTCATCCTCCACCCGGGTGAGTTCGTCCTCGCGTCGACCTACGAGGTCATCTCGCTGCCCGACGACATCGCCTCCAGACTGGAGGGGAAGTCCAGCCTCGGACGGCTGGGGCTGGTCACCCATTCGACCGCCGGGTTCATCGACCCGGGTTTCTCCGGGCACGTGACGCTGGAGCTGTCGAACCTCGCCACGCTGCCGATCAAGCTCTGGCCGGGTATGAAGATCGGACAGCTGTGTCTGTTCCGGCTCAGCTCGCCCGCGGAGTTCCCGTACGGGAGCGAGAGGTACGGATCGCGGTACCAGGGCCAGCGCGGCCCGACGGCCTCGCGGTCCTTCCAGAACTTCCACCGGACCCAGGTGAGGCACGAGGCATGAGTGACGGAGTGAGTGAGGGAGTGAGCCGCGGAGTGCGCGAGAACCTTGATTACGAGGGATTCGGGCGGGCCGTGCGCGAGCTGGCGCAGACCATCGCCGACGACGGCTACGAGCCCGACATCATCCTGAGCATCGCCCGCGGCGGCGTCTTCGTCGCCGGTGGTCTGGCGTACGCGCTCGACTGCAAGAACATTCACCTGGTGAATGTCGAGTTCTACACCGGGGTGGGGACCACCCTGGAGATGCCGGTCATGCTGGCTCCCGTGCCCGAGGCGATCGATTTCACCGACAAGAAGGTGCTGATCGCCGACGACGTCGCCGACACCGGCAAGACGCTCAAGCTGGTGCACGACTTCTGCCTCGGGCACGTCGCCGAGGTCCGGTCCGCCGTGATCTACGAGAAGTCCCACTCGCTCGTGAAGTGCGAGTACGTGTGGAAGAAGACCGACGAGTGGATCGAGTTCCCGTGGTCGACGCAGCCGCCCGTCGTGAAGCGTGAGGGGCAGGTTCTCGACGCCTGACGTGAGGCGTGGGACGTGAGATGTGAGAGGGGGCCCGCCGCGCGGTGTGCGTGGCGGGCCCCTCTGCGTGTGCGCGTGCGCTAGATCGTGCCCAGCTTGATGATCGACAGCAGGGCGATCAGCTGGATCGCCGACGCGCCCAGGGCCTTCGGCCACGGCAGGTCGTGCGATTTGCTGATCAGGGAGACGAAGAGCGCCCCGGCCGCCACCCAGGTGGCCCAGCCCAGGATCTGGACGAGCATGTTGTCGCCGCTCAGGAACATGGCGAACAGCAGGCGCGGTACGTCCGTCAGACTCACGACCAGCATCGACAGGCCCACCGTCGGCTGCCAGGCCCCGTCGCCGCCCAGCTGGCGGGCCAGGGTGTGGGTGACGGCTCCGAGGATCAGGCCGCAGATCACGAAGGCCACGCCCGCCGAGAGGACGATCGGTACGGCCTGGGAGAAGGGGCTGTCGATGACGTCCTTGCGGGCGTCGTCGAGGCCGAAGACCGCGAGCGTGCCGTAGAGGAAGGTCAAGATCAGCGCCGGCCCCCAGACGGCGTAGTCGCGCATCTGCAGGAAGGTCTGGCCCGGGCGGGTCACGATGCCGCGGAGCAGCTCCTTCCACGGCAGCCGCGGCCCGGTGGGGCCGGCGGCCTGGGCGCCCGCCTGGTAGGTCGCGCCCTGGTTGTACGAGTACGGGTCCTCGCCGATGGCGAAGGCCTGCGTGTACCCCGGTGAGTCGCCCGGGCCGCCGGCTCCCTGGGCGGGGGGACGGCCGTAGCCGTATCCGTGGTCGTGCCCCTGCCCCTGGCCCTGGCCCTGGCCCTGGCCTTGACCCTGGCCGCCGTGGCCGCCGTGCGGGTCGAAGTATTCGGGCTCGCCCTGGTCCCCGGGGGCGCCCTGCTGAGGCCACTGCTGGGGTGGGTAGGGCTGCTGGCCGTACGGCGGCGGCGCCTGGGGCGCCTGCTGCTGACCGTACGGCTGCTGCCGCGGAGGTTGTTGCGGGGTGCGGTTGTTGTCCCGGCCGCGTCCGATCCTGAATCCAGCCACGTGATCGAAAGTACCCGCTCCGGAGCCGATGGAGGGCCGGGGTGCCGGAAGAAGCCCCCTTTGCGGCTGAGCTGTGACATCCCCTAGGGGGTACCTGGAGGGCCTTCTCAGGGTGGGTTACGTGGCTGCGCGGCAGTCTGCTGATCCCTGTTACATTTCCGACTGAATACGGACATACCGGCTCCGTAAGTTCGTTGACGCAGCCACCGCAACGAAGCACGAACGAGCACGAGAAGAGCCCCGTCATGCGTAGCCCGCACCGTCGTCGCACCACCCTCCGTACCGCCGCCGTCGTGGCCGGTGCGGCCGCCGTCCTCGCCCTTCCGGTCGGGTCCGCCTTCGCGGATTCCCCGGCGGTACCGGACCAGCAGGTCCTGCCCGGCGTCGAGCAGCCGACCGTGGACCCGCAGCAGCCGCAGGTGGACCCGACCGTCCCGCCCACCACGCCCCCCACCACGCCGCCGACCACCCCGCCGGTGAAGCCTTCCGTCCGGGCCTACGTGACGACCGTGAAGCTGGCCGACGGATCGGTCGCCCGGGTCTACCAGATCGGTGAGGGCCACTTCGAGGCCGAGATCTTCGCCGGTGGCACCAAGCTGGACACCCTGGTCAGCAAGGACGGCAAGGCCGCCCGCGGCCAGAACAACGGGCTGCACGTAGTCCTCCAGCCGAACGGCACCGTCACCTCGTGGGTCGAGGGCGCGACCAAGCCGGTCGAGAAGCCGAAGCCGGTGGAGGAGCGGGAGAACTCCGTCCAGGTCGCCATGCCCGACGGGCGCAACGCGCGGCTGATCGACGGCCCGAACGGCAAGCGCGTCGAGCTCTCGATGCCGAACGGGAACCTCCTCGGGACCATCGACCTGAAGCACCCGACCGCGACGAACGACGGCTGGACGTACAAGCTCGTCCAGGACGGGAAGCGCGTGAAGTTCGTCGTCATCGACGGCAAGAACGGCGGAAACAGCTGGGTCTACGACTTCACCAGCGGCAAGCTGATCGCGACCTACAAGGTCGACAAGGCCGACAAGGGCGGTTCGAAGGACGCGAAGCCCGTCGCCAAGCCGGTCGCCAAGCCGGTCGCCAAGCCGGTCGAGAAGAAGGCCGTGGAGCGGGTCGTGCCGAAGGGCGGCGTGAAGGCCGGCGCGGAGGGTGTCGCTCCGGTGTCCGACCACGCCGACGGCACGCTGCTGCTCGCCGCCGGCGGGGGCATGGCGGCGGTGGGCGCCGGGGGCCTCGGCTTCGCGATGCTGCGCCGCAGCCGGTCCGACCAGGCCTGACCCGGACCGGCCCGGACCCCGGACCCCGAACACCGGAACGGCCCGCCCCCACAGGGGGCGGGCCGTTCCGGTGTTCTGTGCTGCGCGGGCTACTTCGCCTCGGCGCCGGTCCCCGGCTCCGTGGGTGCCTCGGCGGGCTCCTCCGCCTTCGGCGAGGGCTCCTGGGCCTCGGCCGGGGCCTCTGCCTCGGCCTTCACCGGTGCCTCCGCCTTCGGAGCAGGCTCCGCAGCCTTGGCCGGTGCCTCCGCCGCGGCCTTGGGCTCCGTGGCGGCTTCCGCCTTGGGCTCGGCGACGGCCTCGGCCTTGGGCTCGGCGACGGCTTCCGCCTTGGGCTCGGCGACGGCCTCGGCCTTGGGCTCGGCGACGGCTTCCGCCTTGGGCTCGGCGACGGCCTCGGCCTTGGGCTCGGCGACGGCCTCGGCCTTCGGCTCCGCCACGGCCTCCGCCGCAGGCTCCGGCTCGGGCTCCTCCACCGGCTCCGGCGTCTTCACCGATTCCAGCAGCAGCTGCGCCACGTCGACCACCGTGACGTGTTCCTTCGCCTGGCCCTCGTTCTTCTTGCCGTTCACCGAGTCGGTGAGCATGACGAGGCAGAAGGGGCAGGCGGTGGAGACGATGTCCGGGTTCAGGGACAGGGCCTCGTCGACGCGCTCGTTGTTGATGCGCTTGCCGATCCGCTCCTCCATCCACATCCGCGCGCCACCGGCGCCGCAGCAGAAGCCCCGCTCCTTGTGGCGGTGCATCTCCTGCTGGCGCAGGCCCGGTACGGCCGACATGATCTCGCGCGGCGGCGTGTAGACCTTGTTGTGCCGGCCCAGGTAGCAGGGGTCGTGGTACGTGATGAGCCCGTCGACCGGCGTCACCGGTAGCAGCCGGCCCTCGTCGATCAGGTGCTGGAGCAGCTGCGTGTGGTGGATGACCTCGTACTCGCCGCCCAGCTGCGGGTACTCGTTCGCGATGGTGTTGAAGCAGTGCGGGCAGGTGGAGACGATCCGCTTGGCCGACTTCGGCTTCTTGGTCGACTCGTCCTCGTCGTCCTCGCCGAACGCCATGTTCAGCATCGCGACGTTCTCCGAGGCGAGCTGCTGGAAGAGCGGCTCGTTGCCCAGGCGGCGCGGGGAGTCACCCGTGCACTTCTCGTCGCCGCCCATGATCGCGAACTTGACGCCCGCGATGTTCAGCAGCTCCGCGAAGGCCTTGGTGGTCTTCTTCGCGCGGTCCTCGAGGGCGCCCGCACAGCCGACCCAGTACAGGTAGTCGAACTCGGAGAGGTCCTCCGCGTCCTTGCCGATGATCGGGACCTCGAAGTCCACCTCCTTGGTCCACTCGACGCGCTGCTTCTTGGCCATGCCCCAGGGGTTGCCCTTGCGCTCCAGGTTCTTCAGCATCGTGCCGGCCTCCGACGGGAAGGCGGACTCGATCATCACCTGGTAGCGCCGCATGTCGACGATGTGGTCGATGTGCTCGATGTCCACCGGGCACTGCTCGACGCACGCGCCGCAGCTCGTGCAGGACCACAGGACGTCGGGGTCGATGACCCCGTTCTCCTCGGCCGTGCCGATCAGCGGGCGCTCGGCCTCGGCCAGGGCCGCGGCCGGGACGTTCGCGAGCTGCTCCGGCGTGGCCTTCTCGTTGCCCTCCATGTCCTTGCCGCCGCCGGCCAGCAGGTACGGGGCCTTGGCGTGCGCGTGGTCGCGCAGCGACATGATCAGGAGCTTGGGGGAGAGGGGCTTGCCCGTGTTCCAGGCGGGGCACTGCGACTGGCAGCGACCGCACTCCGTGCACGTGGAGAAGTCGAGGATGCCCTTCCAGGAGAACTGCTCGACCTGGGAGACGCCGTAGACATCGTCCTCGCCCGGGTCCTCGAAGCTGAGCGGCTTGCCGCCGCTCGTCATCGGCTGGAGCGCACCCAGCGCGACGGCGCCGTCGGCGTTCCGCTTGAACCAGATGTTCGGGAAGCCGAGGAAGCGGTGCCAGGCCACACCCATGTTGGTGTTGAGCGAGACGACGATCATCCAGATCAGCGAGGTGCCGATCTTGATCATCGCGGTGAGGTAGATGGCGTTCTGCAGCGCGCCGAGCGACATGCCCTTGAAGGCCAGCACCAGCGGGTACGAGACGAAGTACGCGGGCTCGTATGAGTTCACGTGGTGGATCGCGCCTTCGAGGCCGCGCAGGCACAGGATCGCGAGGCCGATGGTCAGGATGATGTACTCGACGAAGTACGCCTGCCAGGCCTTCGAGCCCGCGAAGCGGGACTTGCGGCCGGCCCGCGAGGGCAGCGACGCGAGGCGGATCCCCATCAGGACGAGGATGCCGACCACCGTCATCAGGCCGATGAACTCGATGTAGAGCTCGAACGGCAGGAAGCCGCCGATGATCGGCAGCACCCAGTCGGCCTGGAAGAGCTGCCCGTACGCCTGCACCAGCGTGGGCGGCAGCGTCAGGAAGCCGATCGCGACGAACCAGTGCGCGAAGCCGACGAGGCCCCAGCGGTTCATCCGGCTGTGGCCGAGGAACTCCCGGACCAGGGTGATCGTTCGGGACTTCGGGTCGTCCGTGCGGCTGCCTGCCGGCACGGGCTGTCCGAGCTTCACGAAACGGTAGATCTGCGCCACGGCTCGGGCGAGCAGCGCGACGCCGACCACGGTCAGGACCAGCGACACGATGATCGCGGCGAGTTGCATGGGAAGGCTCCTCGGGCGGCACTTACTAAGCGGTAACTTATCCAGTCAAGGCTTGAGGTTACCCAGTCCCGACGCCGCAATGTAGCCGAGCGCGCGGTGATCTGCGTCGCTCGCCCCCGCCGCGACGGGCCGCGTCCCCGCCGGGCCCCGCCCCGGTCCCGCCGAGTCGCCGCCCCCGCTCCGCCTCAGGGCCGTCCGTGCCGCCAGGCCGCCCGCGGGGTCTGCGCGAGGATCGCCAGGTCCATCCCCAGCCAGTGGTTCTCCACATAGTGCCGGTCCAGCAGGTCCATCTCCTCCCACGGCAGGTCCGAACGCGCGCTCACCTGCCACAGCCCGGTCATCCCGGGCCGTACGAGGAGCCGCTCGGGCCGGTCTGACGCGCTGTTCCCGGGCCGCGGCCCGACCAGCGACATCTCGCCCCGCACCACGTTGAGCAGCTGCGGCAGTCCGTCCAGCGCGCACCGCTCCAGCGCCGCCCCGGCCCGGCCCTTGCCGACGCGGAACCGCCACGCCCGGTAGGGCCGCCCGGCCAGGCCCGCCGCCGGTTCCCGTACGAGGACGCCCGCGCCCTGGGTCGCGTACAGCAGGCCGGCGGTCAGCAGCAGCGGTACGAGGAACACCCCGAGCAGGAGCGCCGCTCCGGCGAGGTCGAGCAACCGCTTGGCCGAGGGCGGGGCCGGGAGCTGCGGCAAGGCGGGGAGCGGGAGCAGCTTCTGCATGCCAGCACGGTGCCGCACCCCTGCGGCGGTGTGCGGGCGCCGCGCGGCCGTGGTGCCCCGAATGGCGCCCTCGAGCGGGCCTGAGCGTAAGGGTGGCCTAAAGGTTGAGTCCCCTCGACTCACCTCTGTTGACACCTGCCGAGCGGTGGGGCACTCTTGAGTCTGTTCCACTCAAGTCAGCTGGAGGAATCAAAATGGCACGTGCGGTCGGCATCGACCTGGGCACCACTAACTCCGTCGTCAGCGTTCTGGAAGGCGGAGAGCCCACCGTCATCACCAACGCCGAAGGCGCCAGGACCACGCCGTCCGTCGTCGCCTTCGCCAAGAACGGCGAGGTCCTCGTCGGCGAGGTGGCCAAGCGCCAGGCGGTCACGAACGTGGACCGGACCATCCGCTCCGTCAAGCGCCACATGGGCACTGACTGGAAGATCAACCTGGATGGCAAGGACTTCAACCCGCAGCAGATGAGCGCCTTCATCCTGCAGAAGCTGAAGCGCGACGCCGAGGCGTACCTGGGCGAGAAGGTCACGGACGCGGTCATCACCGTCCCGGCCTACTTCAACGACTCCGAGCGTCAGGCGACGAAGGAGGCCGGCGAGATCGCGGGCCTGAACGTCCTGCGTATTGTCAACGAGCCGACTGCCGCCGCCCTGGCCTACGGCCTCGACAAGGACGACCAGACCATTCTCGTCTTCGACCTCGGTGGCGGCACCTTCGACGTGTCGCTCCTCGAGATCGGCGACGGCGTCGTCGAGGTGAAGGCCACCAACGGTGACAACCACCTCGGTGGCGACGACTGGGACCAGCGCGTCGTCGACTACCTGGTGAAGCAGTTCCAGAACGGCCACGGCGTCGACCTGTCCAAGGACAAGATGGCGCTCCAGCGTCTGCGCGAGGCCGCCGAGAAGGCGAAGATCGAGCTGTCCTCCTCCACGGAGACCTCGATCAACCTGCCCTACATCACGGCGTCCGCCGAGGGCCCGCTGCACCTGGACGAGAAGCTCACGCGCTCGCAGTTCCAGCAGCTGACCGCGGACCTGCTCGACCGCTGCAAGGCGCCGTTCCACAACGTCATCAAGGACGCGGGCATCAACCTGTCCGAGATCGACCACGTGGTCCTCGTCGGCGGCTCCACCCGCATGCCGGCCGTCGCCGAGCTCGTCAAGGAGCTCACCGGCGGTCAGGACGCCAACAAGGGCGTCAACCCGGACGAGGTCGTCGCCCTCGGCGCGACCCTCCAGGCGGGCGTTCTCAAGGGTGAGGTCAAGGACGTCCTGCTCCTCGACGTGACCCCGCTGTCCCTGGGTATCGAAACCAAGGGCGGCATCATGACCAAGCTCATCGAGCGCAACACCACGATCCCGACCAAGCGGTCCGAGATCTTCACGACGGCCGAGGACAACCAGCCGTCCGTGCAGATCCAGGTCTACCAGGGCGAGCGCGAGATCGCGGCGTACAACAAGAAGCTCGGCATGTTCGAGCTGACCGGCCTGCCGCCGGCCCCGCGTGGCGTCCCGCAGATCGAGGTCTCCTTCGACATCGACGCGAACGGCATCATGCACGTCACTGCCAAGGACCTGGGCACTGGCAAGGAGCAGAAGATGACCGTCACTGGCGGCTCTTCCCTCGCCAAGGACGAGGTCGACCGCATGCGCCAGGAGGCGGAGCAGTACGCGGACGAGGACTCCCGCCGCAAGGAGGCGGCCGAGTCCCGCAACCAGGGCGAGCAGCTCGTCTACCAGACGGAGAAGTTCGTCAAGGACAACGAGGACAAGGTCCCGGCCGACGTCAAGGAAGAGGTCGAGGCCTCCATCGCTGAGCTGAAGGAAAAGCTCAAGGGCGAGGATGCTGCCGAGATCCGCACCGCGACCGAGAAGCTCGGTGCCGTCAGCCAGAAGCTCGGCCAGGCGATCTATGCCGACGCCGGTGCCCAGGCCGCCGGTGGCGCGCCGACCGGTGACGCCGGTCAGGCCGACGCCAACGACGACGTCGTCGACGCCGAGATCGTGGACGACGAGAAGCCGAAGGGCGGCGCTGCCTGATGTCGGAGGAGACCCCGGGCTTCGACGAGAAGCCCGAAGTCCCCGCCGACGGCACGCCTGAAGACGACGCCGCCGAGCCGAAGGCCGCAGCTTCCTCCAAGGAGGAGGCCGCGGCCCCGGCCGGGGACTCCGCAGCAGCATCGGACGTCGCTCTCCTGGCCCAGCTGGACCAGGCCCGTACCGCGCTCGGCGAGCGCACCGCAGACCTCCAGCGACTCCAGGCGGAGTACCAGAACTACCGCCGCCGGGTGGAGCGGGACCGGATCGCCGTCAAGGAGATCGCGGTCGCGTCCCTCCTGACGGAACTCCTCCCGACCCTGGACGACATCGGCCGGGCGAGGGAACATGGCGAGCTGGTCGGCGGCTTCAAGTCGGTGGCCGAATCGCTGGAGACCGCTGCGGCCAAGATGGGCCTGCAGCAGTTCGGCAAGGAGGGCGAGCCCTTCGACCCGACGATCCACGAGGCCCTGATGCACTCGTACGCGCCGGACGTCACCGAGGACACCTGCGTGGCGATCCTGCAGCCGGGGTACCGGATCGGCGAGCGTACGATCCGTCCCGCGCGGGTCGCGGTGGCCGAGCCCCAGCCGGGCGCGGCGCCGAAGTCCGAGGCGGCGGAAGGCGAGTCCGCGTCGGACAAGGACGCGGATGCCCCCGACAAGGGCTGAAGCTGAACAAACAGAGGTACGAGAGGAGGGACACCGGGGATGAGCACGAAGGACTTCGTCGAGAAGGACTACTACAAGGTCCTCGGTGTCCCGAAGGACGCCACCGAGGCCGAGATCAAGAAGGCGTACCGGAAGCTCGCCCGCGAGTTCCACCCGGACGCCAACAAGGGCGACGCCTCGGCCGAGGAGCGCTTCAAGGAGATCTCCGAGGCGAACGACATCCTCGGTGACGCCAAGAAGCGCAAGGAGTACGACGAGGCCCGCGCCCTGTTCGGTAACGGGGGCTTCCGCCCCGGTCCCGGCGGGGGCGGCGGCTCGTTCAACTTCGACCTCGGCGACCTCTTCGGAGGCCAGCAGCAGGGTGGCGCGGGCGGCGGCTTCGCCGGCGGCGGCCTGGGCGACGTCTTCGGCGGCCTGTTCAACCGCGGCGGCGCCGGCGCGGGTGCGGGCACCCGTACCCAGCCGCGCCGCGGCCAGGACATCGAATCGGAGGTCACCCTCTCCTTCACGGAGGCGGTGGACGGGGCCACGGTCCCGCTCCGGATGTCCTCGCAGTCGCCCTGCAAGGCCTGTTCGGGCACCGGCGACAAGAACGGCACGCCCCGCGTGTGCCCGACCTGCGTCGGCACCGGCCAGGTGTCCCGCGGCAGCGGCGGCGGCTTCTCGCTGACCGACCCCTGCGCGGACTGCAAGGGCCGCGGCCTCATCGCCGAGACCCCCTGCGACATCTGCAAGGGCAGCGGGCGGGCCCGCAGTTCCCGGACCATGCAGGTCCGGATCCCGGCGGGGGTCTCCGACTCCCAGCGGATCCGGCTGCGCGGCAAGGGAGCTCCGGGCGAGCGCGGCGGCCCGGCCGGTGACCTGTACGTGGTCGTGCACGTCGACGCGCACCCGGTCTTCGGCCGCAAGGACGACAACCTCACGGTGACCGTTCCGGTGACCTTCGCGGAGGCGGCGCTGGGAGCCGACATCAAGGTCCCGACCTTGAACGGCCCCTCGGTGACGCTGAAGCTGCCCCCGGGCACCCCCGGCGGCCGCACGATGCGGGCCCGCGGCAAGGGAGCGGTCCGCAAGGACGGCACCCGCGGCGACCTGCTCGTGACGGTGGAGGTCGCGGTCCCGACCGAGCTGAACGACAAGGCCCGCGAGGCCATGGAGCTGTACCGCGAGGCGACCGAGTCCGAGGACCCGCGCTCCGCGCTGTTCGAGTCCGCGAAGGGAGCATGACATGGACGGCCGCCGTAGGAGCCAGTACCAGCTCACCGATGAGACCCCGGTCTACGTGATCTCGGTGGCCGCCCAGCTCTCGGGCCTGCATCCGCAGACGCTGCGCCAGTACGACCGCCTCGGCCTGGTCTCCCCGGGCCGTACGGCCGGGCGCGGCCGGCGCTACTCGGCCCGTGACATCGAACTGCTCCGCACGGTGCAGGCGCTGTCCCAGGAAGAGGGCATCAACCTGGCCGGCATCAAGCGGATCATCGAGCTGGAGAACCAGGTCGCCGCGCTCCAGCAGCGCGTGGCCGAGCTCTCCACGGCCGTCGACGGCGCCGCCGCCGTCCTCCAGCAGCGAGAGGCCCAGGTGCACGCCTCGTACCGGCGCGACCTGGTCCCGTACCAGGCTCCGCAGCCGGGCAGCGCCCTGGTCGTCTGGCGGCCGGCTCCGAAGCGGCCGCTGGGCTGAGCGGAGGCTGAGCGGGACACGTACGCCGGTACGCCCGCGCGCGCCGCACGCCACGTACGCAGGCCCCGTCCGGACCCTTCTCGAAGGGCCTGGGCGGGGCCTGCGCGCGTCCGCGCCGGCCGTATCCGCCCCGCACCCGCCCGTGGCCCTCAGCGGGGCTCCGTGAGCCCCTCGGCGTCCGCGGGGCCCGAGTCGTGCAGGATGCCGGACTCGGCGATGAGGTAGCCCAGCTGGGCCCTGCTGCCGCTGCCCAGGGCGGTGGCCAGTTTGGCGATGTGCGCGCGGCAGGTGCGCACGTTCATGCCGAGGCGCCGGGCGATGGCCTCGTCGACGTGCCCCTCGATGAGCAGCTGGGCGATGGAGCGCTGCACTCCGGAGATCCCGTCCGGGCTGTGCGTGTACGTGACCTTGTCGTTGAGCGGTACCGCCCTGCGCCACAGCTGCTCGAAAACCTTGATGAGGTACTCGATCAGTCCCGGGTGCCGCAGTTCCAGGGCGACGCGCCGGTCATGGCTCGCGGGGATGAAGGCGACCGTGCGGTCGAAGATCATGAGACGCTCGATCAGCTCCTCCAGTGTGCGGATCTCGACCTTTCCCGTGGAGATCCTGTCCACATAGGCGAGCGTGCCCTGACTGTGGCGCATGGTGTGCTGGTAGAGCGTGCGGATCTTCACCCCGCGGTCGATCATCGGCGAGGCGCGCTCCAGGGACTGGCTGAGGCTGAAGGTCGGCCGGGCGCCGCCCGGCTGGACGGTCAGGGCCTCGGTGTGGCACTCGGCGGTGGCCAGGTCGATGGCGGCGTTGATCTGGTCGAATCCCTCCAGCACCGTGATGGCGTGGGTGTTGGCGGGGCTCCGGGCACTGAGGGTGAGGAACGGCTCGAAAGCGTCGGTGAGATCCACGGCGGTCCGCCGGCGGTCCTGGATCTCGCGTTCGATCGGGTGGAGGCGTTGTGCGAGTGCGATGGACGGGGGAACCGCGCGGAGTTGGTTCGCGTCGTCCGGGTCGGGGCGCAACAGGGCGAATTCCAGCAGGCAGGGGGCGTTCACGACGTCGCCGCGGGCGATGCGGCCGGTGCTCAGGGCTGCCGCGTAGAGCCGGGTCCCCTCGGCGCACATCTCCGTGACGGGGTGGTGATGTGTCGGGTTTGTTGCGCTCTGCGGCATATCTCCACCCCCCAGGGTCCTGAACATGTAAGAACATGATGCATCGTCCCTGTGGCACTGACGTGCCTGAATGAGCCATCGTCTGTCAGTGCGGGGGAGAAGATTCCATCAAGTGAGGACGAAGCCGACCATGTATAAGAGAATGCTTCGCTCGGCGCTTGCCGTTGTTTTCTCCGTCGTCGCGATCTTTGGGGCAGTCGCTGCCGTCAACGGGGACACGGGAAGCGCTGTTGCCGGTGCGAGTGCGCCCGCCGAGAAGAAGGTCGGCAACGACTTCGGCTGGGACTCCGTCCAGAAGGACGCAGGGAACGACTTCGGCTGGAACACCACCCCCGCGCAGGTTTCCTGATGACCCCCGACGACCACGGATTCCGCCGTGAAATGGCATCGGCATACCGCTCCGGCTGGCAGTTCATCGATCTCACCAGTGCCATTCCTTACGCCGGCGACTCGCTGAAGGTCACCCTCTTCGGCCAGCCCATCGTCGTGGTGCGGGAAGAGGACGAGGACGTCCGTGCCTACCGCTGTCTGCGCCGTCCCCGGGGCGCGCCGCAGCCCGTCCGCTGCGAGATCCGGTACGGCATGGTCTTCGTCAATCTGGACCAGCGTGACCACCAACTTTTCGAACCCGACTCCGCCGCCACCCCCCGCAGTGCCTGAAGCGATTCCCCTGTCGTTGCAGATCGCTCAGGCGCTACCCCCCACACAGCGGCGCCATCGTGGACCTGACCACGATGGCGCCGCTGTGATGTCCGTGTCCAGAGGCCGGACCGGACCGGAATCGCACCGGCCCCGGCCGGACCCCGCCGGCTAGGCGCGCCCCATGGCCCGGTCCAGGCTGATCTCCACGACCACCCGGTCCGGATTCGGCGAGGGCGTCCGCCCGTACCGCTCCGCGTAGAGGCGTACCGCCTCCGCGACCGAGGCCTCGTCGTCACGGACCACCGCGCGCCCTTCGAGGGTCGCCCAGCGCCGCCCCTCCAGCTGGCACACCGCCACCCGGGCCCCGCCCCGCGGGTCGCCCTGCGACGCCAGCACGTTGCGGACCTTCTTGCTGTGCTTGTTGCTGATCACCCGTGCCAGCCCGGCCTGCGGGTCGTACGTCACGCCCACCGGGACCACGTGCGGGCTGCCGTCGGGGCGGTGGGTGGTCAGCGTGCAGATGTGCCGCTCCCGCCAGAAGGCGAGGTAGTCCGGCGTCGGGTTGAGTACGTCTTGGGTCGGGCGGGCCGTGCCGGCCGGGCTGGGAGTCGACATGCGCGAAGGGTACGTCCCTCCACCTTGAGTGGAATAGACTCAACTTTGTGCAGGTTACTCATGTAAAGCACACACAGGAGAGGGAAGGGAGAAGGCGCACGTGGATGCCGAGCTGACCAACAGGAGCCGGGACGCGCTCAACGCGGCCACGACCAGGGCCGTCAAGGACGGGCACGCGGACCTGACGCCCGCGCACCTGCTGCTGGCGCTCCTCGCCGGCGAGGACAACGAGAACATCACCGACCTGCTCGCCGCGACCGACGCCGACCAGGCAGCCGTACGCGCCGGAGCGGACCGGCTGCTCGCCGCCCTGCCCAGCGTCACGGGCTCCACGGTCGCGCCCCCGCAGCCCACCCGCGAGCTGCTCGCCGTACTGGCCGAGGCCGACGCGCAGGCCGGCAAGCTCGGCGACGAGTACCTCTCCACCGAACACCTGCTCATCGCCCTCGCCGCCAAGGGCGGCGCGGCCGGCGAGCTCCTTTCCGCCCAGGGCGCGACCGCCAAGAAGCTGCTGGCCGCCTTCGAGAACTCAAGAGGAGGGCGGCGGGTGACCACCCCCGACCCCGAGGGCCAGTACAAGGCCCTGGAGAAGTTCGGCACCGATTTCACGGCGGCCGCCCGCGAGGGCAAGCTCGACCCCGTCATCGGCCGCGACCACGAGATCCGCCGCGTCGTCCAGGTGCTCTCGCGCCGGACGAAGAACAACCCGGTGCTCATCGGCGAGCCCGGCGTCGGCAAGACCGCCGTCGTCGAGGGCCTGGCCCAGCGCATCGTCAAGGGCGACGTCCCCGAGTCGCTGAAGAACAAGCGGCTGGTCTCCCTGGACCTCGGCGCGATGGTGGCCGGTGCCAAGTACCGCGGCGAGTTCGAGGAGCGGCTCAAGACGGTCCTCGCGGAGATCAAGTCCAGCGACGGCCAGATCATCACCTTCATCGACGAGCTGCACACGGTCGTCGGCGCGGGCGCCGGCGGGGACTCCTCCATGGACGCGGGCAACATGCTCAAGCCCATGCTGGCCCGCGGCGAGCTGCGCATGGTCGGCGCGACCACCCTCGACGAGTACCGCGAGCGGATCGAGAAGGACCCGGCGCTGGAGCGGCGCTTCCAGCAGGTGCTGGTGGCGGAGCCGAGCGTCGAGGACACCATCGCCATCCTGCGCGGGCTCAAGGGACGCTACGAGGCGCACCACAAGGTCGTCATCAACGACAGCGCCCTCGTCGCCGCGGCCACCCTCTCGGACCGCTACATCACCTCCCGCTTCCTGCCCGACAAGGCCATCGACCTCGTCGACGAATCCATGTCCCGGCTCCGGATGGAGATCGACTCCTCCCCCCTGGAGATCGACGAGCTCCAGCGCTCGGTCGACCGGCTGCGCATGGAGGAGCTGGCCCTGAACAACGAGTCGGACCCGGCCTCGCGCGAGCGGCTGGAGAAGATCCGCAAGGACCTCGCGGACAAGGAGGAGGACCTGCGCGGCCTGACCGCCCGCTGGGAGAAGGAGAAGCAGTCCCTCAACCGGGTCGGCGAGCTCAAGGAGCGCCTGGACGACCTGCGCGGCCAGGCCGAGCGCGCCCAGCGCGACGGGGACTTCGACACCGCCTCCCAGCTGCTCTACGGGGAGATCCCGGCCCTGGAGCGCGAGCTCGTCGACGCCACCGAGGCCGAGGCCGAGGTCGCGCGCGACACCATGGTCAAGGACGAGGTCGGCCCGGACGACATCGCGGACGTGGTCGGCGCCTGGACGGGCATTCCGGCCGGCCGGCTCCTGGAGGGCGAGACCCAGAAGCTGCTCCGCATGGAGGACGAGCTGGGCCGGCGCCTGATCGGCCAGGGCGAGGCCGTGCGCGCCGTCTCCGACGCCGTACGCCGCACCCGCGCGGGCATCGCGGACCCGGACCGGCCGACCGGCTCGTTCCTCTTCCTCGGCCCCACGGGCGTGGGCAAGACGGAGCTCGCCAAGGCGCTCGCGGACTTCCTCTTCGACGACGAGCGGGCCATGATCCGCATCGACATGTCGGAGTACGGCGAGAAGCACAGCGTGGCCCGTCTCGTCGGCGCCCCGCCCGGCTACGTGGGCTACGAGGAGGGCGGTCAGCTGACGGAGGCGGTCCGCAGGCGCCCGTACTCGGTCGTCCTCCTGGACGAGGTCGAGAAGGCCCACCCCGAGGTCTTCGACGTCCTGCTCCAGGTCCTCGACGACGGCCGCCTCACGGACGGCCAGGGCCGTACGGTGGACTTCCGCAACACCATCCTGATCCTGACCTCGAACCTGGGGTCGCAGTTCTTGATGGATCCGTCCACGGGTGCGGACGAGAAGAAGGCCCGGGTCCTGGACGTGGTGCGGGCCTCCTTCAAGCCGGAGTTCCTCAACCGCCTCGACGACTTGGTCGTCTTCTCCGCCCTGAGCGGGGCCGAGCTGACGCACATCGCCGAGCTGCAGATCGGCCGCCTGGCCAAGCGCCTGGCCGACCGACGCCTGGGCCTGGACGTCACCCCCGAGGCCCTGGCCTGGCTGGCGGACAAGGGCAACGACCCGGCGTACGGCGCCCGCCCCCTGCGCCGCCTGATCCAGACGGCCATCGGCGACCGGCTGGCCAAGGAGATCCTCGCGGGCGAGGTCCGCGACGGCGACACCGTCCGCGTGTCGGTGGTGGGCGACGACCTGCTGGTGGGCAGGGCGCTGTAGCGATCCGCGCCGTCCGCGCCGGCCGCGGCGTCGGCGCCGTCCGCGCCACTTCGCGGTGACAAGGAGCTGCAATCCGGCGCAATACCGCCTCAGCCGGGCCCCGGGACCGCCGGGGCCCGGCTTACCCGGGCCATACTCCTGTCCGCCCTGCGCGGATCGGGACCTTCCGGGGTGGACACGAGGTGGGCGCGATGGGGGAGGATGGCGGCATCCGCACGAAGGGAAGTCACACGGTGAGCATCGACCCGGCCTCGATTCCGAACTTCGGAGGGCAGCAGCCCGATCCGCAGGCCACTGGACCGGCGGGCCCCGTCGTCCCCGACCAGGACCTGGTCAAGCAGCTCCTGGAGCAGATGGAGCTCAAGTACGTCGTCGACGACGAGGGTGACCTCGCGGCGCCGTGGGAGGACTTCCGCACGTACTTCATGTTCCGCGGCGAGGACGAGCAGCAGGTCTTCTCCGTGCGGACGTTCTACGACCGCCCGCACAAGATCGACGAGAAGCCCCAGCTCCTCGAGTCGATCGACGATTGGAACCGCCGCACGCTGTGGCCGAAGGTCTACAGCCACACGCACGACGACGGCTCCGTCCGCCTGATCGGCGAGGCGCAGATGCTGATCGGCACCGGCGTGAACCTGGAGCACTTCGTGTCCTCCACGGTCAGCTGGGTCCGCGCGTCGATCGAGTTCGACAAGTGGCTCGTCGAGCAGTTCGGGCTGGAGAAGGAAGTCGACTCGGCGGAGGGCGACAAGAAGGACGGCGAGGACGGCGACAGCGAGACCAACTAGGTCTCAGGGCGCCACCCCGGACGCGAGCAGCAGGTACGGCCCGTACGCGTACGAGAGCCCGGCCAGCACCACGGTCACCACGACCGCGGTGCGCGGCCGGGCTTTCGCCATGAGGGCCGCCGCCGGCAGCAGCAGCGGGAACGCGGGCAGCAGGAAGCGCGGCTTCGATTCGAAGAAGCCGGCGCCGCCGTAGGTCATCACCAGCAGCACGCCCGTGTACACCAGCAGCGGCAGCGGGATCCTCCGGTCGGCCGCCAGCAGCCCGGCGAGCACCAGCGCGGCCACCAGGAGGACCACCGTCACGGTCGTGGCCAGCTCCACGCTCCCGGGCGAGCCCAGCGCGTGCCGTGCCGAGCGCAGCGCGCCCGCGCCGAAGTCGAAGCGCGAGCCCCAGCCGCTCTGGACGGCGAAGTAGCCGCCGAGCGGATCCCCCCGGTGCACGCCGACGAGCAGGACGTACGAGGCCCAGCCCGCGGGAGCGGCCAGCCCGGCGGCCCACACCGCCGCGGGCGCGCGGCCCCGCCGCCGGCAGATCTCGTAGGCGGCGGCAGCCGTCACGGCCGCCGCGACCGCGATCCCGGTAGGCCGGGTCAGCCCCGCGAGGACGGCGAGCCCCGCCGCCCACCCCCAGCGGCCGCGCAGCAGCGCGTACAGGGCCCAGGCGGCGAAGGCCGTCAGCAGGGGCTCGGTGTAGGCGAGGGTCACCATGAGGGCGTGCGGCAGCACGGCCCACAGCGCGACGAGCAGCACCCCGGCGCGGGCCCCGAGCAGGTGCTCCCCGACCCGGTACACCCCCGCGGCGGCGGCGCCCGCGGCGATCCAGGCGACGGCCAGCGCGGCGACGGTCAGGGAGCCGGGCAGCACGAGGGAGGCGCAGCGGATCAGGACGGGGTAGAGCGGGAAGAACGCGGAGTCGCTCTGCACGGACCCGATGCCGGGGTAGATCTGGGTCCGGCCGTAGCCGTGCTCGGCGATCCGCAGGTACCAGACGGAGTCCCAGGACTCCCCGAGCACCCGCAAGGGGCTGCGCCCGGTCCACCGGGCCGCCACGGCCACCGCCAGCACCCCGGCCCCGCGCACGGCCGCGTACACCCCGAGCGCGAGGAGGACACCCGGGACCCGCCCGGCGGCCCGGCCGGCGAACCGCCGGGGCCGCGTGCCGTTCGTCAGCGTCTGCGTCGCCATGCGTCCCGACTTTCTGGGTGGCTCCGGGTCGGAGTCGCCACGAGGAAGAAACACTACGACGCCACCGCTGCCGGGGCCGCCGAGGCCGCGGAGCCGCCGGTTTCGAGGCACACCCGGCTCAGAGCCGCCGCAGCCGCTCCACCGCCTCCTCCAGGACGTCCGTCCGCTTGCAGAAGGCCCAGCGGACGTGGGAGGCGCCGGCGGCCTTGTCGTCGTAGAAGACCTGGTTCGGGACGGCCACCACCCCGCAGCGCTCCGGCAGGGCGCGGCAGAAGGCCAGGCCGTCGTGCTCGCCGAGGGGGGTGATGTCGGTGGTGACGAAGTAGGTGCCCTGCGGGCGGAACACCTCGAAGCCCGCGGCCGCCAGGCCGTCGGAGAGGAGGTCGCGCTTGGCGGCCAGGTCCGCGCGGAAGGAGTCGTAGTACGCGTCGGGCAGGGCGAGGGCCTCGGCGATGGCGTACTGGAACGGGCCCGAGGACACGTACGTCAGGAACTGCTTCGCCGACCGGACCGCCGTGACCAGCTCGGGCGTGCCCGTCACCCAGCCGACCTTCCAGCCCGTGAAGGAGAAGCTCTTGCCGGCGGAGGAGATGGTGACCGTGCGCTCGCGCATGCCCGGCAGGCTCGCCAGCGGGGTGTGGACGCCCTCGAAGACCAGGTGCTCGTACACCTCGTCCGTGATGACCAGCAGGTCGCGGGAGACGGCCAGCTCGGCGACCGCGGCCAGTTCGGCGGGGGTCAGGACGGTGCCCGTCGGATTGTGCGGGGTGTTCAGGAGCAGGAGGCGGGTGCGGGGGGTGACCGCCGCGCGCAGCGCGTCCACGTCGAGGCGGAAGTCCGGGGCGCGCAGGGTCAGCGGCACCCGGACGGCCCCGGCCATGGCGATGCAGGCGGCGTAGGAGTCGTAGAAGGGCTCCAGGGCGATGACCTCGTCGCCCGGCTCCAGCAGGGCCAGGAGCGAGGCCGCGATGGCCTCGGTGGCTCCGGCGGTGACGAGCACCTCGGTGTCCGGGTCGTGGGTCAGGCCATAGAAGCGCTGCTGGTGGGCGGCGATCGCCGTACGCAGCTCCGGAACGCCGGGGCCCGGCGGGTACTGGTTGCCGCGGCCGTCGCGGATCGCGCGCACCGCCGCCTCGGCGATCTCGGCGGGGCCGTCGGTGTCGGGGAAACCCTGGCCGAGGTTGATCGATCCCGTGGCGGTGGCCAGGGCGGACATCTCCGCGAAGATCGTGGTGCCGAAGGCCGCCAGCCTGCGGTTGAGGAAGGGGCGGGCGGGGCCGTTGGTGCGTTCGGGAGCGCTCATGGGCGCAATCCTGCGGGGAAGCTCTGGACTTGCTCAAGTGTGCTTTGGGTCGCGTGCGGCACGGGCATCCCCCCAGCACGCGGGACGAAGGGGATCCCGCACCCCGGGGAGCCGGGGGAGCAGAGAGGGGTCGGGGGATGATCCTCGGAATAGTGATCTTCGTGGCGGTGGTCGTGGTGATCGTCGTGGTGGCGGTCAAGTCCGGAGGCGGCGGCCGGGGCCGCGGGGGCGGCAGTGCAGCCGGTGGCGGTGCGGGCTGGTGGGCCGGGAGCGGCTCCTCGGGTTCCTCCTCCTCGTGCGGCTCGTCCTCCTCCAGCTGCGGTTCCTCCTCGTCCAGCTGTGGTTCGTCCTCGTCCTGCGGGGGCGGCGGAGGATGCGGTTCCAGCTGACACGGGGCAGCATGGATCCATGGGTCCAAAGGTCCATGGATCCGACACCGGACCACTCGGTACCGGACCACCTTCCCACCGGACCACTTCGGGCCGGACCGCTTCGTACCGCATCCCGCATACGTGAGGCGCCCGCCGGGCACAACTTCCGTCGGGCGTCTTCTTGTTCGGACGTCACGCCCGCGCATTACGGCGTACGGGCGGCATGTGGTTGAACACGTGAACTGTGTAGCCCCCGAGGGGATGTAAACCCCTGCAACTTGGGTAAAAACGCTGTGAGTGCCGTGCCTTTCATGATTCCCTCGGTTGAGTAGACCAGTCCTCGGACCTCCCTGGACTTCCTGTGGACCCGTGCCGGTGTCCCCCCACCCGTTGACTACCGCTGGCGGGCCCCGGCCCATCTCCCTCGCGCGTTTGCGGAGCCGACTCATGCTCACGACCCTCCAGACCACCTATACCGACACGCGTGCCGCCGATCTCGCCTGGGCCCTGGGTCGGGAGCGGCTGCCCGCCCTGGCCGTACTGAATCTCGAACTGGGAGACGCGAAAGTGGAGTTGCGCCTGCTCGGGGCCTCCCACCAGGTGCTCCTGGAGGAGGGCGACGTGCTCTGCTCCGAGACCGTCGCCTGTATGCCCGGCAGCAGCACCCCGCTCCCGCTCGGCGTGGCCAAGCGCGTCGGCGACTGGGAGTACGAGTTCGCCGCACGGGTCGAGAACCTCTCGCGCGGCTCCTTCGCCGGGCGGGCCCAGGAGCTGCTCGCACTGGTCGCGGACCACCCGAACGGGCTCGCCGGCACCTTCCCGGGCGACCCGCACGCCTTCACCGCCATGCTCGCGCAGCGCTACGAGGGCCAGGTCCGGTGGCGGACCTGGCACGCGTATCCGCAGGAAGGGCAGTTGGTGGCCACCCGCACCCGGGTGGGCGTACGGACCGCGGCGGCTGGCGCCGGGGCCGGGGCCGGGGCCGGGGCCGGGGCCGGGGCGGTCGTGGACGCGGCAGGCGCCGTGCAGCTGGGCGCCCAGGCGCCGGTGCTGATCTAGGCCGTCCCGTTCGGGGGCGCCGGCGCCGATCCGGGGCCCCCGGGGTCGCGGAGGTCGCAGGGGTAGCGGAGTTGCCGAGCGGTTACGCCAACTGCCCGAACCAGTGCGCCACTTACACCCATGTGGGTGACCGGATGCGAGCAGGCGGTGACGTACGGTTCGCTTCATGATCGACCGTTCCGCCCCGCGCGGGGTGCTTTCGGCTCCGGAGCCGCGCGGTGTGGCCCGCGTCCCGGCCGCCCTGCCCGTACGGCCCAGGACCGGCCGACTCCTCGTCCTGGCCACCGTGTTCGTCTGCGCCGCCTGCGGGCTCGTATACGAACTGGAGCTGCTCGCCCTCGGCTCGTACCTGATCGGCGACTCCGTCACCCAGGCGTCGGTCGTGCTGTCCGTCATGGTCTTCGCCATGGGCGTCGGCTCCCTGCTGGCCAAAGCCCTGCGCGCCCGCCCCGCCTTCGGCTTCGCCCTCGTGGAAGCGGGCCTCGCCCTGCTCGGCGGGCTCTCGGCCATGGCGCTCTACGCCAGCTTCGCCTGGCTGGGGGAGTCCCGGCCCGCGCTGGTCGCCTTCTCCTTCGCCATCGGCGTCCTCATCGGCGCCGAGATCCCGCTCCTGATGGTCCTCATCCAGCGCATCCGCAGACAGGACGCGGGCGGCGCCGTCGCCGACCTGTTCGCCGCCGACTACGTCGGCGCCCTCGTCGGCGGCCTCGCCTTCCCCTTCCTGCTGCTGCCCGTCCTCGGGCAGCTCACCGGCGCCCTGCTCACCGGCACCGTCAACGTCGTCGCCGGCGGCGGCCTCGTCCTGTGGCTGTTCCGCCGGGACCTGAGCCGCCGCGCCCGCTGGCTGCTCGTCGCCGTCAACATCACCGTCCTCGCCGTCCTGGGCTGCGCCACCGTCCTCGCCGACGACTTCGAACGCGTCGCCCGCCGCGCCGTCTACGGCGGCGAGGTGCGCGTCGCCGTCCAGACCGGAGTGCAGGAACTCGTCCTCACCGGTCCCCCGAACGGCTCACCGCGCTCCCTCGACCTCTTCCTCGACGGCCGCCTGCGGGTCAGCGGCTACGACGAGTACCGCTACCACGAGGCCCTCGTGCACCCCGCCATGACCGGCCCGCACACCCGGGTCCTGGTCCTCGGCGGCGGAGACGGCCTCGCCGCCCGCGAGGTGCTGCGCTACCGCGACGTCGCCTCCGTCACCGTCGTCGAGCTCGACCCGGGAGTCGTGCGGCTCGCCCGGACCGACCCGATGCTCTCCGCGCTGAACGAGCGGGCGTACGAGGACCCGCGGCTCGGCGTCGTCACCGAGGACGCCTTCCGCTGGCTGCGCGCACCCGCCGCCCGGGCCCGCTTCGACGTCATCGTCTCCGACCTGCCCGACCCCGGGATCACGCCCAGCACGAAGCTGTACTCGCAGGAGTTCTACGGGCTGGCCGCGCGGGCCCTGCGCCCCGGCGGGCGGCTCGCCGTCCACGCGGGACCGCCCGGCACCAGGCCCCGTACCTACTGGACCGTCGAGGCCACCCTGCGCGCGGCCGGCCTGCGCACCGCCCCCTACAGCGCGGGCGGCCGCCTCTCGGGCTTCGCCGCCGGCCCCGACCGGGCGCTCGGCGCGGCCTCCGCCTCCGCCGCGAAGCTCCCGCAGGACTGGGGCTTCGTCCTGGCCGCCCGCGACGGCGTGCCCCGGCTGCGGGTGGACCGGGAGACGCCCGCCCTGCGCTCCCTGTCCACGCAGTCCCTGGCCGACGCGGCCCGGGACGCGGAGCGCACCCGGGTGGGGGGCCTCCCGCCGTCGACGCTGCCGCATCCGAGGTACTCGTAGTGCTCGTGGCCGGGGTACTCGTGGCCGGGCTGCCGCGTCGGTAGGCTCGTCCGCATGGAGCATCAGGTGTTCGTACCGGTCCCCTCCGCAGACGTCCGCGCCGTGCTGCGCGACCCGGCCCGGCTGGCGCGGTGCGTGCCGGGGCTCCAGCAGGACGCCGATACCGAGGCCGGGCCGCTGTCCGGCCGGCTGAGGGTGCGGGTCGGCGGGCACACCGTCACCTACCGCGGCGCCCTCTCCGTCACCGAGCGGGACCCGGACCGCTTCACCCTCGCGGGCGAGGGCACCGAAGTGCGGGGGAGCGGGACCGTGAAGCTCACCCTCGCGCTGCGCCTGGCCGAGGCGGACGGCGGCACCCGGCTGGAGTTCACCGCCGAGTCCGCCGCCGACGGCCGCGCCGCCGCCTTCGACCCCGACGCGGCCGCCACGGCCGCGCACCGCCTCCTGGACCGGGCCGCCGGGCACCTCGCGGCCGTCGCGGTCGACGGCGCGGCGGAGCCTGGGGACGGGGCCACGGGCGCCGATGCGGATACCGGCCCGGAGGTGGACCCGGACGGCTACGCCGACGCCGACGCCGACGCCGACGCCGACGCCGACGCCGACGCCGACGCCGACGCCGACTCGGGCACGGGCTCGGACGCCGACTCGGACGTGGACGCCGACCCGGGCCTGGGCCAGGACGTGGACCCCGGCGCGGGGTTCCCCGAGGTCACCGCGTCCGTGTTCGACACGGAGGTCCCGCCCCCGTCCCTGGACCCGTTCCTGGAGGGCACCTTCGAAGGTATGGCCGAACTCGGGGACCTGGGCGGCCCCCCGCGGCCGCCGGCCGAGGCCGCGCACGCCCGCCGCACGATGATCGGCCGCAGCGCGGAGGAGGTCGACCACGCGCCCCCGCGCGGCCGCTACGCCCCGGTCCCGGCCCCCGCCTCCGCCTCCTCGAACTCCAACCTGCGCTGGATCGCCCCGGCCGCCGCCGTGGCCGTGGCCTCGGCGGTCCTCCTGGGACGGGCCCTGCGCCGCCGCGGCTGACCCGGGGAACTGACTAAGGTCATGGCATGAGTACGCAACTGCGCGCCGGCGGCGCCGAGGTGACCATCGACCAGGAGAACGGCTGCCGGATCAGCAGTCTGCGCATCGACGGGACGGAGCTGCTGCGGCAGGGGGACCACTACGGGTCCTTCCCCATGGTCCCGTGGTGCGGCCGGACCAGGGACGGGCAGTTCCAGGACGGCGCGACCCTGCACCAGCTGCCGCTCAACCACCCGCCGCACGCCATCCACGGCTTCGGCCGCGACGCCGCCTGGCGCCCCGCCCGGACCACCGGCACCGAGGCCGTCTTCACGTACCCGCTCGCCGACCCGTGGCCGTACGAGGGCCTGGTCACCCAGATCTTCGAGCTCGGGGAGAACGCGCTGACCCTGACGATGGGCATCGAGACCTACGGGGACTCCTTCCCGGCGCAGGCCGGCTGGCACCCCTGGTTCCGCCGCAACCTCGCCGCCGGCGGGGCCGACGTGCGCATCGACTTCGAGGCCGCCTGGCAGGAGGAGCGCGGAGCCGATCACCTGCCCACCGGCAAGCGCATCGACCCCCGGCCCGGCCCCTGGGACGACTGCTTCGGCATGCCGTACGGGGTCGACGTCACCCTCACGTGGCCCGAGGCCCTGGAGCTGAAGGTCACCAGCCGCTCCGAATGGGTGGTCGTCTACGACGAGGAGCCCGAGGCGGTCTGCGTGGAGCCGCAGTCGGGTCCGCCGAACGGCCTGAACAGCCTCCCTCAGCTGGTCACTCCCGTGGACCCGCTGGAGATCTCCACGACGTGGACATGGCGGCGGCTCGGGTAGTGCCCAATTAAGCTCGGGGCCATGAGTGACGTACGCGATGCGCTTCTGCAGCAGATCAAGGACAAGGCCGTCGTGCACGGCAAGGTGATCCTCTCCTCCGGCCGCGAGGCCGACTACTACATCGACCTCCGCCGGATCACGCTGGACGGCGAAGCCGCTCCGCTGGTCGGCCAGGTCATGCTCGACCTCACGGCCGACCTGGAGTTCGACTGCGTCGGCGGCCTGACGCTGGGCGCCGACCCGGTCGCCACCTCGATGCTGCACGCCTCCGCGGCGCGCGGCGCGCGACTGGACGCCTTCGTCGTCCGCAAGGCGCAGAAGGCGCACGGCATGCAGCGCCGCATCGAGGGCACCGACGTGAAGGGCAAGCGCTGCCTGGTCGTCGAGGACACCTCGACCACCGGCGGTTCCCCGCTGACCGCCGTCGAGGCGGTCCGCGAGGCCGGCGGCGAGGTCGTCGCCGTCGCGACGATCGTCGACCGGGGCGCGGCCGACGCCATCGCGGCCGCGGGACTCCCTTACCTCACTGGCTACCAGCTGGAGGACCTCGGTTTGTCCTAATCCCCCCACCTGCGCGGACGTCGGGCCGTGCTTCCGCACAACTGGTGACTTAGGTCCCCGGAAGTCCGTAAGTAGGTCCTGACCTGCGCCTTTCCGGACGGGGGGAGTGTTTCACGTGAAACACTCCCCCCGGATCGGCCCGCGCGGCGCCGTCGCGGAGGTGGAGTGGGGGCCCGAGTCTGGAAAGATGGGGACGACGGCAACGTCGCCCCCAGGTCAGGGCCCGCAATAAGCACACTCCCCGCACATCCAAGGAGCGGACAGATGCCCATCGCAACCCCCGAGGTCTACAACGAGATGCTCGACCGGGCGAAGGCAGGCAAGTTTGCCTACCCGGCGATCAACGTGACCTCGACCCAGACCCTGCACGCTGCACTGCGCGGCTTCGCGGAGGCCGAGAGCGACGGCATCATCCAGATCTCCACCGGTGGTGCGGAGTTCCTGGGTGGCCAGTACAACAAGGACATGGTCACCGGCGCCGCCGCCCTGGCCGAGTTCGCGCACATCGTGGCCGCCAAGTACGACATCACCGTCGCGCTGCACACGGACCACTGCCCCAAGGACAAGCTGGACGGCTACGTCCGCCCGCTGCTCGAGATCTCCGCCGAGCGCGTCGCCCGCGGTCTCAACCCCCTCTTCCAGTCGCACATGTGGGACGGCTCCGCCGAGACCCTGGCCGACAACCTGGCCATCGGCCAGGAGCTGCTCGCCAAGGCCGCCGCCGCGAAGATCATCCTCGAGGTCGAGATCACCCCGACCGGTGGCGAGGAGGACGGCGTCAGCCACGAGATCAACGACGAGCTGTACACCACCGTCGACGACGCGCTGCGCACCGCCGAGGCCCTGGGCCTGGGCGAGAAGGGCCGCTACCTGCTGGCCGCCTCCTTCGGCAACGTGCACGGCGTCTACAAGCCGGGCAACGTCGTCCTGCGCCCCGAGCTCCTCAAGGACCTCCAGGCCGGCGTCGGCGAGAAGTACGGCAAGTCCTCCCCGTTCGACTTCGTCTTCCACGGCGGCTCGGGCTCCACGGCCGAGGAGATCGCCACCGCGCTGGAGAACGGCGTCGTGAAGATGAACCTCGACACCGACACCCAGTACGCCTTCACCCGTCCGGTCGTGGACCACATGTTCCGCAACTACGACGCGGTCCTGAAGGTTGACGGCGAGGTCGGCACCAAGTCGAAGTACGACCCCCGCACGTGGGGCAAGGCCGCCGAGGCCGGCATGGCCGCGCGCGTCACCGAGGCCTGCGCGAACCTGCGTTCCACGGGCACCAAGCTCAAGTAGCAGCGGCTCGCGCGGCAGCTCCGTAGCAGCGGCTTCCCGGAAGGGCCCGGCTCCACCGTCCACGGACGGCGGAGCCGGGCCCTTCCCGCGTGTCCGCATCCCCCATCCCCCAGACTGTGGGCATGTCTCTTCACCAGAACCTCCTCGGGGGCCCCGCCCCCACCCACCTCCCCGACGAGCCGGGCATCGCGGCCCTCGCCGCGGGCACCCCCGCCGTCGAGGTGGCCGCCGCGCACCCGACCTCCTCCCTGGCCTGGGCCCTCCTCGCCGACGAGGCCTTCGAGGCCGGCCGCACGGTCGAGTCGTACGCCTACGCCCGTACGGGCTACCACCGCGGCCTGGACGCCCTGCGCCGTGCCGGCTGGAAGGGCCACGGCCCGGTGCCGTGGGAGCACGAGCCGAACCGCGGCTTCCTGCGCGCCCTGAACGCCCTGGCCCGCGCGGCCGGCGCGATCGACGAGAAGGAGGAGTACGAGCGCTGCTCGACCTTCCTGCGCGACTCCTCCGAGACGGCCGCGGACGTCCTCGGCGCCTGACGCGAACGCTCCCGGACCGGGTGGGCTCCTCGCGGGTCCGCCCGGTCGCGGGAAGTGACGTGCGCCACTGACTATTGAAGCCCTGCGGCACGACGGTCTTATGATGCGGACAGGGGACCGGAGCTCCACTCACCTCACCGGAAGGAGCGGACCGCTACCCGGAAGCACGTATCGAGGAGACAGCGATGTCGCACGCCCTTGATGCCTCCGGAGACGGCGGTTCGGACACCCCGAACCTCGACTTCGCCGGCACGACCCCCTACGAGGACTACGTCCAGGCGGACGTCCTCACCCACCTCCAGCACCTGCGTTCGGACGACCCGGGCGAGATGGTCTTCCTGGTCACCACCCAGGTCATGGAGCTGTGGTTCACGGTCATCGTCCACGAGTGGGAGACCGCCGCGCAGGCGCTCCGCGAGAACCGCCTCCCCGTCGCGATGGATGCGCTGAAACGATCCCTCCGCGAGCTGGAGGCCCTCAACGCCTCCTGGCGCCCCCTGGCCCAGCTGACCCCGGGCCAGTTCAACGCGTACCGCGCCGCCCTCGGCGAGGGCTCCGGCTTCCAGTCGGCGATGTACCGCCGGATGGAGTTCCTGCTCGGCGACAAGGCCGCCTCCATGCTGGTCCCGCACCGCGGCGCCCCGCGCGTCCACGCGGAGCTGGAGAAGGCCCTCCAGGAGCCCAGCCTCTACGACGAGGTGCTGAGCCTCCTCGCCCGCCGCGGCCTCCCGGTCCCGGAGTCGGTCCTCGACCGCGACCTCTCGCAGCGCTACGAGCCCTCGCCGGAGGTCGAGGCCGTCTGGACGGCCCTGTACGCGGACCCGGACGCCCACCTGGACCTGCACCGCCTCGGTGAGGTCCTCACCGACGTGGCCGAGCTGGTCTGGCGCTGGCGCAACGACCACCTGGTCGCCACCCGGCGCGCGATGGGCGCGAAGACGGGCACGGGCGGTTCGGCCGGCGTGACCTGGCTGGAGAAGCGGGCGCAGAAGAACGTCTTCCCGGAACTGTGGACGGCGCGCAGCCATGTCTGAGTCGCACCCGGACCGGGGCCCCGACCTGGCGGCCCGTGCCGAAGCCCTGGACGCGGCCGATCCCCTCGGCAAGCTGCGCGACCGCTTCACCCTCCCCGAGGGCGTGGTCTACCTCGACGGCAACAGCCTCGGCGCGCTCCCCGCAGGGGTGGCCGCCCGCCTCGCCGAGGTCGTCACGGAGCAGTGGGGCACCCGCCTGATCCGCTCCTGGACCGAGGGCGAGGCCAACTGGTGGAACGCCCCCGAGCGGATCGGCGACCGGATAGCCCCGCTGGTCGGCGCCGCCGCCGGACAGGTCGTCGTCGGCGACTCCACCAGCGTCAACCTCTTCAAGGCCCTGGTCGGCGCCGCCCGGCTGGCCGTACCCGGCCGGACCGAACTGCTCGTGGACGCCGCGACCTTCCCCACCGACGGCTACATCGCCGAATCGGCGGCCCGGATGACGGGCCTGCGCGTCGTCCCGGTCGACCCGGCCGCCGCCGCGGAGGCGATGGGCCCCGACACGGCCGTGGTCCTGCTCAACCACGCCGACTACCGCACCGGCCGCCTGCACGACCTCCCCGCCCTCACCGCGGCCGCGCACGCCGCCGGGGCGCTCGTCGTCTGGGACCTGTGCCACACGGCCGGGGCGCTGCCCGTGGGCCTCGACGCGCACGGGGTGGACCTCGCGGTCGGCTGCACGTACAAGTACCTCAACGGCGGCCCCGGCGCCCCCGCGTACCTGTACGTCGCCGCCCGCCACCAGGCCGCCTTCGATTCCCCGCTGCCGGGCTGGAACGGCCACGCGGACCCGTTCGCGATGACCCCCTCCTACGAGGCCGCGCAGGGCGTGGCACGGGCCCGCGTCGGGACCCCGGACATCCTGTCCATGCTCGCGCTGGAGGCCGCCCTGGACGCCTGGGACGGGGTCGCGGTCGAGGAGGTCCGCGCGAAGTCCCTCGCGCTGACCGACTTCTTCCTCGACTGCGTGGCGGCGTACGTCCCCGCGGGCAAGGTCGAGCCGGTCACCCCGACCGGGCACGCGCAGCGCGCCAGCCAGGTGTCGCTGCGCACGGAGAACGCCGAGGGGGTCATGCGCGAGCTGATCTCCCGCGGTGTGATCGGGGACTTCCGCGCCCCCGACGTCCTGCGCTTCGGATTCACCCCGCTGTACGTCGGCTTCGCGGACGCGGAGCGTGCGGCGCGCACACTGGGTCACATTTTCGGGTGAACCGGTAGCGAAACGTCACATCACCGCGCGGGCGGGGCTACGGCCCCGCCCGCGCCGGTATCTCCCCGGCCCGCCACGGAAGCGACCGTTCCGGCCTGATACGGTCCCGCTCTGCCGGAACACCGGAACATCAGTCCCCCTTGTCCCACGCGTTACCGGAGGTTGAGCCGATGACGGACCCCGCAGTCGAACGGGACGCCGCGGAGGCCGCCTCGGCCTTCTCCCATCCGCCCGTGGCCCCCGATGCCACGGCCGCCTACGGTGAACACCCCGACCAGATCGTCGACTTCCACGCACCGCGCGGGGAACGGGCGCAGCCGGGCGTCGCGCGCTCCGCGCCGCTGGTCGTCGTCCTGCACGGAGGGGCGTGGCGCGCCCCGTACGACCGGCAGCACGTCACCCCCTTCGCGGATTTCCTGGCCCGGCAGGGCTTCGCCGTCGCCAACGTCGAGTACCGGCGCGGGAGTCTGGTGCCCCACCAGGACGCCGAGGGCCCGGTGGCCGGCCGGTGGCCCGAGACCTTCGACGACGTGGCCGCCGCCCTGGACGCCCTCCCGGAGCTGGCCGCCGACGCCCTGCCGGAGGCCGACCCCCGCCGCATGGTGCTGACCGGCCACTCGGCCGGAGGCCACCTCGCGCTGTGGGCCGCGGCCCGGCACGTGCTGCCGAAGGACGCCCCGGCCGGCTGGAGGCTGCCCTCGCCGCCACTGCTGCGGGGGGTGGTGGCGCTGGCCCCGATCGCGGACTTCACGGTGGCGCAGGAGCTCGGGGTGTGCGGGGGAGCCTCGGCGCAACTCCTGGGCGGGGCGGCAGCCTTCGCCGCGCGGCGCCCGTACGCCGATCCGGCGGCGCTGCTCCCGACCGGCATCGCGACGGCGGTGGTCCAGGGGCGGAGCGACATCGTGGTGTCGGAGGCGGTGTCGGAGGCGTACGTCGCGGCGGCCGCGCTGGCGGGGGAGATGGTGGGCCTCACCCTGCTGGACGGGGTGGGCCACTTCCCCCTCATCGACCCGGCGGCGGACGCGTGCGCGGTGGTCTCGGAGGAGATCTCCCAGCTGGCCTGGTAGCCCCCGCCCCGGCGGCCGCTCCCGACGGGGATCAGGCCGGTTCGCGCAGGGCCTCCAGGCGCGCTCTCAGCTCGGTGGCCTTGCCGGATTCGCCGCCCTTCGCGTAGATCCGCAGTGCCCGCTCCCAGCAGGCGGCGGCCTCCTCCAGCTGCCCCTGTTCGGCATGGGAGACACCGAGGTGTCCGAGGGCGCAGGCCTGGCCGTACTCGTCGCCGATCTGCTCCTGGATCGACAGGGCCCGGCGGAAGGCGTCGAGGGCCTCGGCCGGGCGCGCGGCCGAGTGCAGCACTTCGGCCCGGGTGGAGAGGCCCACGGCGAGGCTGAAGTGGTCCTCGGTCGCCCGCTGGATCACCTCGGCCCGGCTGAGGGCGTCGAGGGCTTCGGTGTGACGGCCGAGCTTTCCCAGGGCGTCGGCCAGGTTGTTCAAGGTCGCGGCACTCTGCTCCGGGGCCCCGGCCCTCCCGTAGTGCTCCAGGGCCTCTTCGTAGTGCTCGAGGGCCTTGGCGTCGTCGCCCGTGTCCGTGTAGACGACGCCGATGTTGCTGAGGATCGAGGCGATCTGGACCTCCCGGCCCGGCGTCCGCCGGTGGATGTCCACCGCCGCGCGGAAGTGCGGGATGGCCGATTCGGGCGGGGCGGCCGTGCGCGCGACCTGGTTGCCGAGGCCGTTGAGCATCCAGGCTTCGGCCGACTCGTCCCCGGCCTTGCGGGCGGCGTCGAGGCCTATGCGGTGCGTGGTCAGCCACTCGTCCTTCGAACCCAGCCTGTAGTACGCCCACATGGCCGCCGCCAGCTTCCACGACAGGTCGTGCAGCCCGGACTCGTGGGCCAGCCGTACGACCGCCGTGGCGTTGGCCACTTCCGTCGCGCACCACAGGCGCGCCTCCTCGTAGGAGGTGAAGGAGGACGTCCGGTCGGAGCGGTCCAACGGGATCCGGCGGGCGATCGGCGCCAGCAGGCCGGTGGCCTCGTCGGCGCGGTGCAGGTACCACATGACGAGCCGTTCGACGGCTGCGGAGCGGTCCTCCCGCGCATCGGTCTCCACGCAGAGCTCGCGCGCCAGTTCCTGCACCAGGCAGTGGAACTGGTACCGGCCGGGCTCGGGGGAGTCCAGCAGCTGGGCGTCGACGAGGTGCTCCAGCCGGTCTTCGGTGGCGTCCTCGTCGTCGCCGAGCATCGCGGCAGCCGCGGCCACGGCGAACGTCCCGCCCGGCAGCAGCCCGAGCAGCCGGAAGGCGCGGGTGTGGTTCGGGAGGTCGTGCGTCGAGCAGGACGCGCAGTCCTGTGCCAGCTGGTCGTAGCTCACCAGCAGGGCCGCCCGTACGTGCAGGTCGTCGGCGTGCAGTTCGTGCAGGGCCCGGCCGTGCACGGACAGCCGCCGGGCGAGGTCCTTCGTGGTCCAGCTCGGGCGGGCGGCGAGCCGGGCACCGGCGAGACGCAGCGCCAGGGGCATGCCGCCGCAGACGCGGATCACCTCGGCCGTGGCGGACGGGAAGGCCGCCACCCGGTCGGTGCCCGCGATCGAGGCCAGGAGCTGGTACGCCTCCTCGTCCGAGAGCGCGCCGAGGTCCACCCGGGTGCCGGGCAGGCTGTTCAGCCTGCGGCGGCTGGTCACCAGGACGGCACTGCCGCCGATTCCGGGGAGGAGCGGCCGGACCTGCGCCGCGTCTCCGGCGTCGTCCAGGAGGAGCAGCATGCGCCGGTCCGCGATGAGGCTCCGGAACAGGGCGACGCGGGCCTGGAGCCCGCTCGGTGTGTCCTGGGAGGGCAGGCCGAGATCGCGCAGGAGGTGTCCCAGGGCGATGTCCGGCGGCATCGGGGCGGCGGTGGTACCGCCGAGGTCGAGGAACACCTGCCCGTCGGGGAACCGGGTACGGACGCGGTGGGCGGCCTGGACGGTGAGCGTCGTCTTGCCCATCCCGCCGCCGCCCGCCACCCGGTGGACGACCACCGTCGCGCCGACGGCGCCGTCCGGTCCGCCTGCCGCGGTGAGCTCGTCGACGATGCGGGCCAGTTCCCGTCCACGGCCGATGAAGTCCGATATCGCGGCGGGCAGTTGGTTCGGCACCGGTGACGCCGCCGTTTCCGGCCGCCCCACGGCGGCCGTCACGGACTGTTCCGCCGGGGGCGCGGCGAGCTCCGGGTCCAGGGCCAGGATGCGCTGGTACAGGGCCACCAGCTCGGGACCGGGACCGACGCCGAGCTCCTCGCGGATCGTCCGGCGCACGGTGTCGTACGCGCGCAGTGCGTCGGCCTGGCGCCCGTCGCGGTACAGGGCGAGCATGAGCCGGCCGTGGAAGGTCTCCCGCAGCGGGTGCGCCGCTACCAGGTCGCCGAGTTCGGCGGCGATGCCGTGGTGGCGGCCCTGGTGGAGCTCGCCCTCGTAGTGCCATTCCAGGATCTGCAGGCGCATCTCCTCCAGCCGGCCGGCGGGGGAGTCCGGTTCGCCGTCCATGAGGTTCACGTCGTTCAACGGCGTGCCCCTCCAGAGGGCGAGCGCCGCGCGGGTGTGCGTCCCGACCTCCGGCCAGTCGCCCCGCAGCCGTGCGTCCCTTGCCCGCCGCATCCGGTCCTCGAAGACGGCGGAGTCCAACTCGCCCTCTTCGACGTGCAGCAGGAAGCCTTCGGGCGAGACCCGCAGGCGCGACGGCGCCCCGTCGGCCCCCTCCAGAGCGCGCCGCAGCCGTGCCACGTGGTTGTGGAGGGAGGCGTGGGCCGTGGCCGGAGGCGTCCCGCCCCACACCGCGGACTTCACGGCGTCCCAGGACACCACGGTGTTGGGGCGCAGCAGCAGGGCCGCCAGCAGCGTGCGGGTCTTGGGCGCCGACAGCGGGCGCGCAGCCCCGTCCGCGTCCTCCACCAAGAGTGTTCCGAGCAGTCCGAATCGCATGGTCAGCCACCCCCGGGACAGGCCGCCTGCACCCCCCGTGCGGCGGATCCGCGGGGCCATCGTATGCGCTGTCCGGCAGCCGGATCCGAAGTGTCCCGGAGGCGTCCCGGGATGCGGACCGGGACGGCCGTGGATCTTCCCGGGACGGCGGGTTGTGGAGGGACCCGGGCAACCGTTCCTAGATTCGAGCCAGTTGGTCCGCTCGGGGCCGGCGCACCGCTACAGGAGTGCTCATGCTCAAGTTTTCCAAGGCCGTACGGGCCGCTGCCGTCACCGCCGCGGCCCTGGCCGCGACCGCGCTGGCCGGGCCGGCCCAGGCGGCGTCCGGCGTCGGGGAGATCGCGTACGGCGACCGCGGGACCGGAGTCAAGTGCGTGCAGCTGGCCCTCAACGCGTCCAACGTGCACGCCGGCCTCCAGGTCGACGGCATCTGGGGAGCGCGTACCGAAACCGCCGTGCGTGCGTTCCAGAGCACGAACAACAGCGGGGTGAGCGAGGCGGGCGAGGTCATGTGGCTCGACGTGGACGGGATCGTCGGTCCGAACACCGGCAAGGTGATGTTCGAACTCATCGTGCACAACGCTCACAACTGGGCCAACACGTGCTGGGCGAACATGCCCACCTGAGCGGCACCGCAACGTCCCCGGACGGTGCCCCCCTCCCGGGGCCGCGCACCGTCCGGCCCCCGCCCGGCACGCGCCCACACCTCGTCCGAAAGTGAACTCCGTCATGACCGCGTTCGATCGCCCCGGACCGCATCCGCGCCGCAGGGCTGTACTCACCGGAACGCTCGCGGTGGGAGCCGCGGCACTGCTGCCGCTCGCGACACCGGGGCGGGCACGCGCCGCCACCGGCCCCGTCATCGCCGATTGCGCCACCTGGGGCGCCCGGCAGCCCAGCGGTTCCGTCAGGACGCTCCCCACCCCGCCCCAGAAGATCATCGTGCACCACACCGCGACCCCCAACGTCACGGACTACTCCCAGTCCCACGCCTTCGACCTGGCCCGGTCGATGCAGGCGTACCAGATGGACGACGAGCGCTGGATCGACACCGGTCAGCACTTCACCATCAGCCGGGGTGCCCACGTGGTGGAGGGCCGCCACGGCAGCCTCGCCGCCCTGCAGGCCGGAACGCGCCACGTCGAATCGGCCCACTGCAGCGGGCAGAACACGGTGGCCGTCGGGATCGAGAACGAGGGGACGTACTCCACGGTCGATCCCCGCAGCGCGCAGTTCTCCGCGCTCGTCGACCTGTGCGCGCACATCTGCCGCCAGTACGGGCTGGCGGCCTACCAGATCTACGGACACCGCGACTTCAACAGCACCGCCTGCCCCGGCGACCGCCTCTACGCGCTGCTGCCCCAGCTGCGCCGGGACGTGGCGGCGCGCATCGGCGGCGACCCGGCAGCGCCCGTATGGCCCGTGCTCAGGAGCGGGGACAACGGCGAACGCGTGCGTACGCTGCAGCAGTTGCTCATCGGACGCGGCGCCGGACTGACGGCGGACGGCGCCTTCGGACCGGCCACCGACGCCGCCGTGCGGGACTTCCAGGCCGCCGGCCGGGCCACCGCGGACGGCATCGCGGGCCCGCAGACCTGGAACCAGCTCGTCGCGCCCGCTCGGCGGGGCGATTCCGGCGAAGCGGTGAAGGCCGTGCAGGGCCAACTCACGGCGCACGGCATCGCGACGGCGGTGGACGGCGCCTTCGGGCCCGGGACGGAAGCGGGCGTGGTCAGGTTCCAGGGCACCCGGTCGCTGCCCGCCGACGGAATCGTGGACGCCCGCACCTGGAGCCGGCTGGTCGTATGAACCGACGGTTCACCTCCCTGCGTCCGGTCCACCCGGCCGCCGCTCCACCCCTAGCACTGGCCTCACCACTGCCTCACCTCTGGCCTCGCCTCTGGCGTTGCCACTGGTCACGACACTCGTCACGACACTCGTCAGGAGATCGCCCATGAGACGCGCCGCGTCCGTCGTCACTGCGGTATTCGCCGCCCTTCTCGCCGCCCTGCTCGTCGCACCGTCCGCGCAGGCCGCCGGCTGGCCCGTCGTCAGGAACGGCAACAGCGGAGCCGACGTGTCCACCGTGCAGTACCTGCTGACCGCCCGCGGCCACAGCACCGATGCCGACGGTGACTTCGGCGCCGGCACCGAGGGGAACGTGCGGAACTTCCAGAACGCCAACGGCGTGTCCCCGGCCGACGGCATCGTCGGACCCGCCACCTGGCCCAAGCTGATCGTCACCGTCCGCAACGGCAACAGCGGGGCGGCCGTCAAGGCCCTGCAGGTCCAGCTCAACAAGTACAACGCCGGACTCGCGGTCGACGGGGCCTTCGGCTCCGGCACCGAGTCCAAGGTGAAGGCCTTTCAGCAGTCCAAGGGCCTGAACCCGGTCGACGGGATCGTCGGACCGGCCACCTGGGAGGCGCTGCTGTCCGGGTCCGGCTCGGGCAGCGGCGGTGGCAGCGGAACCCTGACCCACGCGCAGGCGGCCGCGAAGTTCAGCGCGGCGGGCATCGGCTGGACGTCCTCCGGTGGCTGCTCGGACCGCAACAGCAGGACCTGCACCTCGTTCGACGGGCTGCGCACCTCCTCGGCCAACGGGGCCGTGTCCCTGAAGCAGGCGGTCGGCGGCTGCACGGTCACCATCACCGGGGGCACCGAGACGGGGCATTCGGCGGGCACCTACAGCCACGCCAACGGCTACAAGCTCGACTTCCAGCACGTGGCCTGCCTGACGAACTACATCACGGGCACGTTCCCGCGCACCGGTGAGCGGGCCGGCGACGGTGCGCCCCTGTACACCGCGCCTTCCGGCAACATCTACGCGGACGAGGGCAACCACTGGGACGTGACCTTCATGAACTAGCCGCCCCGACTCCGCCGCCAACCGGGCCCCACGGGCCCGGTTGGCCGCATGTTGGCCGCCCGTTGGCCGCGCGCCCCAAGGTGGGTCGTGCACCGGGGGCGGGTCCGACGGGGAAGGCCGGTGCACTCGACACGGGGGGACGAGGGCGATGGCCAAGCACATGGCGGGACCGGCTGGGGCACGGTTTTCGGGGGGAGCCGCGGAACCGCCGGCCAGGGAACGGCTGGCCGCGGAAATGCGCGGGCTGAAGACGAGGTCCCAGCTGAGCTACGGGCGCCTCGCGGAGCGGACGCACTACAGCCGTTCGTCCTGGGAGCGTTTTCTGAACGGGAAGCAGCTGCCCTCGCGGGGGGCGGTGCGGGAGTTCGCCGAGGCGACCGGGAGCAAGGATCCCGGCTTCCTGGTCGCGCTGCAGGAAGCAGCCCTGCGGGAGGCAGTCCTACGGGAAGCGGCCCCGCGGGAAGGTGCCCAGGTGGAGGCACGCGCTTTTGTCGCGCCGCCGTTCGCGGCCCCGTACGGTCCCCGCCCGCGCGGCCTGGTGGCGATGGGCGGCGCGGGAGCCGGAGCCGTGGTGGGCAGCGTGGCGACGGCCGTGCTGCTGGTCTGCGTCCACCGGGTCCGGGTCAGGTCGGGCGGGTCCTGAGCCGCTCGCCCACGGGGAAGGGGCGGTGCGCACCGTACGGTGCGCACCGCCCCTTCCGTCGTGCTCAGCCGTTCCAGCCGTTCCAGCCGTTCCAGCTGTTCCTAGAGGAACGAGTTGATCTCGATCGTCTCGGTGCGGCCGGGGCCGACGCCGATCGCGGAGATCGGGGCGCCCGACATCTCCTCGAGGGCCTTGACGTACGCCTGGGCGTTCTTCGGGAGGTCCGCGAAGGTCTTGGCCTTGGTGATGTCCTCGGACCAGCCGGGGAAGTTTTCGTAGATCGGCTTCGCGTGGTGGAAGTCCGTCTGCGAGTACGGGAGCTCCTCGACGCGCTTGCCGTCGATCTCGTACGCCACGCAGACCGGGATCTCTTCCCAGCCGGTCAGCACGTCCAGCTTGGTGAGGAAGAAGTCCGTCAGGCCGTTGACGCGGGTCGCGTAACGCGCGATCGGGGCGTCGAACCAGCCGCAGCGGCGGTCACGGCCGGTGGTCACACCGCGCTCGCCACCGATGCGGCGCAGGGCCTCGCCGTCCGCGTCGAACAGCTCGGTCGGGAACGGGCCGGCGCCGACGCGGGTCGTGTACGCCTTCAGGATGCCGATGACGCGGCTGATCTTCGTCGGGCCGACGCCCGCACCGGTGCAGGCGCCACCGGCGGTCGGGTTCGAGGAGGTGACGAAGGGGTACGTGCCGTGGTCGACGTCGAGCAGGGTGCCCTGGCCGCCCTCGAAGAGCACGACCTTGTCCTGGTCGAGCGCCTTGTTGATGATCAGGGTGGTGTCGGCGACGTACTGCTTGATCTGCTCCGCGTAGCCGAGCAGCTCTTCGACGATCTGCGCCGACTCGATCGCACGGCGGTTGTACAGCTTCGTGAGGAGCTGGTTCTTGCCCTCCAGCGCCGCTTCGACCTTCTGGGTGAGGATCGACTCGTCGTAGAGGTCCTGGACCCGGATGCCGACGCGGTTGATCTTGTCCGCGTAGGTCGGTCCGATGCCGCGGCCGGTCGTACCGATCTTGCGCTTGCCGAGGAAGCGCTCGCCGACCTTGTCGAGGGTGACGTTGTACGGCGTGATCACGTGCGCGTTGCCGCTGACCAGCAGCTTCGAGGTGTCGATGCCGCGCTCGTTGAGGCCGCGCAGCTCGGAGAGCAGGACGGCCGGGTCGATGACGACACCGTTGCCGATGACCGGGGTGCATCCGGGGGAGAGGATGCCGGAAGGGAGAAGGTGCAGTGCGTACTTCTGGTCGCCCACAACGACCGTGTGGCCGGCGTTGTTGCCGCCCTGGTAACGCACTACATAGTCAACGGATCCACCGAGCAGGTCGGTGGCCTTTCCCTTGCCCTCGTCACCCCACTGAGCTCCGAGCAGCACAAGAGCGGGCACAGGCGTACACCTCTTCCGGATGGGGCATGTCCAAGGTCAGGGGGCGTACGACGATGTACACCGCAGGCTGAGCCGTCGGACCGGTACCCCGGAATAGACGAAGGCCCTGGCGCAATAGCGCAAGGGCCTCTTGCACAAAGATGCTACCCGAGGAAGGACCGAGGTGTCGGCTCCAGAGCCCACCATGAGCCATGCGGGCGCGCCGGTAGGCGGCCTGCTCGTGCTCGTCGACCCGGTCGCCCGCCGTCTTGACGGCGAGTCCGTGCGAATCGCGAAAGATGTGTTGTCAGCGGGAGCGGCGGCGAAAATTTGCCTCCCGGACTCACGGGAGGAGTTTGCGCGGGCCCTGGCCCGCCGGGGTCATCGGCAGCCGGTGATCGTCGGCGACGACCGCGCACTCGTACGGGCCGTCGGTCTGCTGCACCGGGAGCGGGCGCTCTCCGAGGGGGCCGTTTCGCTGATTCCGGTGGGGCCGGCGGGGTCGCTCGTACTGGCCCTGCAGCTCGGCGTGCCGCTGTCGGCCGTGGCGGCCGCGCGGGCGGTCCTGGACGGGGCCGTCGGCATGCGGGACCTGCTGGTCGACGACAGCGACGGGGTGGTGCTGGGTGGGATCGGGATCCCACCGCCGCCGGTCGGGGCCGGATCCGGGTCCCGGTCCGGGGCCAGGTCCGGGCCCGGGGGCGTCCCGCGGCCGGCCGGGCCGTCGGTGTGGAACGCGTACCGCTCGCTGGTCCGTACCTTCGGCCGCCCGGCGGCGGGAGCCGCGTCCGCCACCCGGTCCGGTGGCGGCCACCGGCTGCGGGTGGAGGCCGACGGGGTGGTCCTGGCGGACGTGGACGGGCTGGTGGAGGACGTCGCGGTGTCGGCACGGGAGGGTGACGGGCTCGCGGACGTGCTGGTCCGGATGCGGGCGGCCGCGGCACCGGGCGTGGGGCAGGGGCAAGGGCAGGGCCAGGGCGTCGTCCTCGGATCCGGCTCCGGCGCCGGGGCCGGGGCCGGACGGGTGGTGCGGGTTCGGGCGTCGGCGGTGACAGTGTCCGGGGAGGATTTCCGCTACCGGTCGGACGTCGGCATCACCGGCCCGGTCCGGCGCCGTACGTGGACCTTGCACCCGGGCGCCTGGGGGCTGACACTGCCGCTGCAGCGCTGACGCTGCGGCTGACTCAGGGGAGGCTCGGTGGGCCGGATCGTGGACGTTCCCTGGTGGATCGGGGTGTTCCGGTGGGTGACGCTCGCCGGGGCCGGCTCTACGAGGTCGACGGACGCGGCCCGGCCCCGGTGTGGCTCGGCCCGCTCGGCGTGCTCGGGCTGATGACGGCGATCAGCGGACCGGTCCTGGGGATCCACCGGAACTTCGTGTGGTGAGCCGGGACGGGGATGAGGTCCGGGACGTGGACGCGGGTGTGGAGGCGGACGCGGGTGTGGACCCGGCACCGGCACCGGTCTCGGAGGCCGGGGGGCCGGGCTGCGGGCCGCCCGGGGAGGCGGCCGTGCGGGACGCGCTCGGCGACTGGCGGCAGGACGCGCTGCTGATCCTGCTGCTGCCGGTGCTGTGCTGGCCCGCGCTGATCGGGGCGCTGGTCACCCGCCCGGCGCCCTTGCAGGCGGTCCTGCTGGGGCTGCTGTGCCTGCCCGTGCTCGTCGCCCTCCGGGAGCTCTACGTCGCCCGGCGCGTGCGGCGGGCCCTGCGGGACCCGGAGCTGCGCTGGACCCCGTACGACGTCCGGGTGCTGCGGGGGTACGGGCTGCCGCCGCTGCTGGTCCTGAGCGGCGGCTCCGGGGGCCGCGGCCGGCGCGGGCCGTGGGTGCTGACCCTGGGGCCGTTGGGGCGGCGGGTGCTGCCGCCGCGCGCGTGGCCCCGTACCGACCCGGCCCTCCTGCAGTCGGCCCTGCCGCCGTCACCGGCGGAGTCGCAGGCCGCGGATCCGCCGCCGGAGCGGTACGTGTGGCTGGCGGGGGACCCGGGGCCCGGGGCGGTGGTGTGGGCGCCGCGCGCCCGGGAACTGGGCCGGGCGCGCAGGCTGTGGCGGCGGGGCGCGCTCAGCCGGAGGCGGCCGTCTCGATGAGGTCGCAGACCGGGCCGGGGAGGGAGGCGAGCGAGGCGTGGCTCGCGTCGAGCTCGACGGTCTTGCGGGGGTTCATGCGGGCGGCCATGCGGCGCTCGTTGTCGGGGTGGATCATGCGGTCGGCGGTGGACACCTGGTACCAGGACGGCTTCGCGCGCCAGGCCGGCGCGGTGACCGCGTCACCGAAGGTGGAGGCGAGGGGGGCCTTCTGGGTGACGGCCATGACCAGCGCTTCCTCGGGGGTGAGGTCCTGGGCGAAGCTTTCGTGGAACTTGTCCTGCCGGACCCACAGGTAGCCGTCGGAGTCGGGCGCGATGTTCTCGAACGCGGCGGGCGGCTTCTCCTGGCTGATCCCGCCGGGGCTCTCGCCGGCGTCGGGCGCGAACGCGGCGACGTAGACCAGTCCGGTGACGTTGGGCAGGTCGCCCGCCTCGGTGATGACGGCTCCGCCGTACGAGTGGCCGACGAGGAGCACCGGCCCGTCGATCTGCCGCACCATCTTGCGGGTCCGCTCGGCGTCGTCGGCGAGGGAGGTCAGCGGATTCTCGACGGCGTGCAGGTCGGTGTACCCGCGGCGGTGGAGCTCGCCGATGACCTTGGCCCAGTGGGCGGCGCCGCCCCAGAAGCCGTGGACGAGGACGATGGCGGGGGAGTCGGACATGGATCTGGTTCCGTTCCGTGCGGTGTCGGCGGATGCCCCCCGGGCCACGCTGAGCGGATGATCTACCGGCTGCCATACAGCCCGCGTGGATGTCCCTGACCGGAATCGGATGCCCTAGCCCGGCGGCAGGTTCAGGGTCGCGCGGTGGGCGCGCCAGCGGTCCATCAGGGCCAGGAGTTCCGTCTGCATGAACTCGAAGAACGCCGCCGTCTCTGCGACCCGCGCACCCGCGGGGGTGTCCGGACCGAGGCCGGCCGCGCCGTCGCGGAGGGTCTTCTCCCAGAGGGTCAGGATCTGGTCCCGGCGGGTGAAGGTCTCGTACCAGAGCTCGTTGTGCAGCACGTAGCGGTCGCGCCGCGAACCCGGCTCGCGCTCCCGGCTGACCATGTTGACCTGGGAGAGGTAGGAGACGGCTCCGGATACCGCCGCGGGGCTGATCCGCAGCGCCTCGCTCAGTTCGGCCGAGGTCATCGCGCCGCCGTCGCTGGCGAGCAGCCGGGCGAAGACGCGCGCCGCCATCCGCTGCATCCCCGCCTCGGTCAGCTGCGCGGCGAACCGCTCGACGAAGCGCGAGACCGCTTCCTCGTCGCGCCGGTCCCCCCGGTCCCGCCGGTCCCGGGGCCCCGCATCGGCCATCAGGTCTTCGTTCACTTCGTCCGCCACCCTCCCGACTTTACGTGATTCCCGACCTTCACAAAATTGTGAAAGAAGCGTACGTTCGGAACCATGACGAAGGCAATCAGCGCCGCCGGACTCCACAAGGCGTTCGGTCGCACCCACGCACTGGACGGTCTCGACCTCGCGGTCGCCACGGGCGAGGTGCACGGATTCCTCGGCCCCAACGGCGCCGGCAAGTCCACCGCGATACGGGTCCTGCTCGGTCTGCTCCGCGCCGACTCCGGCGCCGTCGCACTGCTCGGTGGTGATCCGTGGGCCGATGCCGTCGCACTGCACCGCCGCGTCGCCTACGTCCCCGGCGATGTCACCCTCTGGCGCAACCTCTCGGGCGGCGAGGTCATCGACCTCTACGGGCGCCTGCGCGGCGGCCGTGCCGGCCTCGACCGGGCGCGCCGGGCCGAGCTGATCGAGCGGTTCGAACTCGACCCGACCAAGAAGGGGCGCACGTACTCCAAGGGCAACCGGCAGAAGGTCGCCCTCGTCGCCGCCTTCGCCGCCGACGTCGAACTCCTCATCCTCGACGAGCCCACCTCCGGCCTCGACCCGCTGATGGAGGAGGTGTTCCGGAGCTGCGTCGGCGAGGCGCGGGCCGCCGGCCGCACCATCCTGCTCAGCTCGCACATCCTCAGCGAGGTCGAGACCCTCTGCGACCGGGTCAGCATCATCCGCAAGGGCCGTACGGTCGAGAGCGGCAGCCTCGCCGAACTACGCCACCTGACCCGGACGTCGATCAGCGCCGAACTCGCCGGACCGCCCGACGGACTCGCGCACCTGCCGGGCGTCCACGACGTGGAGGTGCGGGGCCCGAAGGTCCGGCTCCAGGCCGACACGGACAAGCTGGACGCCGTAGTGCGGTCGCTGGCCGCCTCGGGCGTGCGGTCCCTGACCGCGACCCCGCCGACCCTCGAAGAGCTCTTCCTGCGGCACTACGCCCGCGCCGAGGAGACGGGGGCACCGCGATGAAGCACCGTCAACTGGCCGGTACCGGAGCCCTGCTGCGCCTGGCCCTGCGGCGCGACCGCCTCATAATGCCGGTCTGGGTCCTGGCCGTGACCGCCCTGGTGCTCAGCCTGCCCGCCTCCCTCGAATCGGTGTACGCGACGCCCGGCGAACGGGCCCGCCTCCTCTCCACCATGAGCGCGAACGGTTCGCTCCGCGCCCTCTACGGCCCCGCCTTCGGCGATTCGATCGGCGCGCTCACCGCCTGGCGCGGCGGGGTCTTCGCCGGGCTGCTCGCCGGGGTCATGAGCCTGATCATCGTGATCCGGCACACCCGCGAGGAGGAGGAGACGGGCCGTCAGGAGCTCTTGTCGGCGGCGATGGTGGGACGCCGGGCCCCGCTGACGGCGGCCCTGCTGGAGGCCCTCGCCGCCAACACCCTGGTCGCCCTCCTCGTCACGGCCGGGCTCGCGGGACGGGGCGCGGGCGGAGCGCTCGCCCTCGGGCTCGGGATCGGCGCCACCGGGATGCTGTTCGCGTCGGCGGCCGCCGTCACGGCGCAGCTCACCGAGAGCGCACGGCCGGCCAAGGGGCTCGCCGGTGCGCTCCTCGGGGCGGCCTTCGTCCTGCGCGCCGCGGGAGACGCGGGCTCCGCGGACGGTGCGTCGGCGCTGACCTGGATCTCACCGCTGGGCTGGCAGGAGCACCTACGGGCCTTCGCGGCCGAACGCTGGTGGGTGCTCGCCCTGTTCGCGGTGGCCTTCGCGGTCCAGACGGCCGGGGCCTACGCGCTGGCCGGCCGCCGCGACCTCGGTATGAGCTTCCTGGCGGCCCGACCGGGCCCGGCCGAGGGGCGGCTCGGCAGCGCGGGCGCGCTGGCGTGGCGGCTGCAGCGGGGCGGGCTGCTCGGCTGGAGCCTCGGATTCCTGGCGGCCGGCGCGGTGTTCGGGGGGATGGCGGACGGAGCCACCGAGCTGGTCGGCGACAACGCGAAGACCCGGGAGATCATCGAACGGATGGGCGGCGCGGGCGGTCCGGCGGGACTCACCGACGCCTTCCTGGCGACGATGGCCGGGATGCTGGGACTGGTGGCCGCCCTCTTCATCGTGTCGGCGGTACTGCGCCTGGGCGCCGAGGAGTCGGGGCAGCGCGCGGAGCCCGTCCTGGCGCACTCGGTCGGTCGCCTGCGCTGGGCCGCCGGCCATCTGGCCGTCGCCTTCGGCGGCTCGGCGCTGATCCTGCTGCTCGGCGGGCTCGGCCTGGGCCTCGGCCATGGCGCGGGTCTCGCGCAGACCGTCGGGGGCGCCCTGGCGCAGCTGCCCGCGGTGTGGGTGATCGGGGCCGTCACGGCCCTCCTGTACGGCGTGGCCCCCGGCTATGCGCAGGCCGGCTGGGCGGTGGCCGGGGCTGCGCTGGCCCTCGGCTGGATCGGCCCCGCCCTGAACCTCCCCCGGGCGGTCCTCGACCTGTCCCCCTTCGCCCACCTGCCCCGGATCCCCGGTTCCGAGGCTCTGACCTGGGCTCCTCTGTTCACGCTGACCGCGCTGGCGGCGGCTCTCCTGGCCGCTGCCCTGACCGCCCTGCGCCGCCGGGACCTGGCGGCCTGAGCCCCGGAATTCCTTGATCCACGCCCGTCCGAAAAGTTGTCCACAGCTGTGGACAACTTTTCGGAGCGGCCTAAGAGGGGGTCACCAGCCGGGTCTCGTACGCGAACACCGCCGCCTGTGTGCGGTCCCGCAGTCCCAGCTTGACCAGGATCCGGCTCACGTGCGTCTTGATGGTGGACTCGGCGATGATCAGCCGATCCGCTATCTCCGCGTTGGACAGCCCCTGTGCGATCAGCACCAGTACCTCGGTCTCCCGCTCCGTCAGCTCCGTGACCGCCGCCGTGCCCACCTGTGTCCGGGTCTCCGACAACTTCGAGAACTCCGTGATCAGCCGCTTGGTCACGGAGGGCGCCAGCAGCGCCTCCCCGGCGGCCACCACCCTCACGCCATCGGCCAGTTGGCGGGCGGAGGCGTCCTTGAGGAGGAACCCGGACGCGCCGGCCCGCAGTGCCTGGTACACGTACTCGTCGAGGTCGAAGGTCGTCAGGACCAGCACCTTCGCGTCCGTGTCGGCGGCCACGATCTCCCGTGTGGCCTCCAGGCCGTTCATCTCCGGCATCCGGATGTCCATCAGCACCACATCCGGCTTCAGCGCCGCCACCTGGGCGATGGCCTCCCGGCCGTTCACCGCCTCCCCGGCCACTTCGATGCCGTCCATCGCGTTCAGCAGGACGGAGAAGCCCTCACGGACCATCATCTGGTCGTCGACGATGAGCACTCGGATCGTCATGCCGGGTCCTTCGCCGGGTCCGGTCGGGTGCCGGCCACGGGTATGAACACGGCCACCTCGAACCCTCCGGAGGCCAGCTCCCCGGCGGTCATCTCCCCTTCCAGCATGGCCACCCGCTCCCGCATCCCGGTGACTCCCTGCCCGGCCCCCGGCGAGGGCCGCACGTCCCCGGTGCCGGGCTCGTTGACGATGCGCAGGCCCAGTCCGCCCAGCACGTAGGAGACCTCGACCCCGGCCGCGGCGCCCGGGGCGTGCCGCAGGGTGTTGCTCAGGGCCTCCTGGATGATCCGGTAGGCCGACAGCTCCACACCCGGCGGCAGTTCGCGCACCGCGCCCGTCACCGTCTTGTCCACGCTCAGTCCGGCCTCCCGCACATTGGCCAACAGCCCGTCCAGCGAGGCCAGCGTCGGCTGCGGAGCGTCCGGTGCCTCGTAGTCGGCGGAGCGGACGACGCCCAGGACCCGGCGCAGCTCGGTCAGGGCCGCCACCGCGTTCTCCCGGATGGTGACGAACGCGGCCTCCAGCTCCGGCGGCGGGTTCTTCACCCGGTAGGGCGCGGCCTCCGCCTGGATGGCCACCACCGACATGTGGTGGGCGACCACGTCATGGAGCTCCCGCGCGATCGTGGTCCGCTCCTCCAGCAGGGTCCGCCGGTCCCGCTCGACGGCGGTGACCTCCTGCTGGGCGGTGACCTCCTGCTCCGCCTGCTTGCGGATGGTGCGGATGCTCACCGCCAGCAGGGCGATCGCCGAGGCGAAGGCCATCGGGCCGACGTTGAGGGTCTGGCCCCGGCCGAGCACGATGGATATCGAGCTGCCGAGCAGCACCGTCAGCAGCCACATCCAGCCGGCGGTCCGAGGGCTGGTGCGTATGGCCACCAGGGTCACCGTCGCCAGGTACGAAGCGAACGTGACCGGGATCCAGGGCCAGTTGGGATCCCATTGATTGGGGAGGGAGAAGAGCAGAGTGACCGCCATGGCCGCCCAGAACGCCGCCACCGGCCGGACCAGGGTCAGCACCACGGGGAGACCCGCCAGCAGTCCCATCACCAGCGAGACGGCCTGGGGCAGACCGCTCGTGACGGTGGCGAAGACCACGATGAAGAACGCCACCGTGCAGATGACCGCATGCGGCAGGTGCGCGGCCTCCGCCCGTATCCGTGACGGGAGCCGACGGGTCAGCGGACCGTCCGTGTGCATCGGACGCAGGGGCCGGTAGGCGAAGGCGTCGGTGATCAGAGCCTGGCGCAGGCTCTGAGCGAGGCCGGAGGCCAGCCGGAGCTCGGGTGTCCGGGGGGTCGCCCCGTGGGTCGTCTCGGTCATGCTCCCCACGGTAGGTGGGCCCTGGCCTGGTCCGCGTCGCCGCTGAAGGGGATTTCCCGGGGTCCCCCTCAAGTACTACCCGGGGTGCTTCAGTAGCCCGTCGGACGGATCAGGCCCGTCTCGTACGCGAACACCGCGGCCTGGGTGCGGTCCCGCAGGCCCAGCTTCACCAGGATCCGGCCCACGTGCGTCTTGACCGTCTGCTCGGCCAGGATCAGGTGCCCGGCGATCTCCGCGTTCGACATGCCCTGGGCGACCAGCGACAGGACCTCCGTCTCCCGCTCCGTCAGCTCGTCGATCCGTGCCTTCGAAGGCGCCCGCGGAGCCCCCATCCGGGAGAACTCGGTGATCAGCCGCTTGGTGATGTTCGGCGCGAGGAGCGCCTCCCCGGCGGCGATCACACGGACAGCCTCGGCCAGCTGATCCGCCGAGGCGTCCTTGAGGAGGAAGCCCGAGGCGCCGGCGCGCAGCGCCTCGTACACGTACTCGTCGAGGTCGAAGGTGGTCAGCACCAGCACCTTCACCGTGGAGCCCGGGGTGCCGGTGATCAGGGAGGTGGCCTCGATGCCGCCCATCCCGGGCATCCGGATGTCCATCAGGACCACGTCCGGGGACAGCTCCCCGACCTTGGCCACGGCCTCGGCGCCGTCGACGGCCTGCCCGACGACCTCGATGTCGGGCTGGGCGTCGAGGAGCACGGTGAAGCCCTGCCGGACCATCATCTGGTCGTCGGCGATCATCACCTTGATCGGGGCAGCAGTCATGAGTCCTTCTTCTTCGTCTCGGGGCCGGGTGCGGTCGTGCCGCCCGGGGACACGGGATCCATCGGGAGCACGGCGCTCACCTCGTACCCCCCGTCGGGGCGGGGGCCGGCGGCCAGCTCACCCCCCAGCATGCCCGCTCGCTCCCGCATCCCCAGCAGCCCGTGCCCCGCTCCCATGGTCGGCGGTGCCGGACGGGCGGGAGCCGTGTTGGCGACGCACAGGTGCACATCGCGGGGCCCGTAGGCGATGCCGACCTCCACCTGGGAACCCGGTGCGTGCCGCAGACAGTTGCTCAGCGCCTCCTGCACGATCCGGTACGCCGTCAGCTCCACGCCGGGCGACAGCGGCCGGCGGATGCCCGCGATCTCCACGGTGACCTCCAGCCCGGCCCCCCGCACGTTGTCCACGAGGCCGTCCAACTCGGCCAGCGTGGGCTGCGGATGGTGCAGATCGGCGGCCTCGTCCGGCTGCTCCGAACGCAGCACCCCCAGGACGCGGCGCAGCTCCGTCAGCGCCTCCACGGCATTGGCGCGGATCCCGGCCAGATTCTCCTTGAGCTCCTCCGACGGGTTCTCCACGAGGTAAGGGGCCACTTGCGCCTGGATGGAGATCACCGACATGTGGTGCGCGACGACGTCGTGCAGCTCACGGGCGATCCGGCTGCGCTCCTCCAGCAGGGTGCGCCGGGCGCGCTCCTCCTCGGTGAGGGTCTCCTGCTCGACGAGCTTCGTGCGGGCCAGTCGGGTGGCGCGCAGGGCGTAGCCGAGGAGGCCGGTGAAGGCGAACAGGAGGATGGCCCCCGGGGCGCTGGTACCGCTGTGCTCGGGTTTCAGGAAGCCTTCGGCCAGGCCGGTGCAGGCGACGACGAGGGTCACCGCCCCGACGGTCACCCGGGGCGGCACCCGCAGGGCCACCAGCAGCAGCACCGGGGCGAAGGCGAATATCCCCGCGGGCATCCACGGCCAGCTCTGGCCCTGGCCCACGTGGTCGTGGATCCGCGCGGCGCTCAGTCCCGCCGCGGTCAGGCCGAGCCAGTACCCGGCCATCGGCCACCGTAGGGCGATGACGATGGACCCGCCGACCAGGATCGCCAGCAACTGCCTGACGGAGCCGTGGACCCGGTAGTGGTTGCCGAGCTGCTCCGTGGTCAGGACGAAGAAGGCCACCGCCAGATAGAGCAGCACGATGTGAGGGAGCCAGGCCAGCCAGCGCGGCTTCGAGATCCTCGGGAGGGGATCGGCCTTCAGGTTCAGCAGGCCCCGGGCCACGCTCCCCAGCACGGCCGAAGCCCTGGCCGGGGCCGCGGTCGGCGCTGTCGCCGGGGTCGGGCTCGGGGGCTCACTCTGATCGTTCACGTCGTCCAGCCTAGGCACGGAGGGTCTCCTTGGCGGTGGCCGCCGGGCCGGTGACTGTGCTCTCCCAGGCCGGAGTTGGGGCGTTGCGGGCAGTGGGGGAGGTGTTCCCCCGGGTGGGGGTGGAGGAGGCGACGATCCGCGAGCGGGTGACCGGCGTCCCGGAGGATCCCGGCCGCCCCCGGGCCCGGGGGCGGCCGCCGGCCTGCTCGTAGGTGTGGAAGGCGGCCCAGCAGACCGCCAGCGCGGCCGCGAACACGGGCAGCCAGAGCAGCCGGACGGCTATCCACCGCGCGGAGTCGGGCACGGTGTGCAGGCCGGGCAGCTCGGTGGAGAACAGCAGCCCCAGGGCAGTGACGGCCATCATCGCGGTCTGGTGCCACAGGAAGATCGTCATGGCGGACAGATTCACCAGCGCCACCTTGGCCCAGGCCCGAGGCCGGCTCATCACCCGGGCCAGCGGCTCCCGCAGCAGCAGCGCCAGCCCACACTGTGCCAGGCCGAACGCGACGGCGGCCAGCGTCGGCGGGTTCAGGTTCGAGATCGTCGCTCCGGGGACGCCGACCATCGAAGCGGGGTACCCGCCCCAGAGGATCAATGCGGCCGTGGCGGCGATCCCGCCGCCCAGCAGCAGGGCGGCCGGGGTGCGCCGGGCGAAGGCGCCCCGGGACCAGGCGGCGCCCAGGGTGTAGGGCACCAGCCAGCCGGCGGCCACATTGACCCAGCCGACCCATGCGGGCCCGCCGAACCCGAAGCGCCAGACGTCGACCGAGGCCACCACGGCCAGCGGCCACAGCGGGCTCAACCGGGCGACCAGCGGGGTCGCTGCAGTGAGTGCGGCGAAGACGAGGAGGAACCACAGGGGGGACAGGACGAGCTTGAGCAGGGTCCGCACGGTGTCCGTCCCGACACCGCCGAGCAGCATGCCACCGGACGCGAGGCTCCAGAGGACCAGTACGGCCGCGACCGGCCGGAACAGCCTGCCGAGGCGCTGCCCGACCCACTGCCTATACGGGACTCCGCGGCCGCGCGCCGACTCGTACCCCTGGGCGGCGACGTGGCCGCCGACCAGGAAGAAGACGGCCAGGGTCTGGAACACCCAGGAGACCGGCGCGAGCGCGCTCATGTGGGCCAGCGGGCTGGTGGTGCCGAGTCCGCCGTCGGTGCTGGTGAGGCCGGTGACCAGCCAGTGGCCCAGCACCACGCCGAGGATGGCGAAGGCCCGGAGGGCGTCCACGGCCCGGTCCCGGTGGGCGGGAGTTCCGGCGTCGATGCGGTCCGCGAGAGCGGACCAGCGGGCGAGCGGTTCACGCACGCGCATGGGAGACCTCCGGGGCGGCGACGGCGGACGGGGCGGGAAGCGCGGTGACGGAAGAGCCGGAGGGGGAGGCGGAGGCGGAGACGGGCCCCGCGCCGGGCTGCGCCGCCGGGGAGTCGCCGAGCACGATCCCGGCCAGGCTGTTCAGGGACGCGGTGCCCGGCTTGAGGTAGTCGCTGTGGCCGCCGGAGCCCGCCGCGAAGGGCAGGGCTCCGAAGGCCGGGTCCACGGGATCGGTGCCGAAGCCGACCCCGAGGACGCGCAGGTGCGGGACGCCGGAGATCCAGTCGGCGTCGCCCCGCCCGGCCCAGACCCGGGCCCGGGTCGGCAGCTGTGCGGCGGAACCGGCGCCCGTGCCCGGACTGCCGAACAGCGCCATGTCGGTGACTTCGGAGCCGCTCCCGGTACGGGCGCAGACGACGGAGCCGTAGGAGTGGCAGAGCAGCGAGAGGTGGGCCTCCGGCGCGGCCAGCCGGGCCAGACGGGGCAGGAAGGCCCCCAGCTCGGCGGCGGCGTCGTCGGCGCGGCCGGTGGTCAGGACGGTCGGGCTGACCGTGCCGGGGGTGTCGTACCCGAGCCAGGCGACCACGGCGGAGCGGGGGTGCTCGTCCCGGAGGCGCTGCTGAAGGGCGACGGCTCCGGCACGGAACCTCTGGTAGGTGTCCAGGGTCGTGTCCGACCCGGGGACCAGGACCGCGACCCGGTCGGCGGTCTCCAGATCGCCGAACGCCTCTATCGCCCGGCCCTTGCCGCGCCCGTCGAAGACGAGGAAGCGGGCGCTGCCGCCCGCCTCCATGGCCCTGAGCTTCGCCGCGCGGCCGCCGCGGCCGGCGTCCTCGGCCGAACGGGCCGCCTCGTCGAGGTTGGCGAGGTTGGCGGCGTACCGGTCGGGGAGGGCGGCGCCCTCGCCGAGGACGGCGGGGGCCGGCGCGGGCACGTCCGGCGAAGCGGCGGCGGAGACGGGGAACACCACGGCCGCGGCGACGAGTCCGGCCAGCAGCGTGCGGCGCAGACGGCCGCCGGTGCGGCCGTCGGTACGTGCGGTGGGTCGGCGGCTCATGAGGGTCCGTTCCTTCGCTCGTGCCAGAGGGGCGGTGGTGCGTTGTTCTCTGGTCACGAAGTTAGGAATCGGGAGCCCTCGTCGGCGTCCCACTGGAGAGCCCACTTCCCAGGTAGCTCTCAGGTATGACAGGGGCTACTCAGGGGTCGAACAGGGGCAGTTGGGTACGGCGGGCGCGGGTTCAGTCGGCCGCCGTCAGGGATTCGGTGAGCGGCTCCACGAGCGGTTCGACGAAGCCGGCACGCCAGCGCGGGGCCGGGTCCTGGCCGGGGCTGGTCCAGTACTCGCGCGCGCCGGCGATCCGGCCGTCCCGTACGGTCCACAGGGAGACGGCGCGGTAGACGACGTGGTCCTGAGGTATCTCCACCTCGGTCACGACGAGATCGCCGTCCGCGAGGATCCGGAGCACCTCGACGGATCTCTCGTCCGCGTAGTCGTCATCGCTGATGACGGCGATGAAGTTGTCGCGACCGACGATGCGTTCGCTGCTCACGGGCCACTCGATCACCGCGTCCTCGGCGATCAGCAGAGCCACTCCGTCCCAGTCGCGTGCCTCGATCCGCTCCCACAGTTGTGCCACTACCTTCAACGGCTCCATGTGCCGCAGTGTGCGGGGGGACCGTGGAATGCAACAAGCTTTGCTTGCAGGCTTATTGACATCGAAATAATTAGCGTCTCCGGTACGTGAGCGGAGCGGCCGTGCTGCCGTCGAGCTCCCGCACCAGGTTTCCGTCCGGGAGCAGCCGCAGCGTGCTCCGGCCGCCCGGCGAACACGAGGGCGGCGTGCCGGAGATCACCGTGGAGGGGTCGAGCCCGACATCGGCGGTGGTGGCGGAGCGCAGCGGTGCGGTCCAGGCGCAGCTCAGTCCGGGGGCCTGGAGGGTCAGGGACATGACGGTGGAGCCGGTCGTGCCGGGGCTGAGGGTGAGCTGCCAGCTCTGAGCGCCGTTGACGGCCCGCCAGCTGCCGGCGTAGGCCTCCGGGAGTGTGGCCGGAGTGACGGAAGGGGACGGAGTGGTGCCGCTGCCCGTGCCGGGGCCCGTGCCGGCGTCCGTGCCCGGGGTGCTCGCGTCCGCGGTGCCCCGCGGGCCGGAGGAACCGGACGGGGAGGTCCCGGAGGCGATGCCGGTCGAACCGTCACCGGAGCCGTTCATGACGGTGTACACCGTGGCGCCCGCAGCCACGGCGACGACCACGGCGACGGCGACCAGCAGAGCCGTGGAGGCGGCGGGTGCCACCCGGGAGCGGGCACGGGCGGTGGGCTCGGAACCGGGGAAGGGACCGGAGCCCTGGCCGAAGCCCTGTCCGTACCCCTGGCCATAGGCGTAGCCGGACCCCGTCCCGGGCACGGGACTGAGCGTCGGTACGGGTACAGGTATGGGGACAGGTACGGGTGCGGGTACAGGTACGTGCGAGGCCGGGCCCGGTTCCGCCCCCGTGCGCTGGGCGGGCAGGGTCACGGGCTCGGCGCGGTACGGGCCCGAGTCCACCCGGTCCAGCAGGGCTATGGCGTGCTGCCCGAGCCGCGCGACGAGCGGCGCGGGCAGCCAGGCCCCCGAGGGGTCCTTGGCGGTGCTCCGGTCCGGGGCGAGCCGTTCGAGCAGCTCGGCGGGAGCGGGCCGGGCGGCCGGGTCCTTGCGCAGGCAGTCGCGTACGAGGTCACGCAGTTCGGCCGGTACGCCGGCCAGCTCGGGTTCCGCTTCGGTGACGCGCATCAGGAGTGCGGCGATGCCTCCGGGCTGCTCCGGGTCCCCGAAGGGCAGCCGGCCGGTGGCGGCGTAGGCGAGCACCGCGCCGAGGCCGAACACGTCGCAGGCGGCGGTGACGGGAGTGCCGGTGATCTGCTCGGGGGCGAGGAAGCCGGGGGAACCGAGGAGTTCGCCGGTCTGCGTGAGGGCGGGATCGGCGGTGGCTCCCAGGGCCCGGGCGATGCCGAAGTCGATGACGCGGGGGCCGTCGGCGGTGAGCAGGATGTTCCCGGGCTTCAGGTCCCGGTGGACGAGGCCGGCGCGGTGGATGTCCCGGAGGGCGTACGAGAGCCCCTCGCCCAGGGCCCGTACGGAGCCGGCCGGCAGCGGGCCGAAGTCGCGGCCGACGGCTTGGCGCAGGCTCGGCCCGGCGATGTAGGCGGTGGCCAGCCAGGGGATCTCCGCGTCGGGGTCGGCGTCGAGGACGGCGACGGTCCAGTCCCCGCCGACGAGACGGGCGGCGTCCGCTTCGCGGCGGAACCGGGTACGGAAGTCGGGGTGGGCGGCGAGGTGGGGGTGGATCAGCTTCACGGCGGCGGTACGGGTCCGGGTGGCCTGGCCGGTGGGGGCTCCGGTGCCGGTTCCGGTTCGGGCTCCCGTGGAGGTGCCGGTGCCCGGGGCGTGGTCCTCGGCGCGGCCGAGGTAGACCTGGCCCATGCCGCCGGTGCCGAGGCGGGCGAGCAGGCGGTACGGACCGATGTGCTCCGCGTCGCGCGAGTGCAGTTGTTCCATGACAGGTGCCCTCCCCCTGGGACTCGCCGGAGCCCGACAATAGTGCGGCCGGGCGCGATGCCGGTTGTGGGGGTGGCGTTGGCGCAGGCCGGCCGCGGGGCCGGGCCGCCGGGGTTTCGGGACGGATCCGATCCGGAGATTCCACCAGGCGTGCGGGCGGGACGCGCCGGGATCCCGCACCGACGGCGGCCTGCGCCGCGGGGCGCCGCCCGGGGCGGTGCACCGGACAAGGCGCGGGCGCCTTGGCACCGTGGTGGGCTGCCGCGGGGGAGGGGAGAGGCCACTGCCCGGCCGGGTGATCTTTCGGCGGTCTGGGTATCACGCCAAGGGCGATCGGCGAGCGAGGGGGTAATTCGCATGGGGGCGGCGGACGAGCAGGACCATGAGGACGGGGAAGGCTGGCTGACGAAGGCCGAAGTCCAGGAGATCTGGCCGCAGATCAGGCCGATCAGCATCACGGCCGTGGCGCGGGCCAACAGCGTACGTACCTCGGCCGCGCCCTCCCCGGACCTGACCCGCGAGCCGACCTACCACGCGGCCGACGTACGCCACGTGGCCGCGCGGATCGCCCGGGGTGAGGCAGCTGTCGCGCGCTGGCAGCGAGCCGACTCGGTCGCCGCACGCGACGACGCCACACCCGGCCCGCTGCTTCGGCGGCCCGTCGATTGGGGGCCCGAGAACGTGCCGGGGCTGATCCTGCTGGCCATCGTCGTGGGACTGATCCTCTGGGGCCTGACCGCTCCCGACAACCACGGCACAGTCACGAACTTCGTGCGCTGACTGCGCTGACTGCGCTGACTGCGCTGCCTGCGCAGACTGGGCTGACTGCGCTGGGAGCGCGCCAGGCACCTCACCGGCCATCGCCCCGCCGGGACTGCTCCCGGCCTAGGCGGCCGGGGGATCGGGCGGGAGGGCCGGCAGGGTGTCCAGGGCGGCCGACAGGCGTTCCAGGACGCGGACCGTTTCGGCGAAGCCCTCCTCGCCCAGGGCCTCCGCGAGCCGGGTGGCGAGGGTCGCGTGGCCCGGGCCGATCCTGGCCACCGCGGCGCGGCCGGCCTCCGTGGGACGCAGCAGCTTCGCTCGGCGGTGGGCCGGGTTCGGGACGTACTCCGCGAGGCCCTTGGCGGCCAGCAGATCGGCGATGCGCTGCACGCTCTGCCGGGTGATGCCCATGTCCCGGGCGATGCCGGCGACGGGCAGCGGCTCGCGCAGTACGGCCCCGAGCACCTGCCACCAGGCCGCGGTCAGTCCCGCCGGGCGGGCCAGCTCCTCCGATACGGAGAGGAACTGGCCGTTGAGCCGGAACACACCGAGGGCGGTGCGGCTCAACAGGTCCTGCCGGTTGCGCGGGGAACCGTCCCGCAGGCCCCGGCCGCGCGCCGCCGGAGCTGTGCCCGCGGGGGGTGCGGTATCGCGGGCCGCCGCGTCCCGGGCTGTGCCCCCGGCGGGAGCTTCGGCCTCGGTGTGAGCCGCCGCGGCATCGCCGGGCGGGGGGCCAGAGGAAGGGGCGGTCGCGGCATCCGCGCCGGAGCGGGCCGGGGGCTCGTCACGCATGGCTCGGTTCCGCTCCTGCTTCTGCCTCTGCTCCTGCTTCCGCCTCTGTTCCCGCTCCCGCTTCCGCCGCCATCAGGACCGGGTACGCGCTCGCGTCCGAGTCGTGGAACAGGCGGTACCAGGCGTCGAGCACGTGCGGCTCGTACACCCCCAGGCGGGCGAAGACCTCGCGGGCGAAGGCCACCGGTTCCGTGGGGCCCGCCGTGATCAGGTCGCCGTCGGTGACCGCGTCGGCCTCGACGTAGCGCTCGGCGCCGGCGTAGCCCGGCTGGCCGCCGAGGTAGAAGGGGGCCGCGCTGGTGTGCGTACGTCCGTCCAGGACTCCGGCGCGGGCCAGGCCGGCCGTGGCTCCGCAGATCGCGGCGACCGGAACGCCCGCCGCGAGGAACTCCTCGGCCTTCGCCGCGAAGGGAGCCAGCTCGTCGCCCGCGTCCCACAGCCCGGCGCCGGTCAGGATGAGCAGTGCGGACTCCTCGGGGCGCAGGTCCGCCAGGGCCAGGTCGGGCTGGATGCGGAGGCCGCCCATCGTGGTGACGGGCCGTCCGGCGGTGACGCCGACCGTGCGGACCTCGTAGCCGTGCTGCGTCAGGTGCGCGGTGGTGTGGCCCGTCTCCCAGTCGGCGTAGGTGTCGTACACCGCCACGTGGACCGTGGGGATCCCCGCGTCCGTCCCGGCCCCCATCTCCGTCCGCGCCTGAGTCTGCGCCTGCGTGTTCGTACGGGTCTCGCTCATCGTGCTCGCCTCCAGTGTCGCCTTCGCCGCTGCTGCCGTGCTTCTGCCTGCTGCCGTGCGTCTGCCTGCTGGTCCGGACTCGGACCCGGTCACCCGGGCCCCTCCGGTCACGTTCGCTATGACAGTATGCTGACATTATGACAGCTTGCTGTCAATCCCTCCCCAGACAGATTGCCGAGACCCGCCCCCCACCCGCATACACAGCGCCGATATCCCTCCCCACCTGCGCACTTCTACGGTTGCGGGCATGACCCCTCACGTCACCACGGGCGCCACCGTCAAGGCCGCCGACCGCGCTCACGTCTTCCACTCCTGGTCCGCCCAGGCCCTGATCGACCCGCTCGCCGTGGCCAAAGCCGAGGGGTCGCACTTCTGGGACTACGACGGCAAGCGCTACATCGACTTCGCCTCCCAGCTGGTCAACACCAACATCGGCCATCAGCACCCCAAGGTCGTCGCCGCCATCCAGGAGCAGGCGGCCACGCTCTGCACCCTGGCCCCCGGTTTCGCCGTCGACGTCCGCTCCGAGGCCGCACGCCTCATCGCACAGCGGACCCCCGGCGACCTCGACAAGATCTTCTTCACCAACGGCGGCGCCGAAGCCGTGGAGAACGCCGTCCGGATGGCCCGTCTGCACACGGGCCGCCAGAAGGTGATGTCCACCTACCGCTCGTACCACGGCGCCACCGCCGCCGCGATCAACCTGACCGGCGACCCGCGCCGCTGGCCCTCCGACACGGCCGCCGCGGGCGTCGTGCACTTCTGGGGGCCGTTCCTCTACCGCTCGCCCTTCCACGCCACCACCGAGGCCGAGGAGTGCGAGCGCGCCCTCACCCACCTCGCCGACACCATCGCCTTCGAAGGCCCGGCGACGATCGCCGCGATCATCCTCGAGTCGGTCCCCGGCACCGCCGGGATCATGACCCCGCCCCCCGGTTACCTGGCCGGCGTGCGCGAGCTCTGCGACCGCTACGGCATCGTCTTCATCCTGGACGAGGTCATGTCGGGGTTCGGCCGGACCGGCACGTGGTTCGCCGCCGAGCACTTCGACGTCACCCCCGACCTGATCACCTTCGCCAAGGGCGTCAACAGCGGCTACGTCCCGCTCGGCGGCGTCGCGATCTCCGGCGCGATCGCCGAGACCTTCGCCACGCGCCCCTACCCGGGCGGGCTGACCTACTCCGGTCACCCCCTCGCCTGCGCCGCCGCCGTCGCGACGATGGACGCGATGGAGGAGGAGGGCATCGTCGAGCACTCCGCCCACCTCGGCGAGAACGTGATCGGCCCGGCCCTCGCCGAGCTCGCGGAGCGTCACCCCTCGATCGGGGAGGTGCGGGGTCTGGGCACCTTCTGGGCCCTGGAACTCGTACGGAACAAGGAGACGCGCGAGCCGCTCGTCCCCTACAACGCCGCGGGCGCCGACAACGCGCCGATGGCCGAGTTCGCCGCGGCCTGCAAGGCGTCCGGGCTGTGGCCGTTCGTCAATATGAACCGCACCCACGTCGTCCCTCCGTGCAACATCACGGAAGCGGACGCGAAGGAGGGCCTCGCCCTGCTGGACGACGCGCTGACCGTCGCCGACCGGCATGTTTCGGCCTGACGGAGGCCGCATCGACGCCCGACCGGGCTTCACCGGGTTGCGCAGAGACTGATGGACGACCCCGGGACCGAGGCCGGGGGTGAGTCCCGTAGCGGCCGCAAAGAGGCGCGGAACAGGCTCCGAGCAGCCCATTCGACCCTGCGCGGGGTGCCCCGAGCGGGCCCCGCGCAGGGTCGAATGATCAAGAAGAAAGATGCGGGCCGTCCGGATAACGGGCGCTAAATCCATATAGCGGCCACAAACCGATCGGTTTCAGCCGTCCTGCCTGGCCTAAGGTGTCCGAAGCCCACAGATGGAGACGGACCCCTATGCCAGGCAGCGGCGCTGTCACCCGCAACACACTTCGCCAGCAGATCGCGGACGCGCTGCGTGACGAGGTGCTCGCGGGACGCCTGGCGGCCGGGAGCGAATTCACCGTCAAACAGATCGCCGAGCAGTACGAGGTCTCCGCGACCCCCGTCCGCGAGGCCCTCGTCGACCTCTCCGCGCAGGGCCTGCTCGACTCCGTCCAGCACCGCGGCTTCCGCGTCCGAGTCTTCACCGTGGACGATTTCCGGGGCATGATCGAGGCTCGTACGTTGATCGTGGAAGGCATCTTCCGCAGGCTCGTGGAACGCGGCACCGCCCCCGGCACCGGGGAACGGCTCGTCTCGGTGCGCCGCCGGGCGGAGGAGGCCCGGCGGGCGGCGCTGAACGGCTCGCTCGACGTGCTGGTCGGCTACGACCTGCGCTTCTGGAGGGAACTGAGCGGGCTTGTCGGCAACATCTACATCTCCGAGTTCCTGCACCGGATCCGGGTGCAGTGCTGGGTGTTCTCCGTGCCCTATCTGAAAGCGGATCCGGACCTGCGCTCCGAGCTGTGGTCCGGCCACAACGAACTGATGGACGCGGTCACCCGCGCGGACGCCGAGGAGGTACGACGCCTCGTGCACGCGTACAACCAGCACGGTCTCGACTGGGCCGCGGGCCTGAAGGCGGCGGGCGCGTGAGCGGGGAGAGCGCCGTGAGCGGCGACCGGGCGACCCGGGCCGCCGCCGGTACGCGCTGGCTCGGCACCGTCGGGCTGTCCGTCGTCATCCCGGCGCCCGTTCCGGAAGAAACGCTCACCGCGCTGCGCGAGCACCTTGACGCCCATCGCGGCACGGGTCCCGGCGCCTGGGAAGTCATCGTGGTCACCGACGGCGCCGACCTCACCGACGGCGCCGACCTCACCGACGGCGCCGACCTCACCGACGGCGCCGACCTCACCGACGCCGCCCACGTCACGGACGCCGCCGACCTCACGGACGGCGCCGCGGACCCCCGGATCCGGCTGATCCACCTGAGCGACACCAACAGCGCCGATGGCACCAGCAGCGACGGCGACACCACCAGCGCCGGCGGCACCAGCGGCAAGGGCGCAGCCCTCCGCGTCGGCGTCCTCGCCTCCACCGGCGACCGGGTGCTGCTCACCGATGCCGCGCTCAGCACCCCGCTCGACGAGCTGGCCCGCCTCGAGGAGGTCCTGGAGCCGGGCGCGGACGAAGACACACCCCCCGCCGTGGTCCTCGGCCGTTCCCGCGGCCGCCTGGTCCGCACCCTCGGCATCCCCGGCATACCGGGCTTCCGCGCCGACACCTGCGCCTTCGCCCTCTTCGACGGCGACCGCGCCCGCGCCGCCTTCGGCGCTTCCACCCTCGACGGACCGGCCATCGACGCCGAGGTCCTGCGCTGGGTCCGCCGCCAGGGCTGGCGGGTGGCGGAGGTCGAGCTCCCGGCCCGCCGACCCGCCGCCGCCCCGCGCACCCCGGCCCTGGCCAAGGCCCCGCGCCCCGACCGCCGCCGGGACCTCGGTGAGCTGCTGCGCCTCAACGCCGGCGGCCTCGCCGTCGCCTTCGCCTTCCTCGCGCTCTCCCTCTACGTCTTCCAGGGCCTGTGGCGGGACCTCGACGGCGCCTATCTCGCGGACGCGCTCCAGGACCAGAACCAGTGGGAGTGGTTCGTCGGCGTCACCACCGACAACATCACCCACCTCCGCAACCCGCTCTTCACCCTCTCCCAGGGCATGCCCGACGGCGTGAACCTCATGGCCAACGCCACGATGCTCGGCCTGAACATCCCGCTGATCCCGGTCACGCTGCTCTTCGGCGAGACCGTCACCTTCGCGCTGGTCCTCACGCTCGGCATGGCCGCCAGCGCCTGGACCTGGTACTGGCTGATCCGCCGCCGCTTCGTGCGCGGCCGCTGGGCCGCCGCCGCGGGCGGGGCGCTCGCCGCCTTCGCGCCGCCGATGGTCTCGCACGCCAACGGCCACCCGAACTTCGTCGTCCTCTTCATGATCCCGCTGATCATCGACCGGGCCCTGCGCCTGTGCGAAGGCAGGAACGTGACCCGTGACGGGGTACTGCTCGGGATCTTCGCGGCGTACCAGATCTTCATCGGCGAGGAGCCGCTGCTCATCGCCGCGCTCGGGATGCTGGTCTTCTGCCTTGCCTACCTCCTCGTGGCCCCCCGCCGTGCCCGCGCGGCCGCGCGGCCGCTGGGCGCCGGTCTGGTCATCGCGCTCGGGGTGTGCCTGCCGCTGGTGGCCGTACCGCTGTACTGGCAGTTCTTCGGCCCGCAGAGCTATCACTCGGTCCTGCACGGGGACAACGCCGGGAACAGCCCGCGCGCCCTGATCGAGTACGCCTCCCGCTCCCTCTTCGGCGACCCCGAGACGGCCGGCAAGCTCTCCCTGAACACCACCGAGCAGAACGCCTTCTACGGCTGGCCCCTGCTCGCCTTCGGCGCCGTCGTGTGCGTGTGGCTGTGGCGGAGCAGGGCGGTACGGGCCCTCGCGCTCACGGGCCTCGGCGCGCTCCTGCTGTCCCTCGGGCCGTGGGTGCCCGTACCCCGCACCGAGATCGTTCTGCCGGGCCCCTGGCGCCTGATGATCAAGCTGCCGCTCTTCGAGTCGGTGATCGAGGGGCGCGTGGCGATGGTGTGCGCGCCCGTCCTCGGCATCCTGCTCGCCCTGGCGCTCGACCGGATCCTGCGGCTGCCCGCGCGGGAGATGCGGACGCTGGGCCTGCTGGGGGCGGCGGCCGCGCTGATCCCGGTCCTGCCGCTGCCGCTGACCGTTCGGGACCGGGCGCCGGTCCCCGCCTTCATCACCTCCGGGGACTGGAAGGGCTACGTCAAGGACGGGGAGGCACTCGTTCCGGTACCGCTGCCGGACCCGGGCCAGGCGGACGCGCTGCACTGGCAGGTGGAGGCGGACTTCGGCTTCCGGCTGGCCGGCGGTTACTTCAACGGCCCGTGGGGCCCCGACCGGATCGGCATCTACGGGGCCACACCGCGGCACCTCTCGAACCTCCTGCGCGACGTCCGCTACGGCGGGCAGCCGCCCGAGGTCACCGACTCCTGGCGGCTGCAGGCCCGCCAGGACCTGGAGTACTGGAAGGCCGGCGCGGTCGTCCTGCCCTTCCAGGACCGGGACACCGAGCTGCGGAACCTGATCACCGGGCTGCTGGGCCGGGACCCGGAGAAGGTGCGCGACGTGTGGGTCTGGAGGGTCGGCCCGGGGGAGCCGTAGGCGCGGATCCGGCGCGGGTTCGCGCCAGATCAGCCTTTCAAGGTTCTGCTCACCCCTTCGCTGAGCGTGTCCGGCGCACTACGCTGGCCCGATCGGCGGCAACGACTGATCGGAGGCCGAGTGGCCTGTGACCTGTGGCTGGTCCCCCTTGTCGACGTGCTGTGCCACAGCCCCGACAATCCCTTCGCGGAAGAGATCGCCTCGTACGACAAGGCGCTGGGCGAGGCCGGACTGCCGTCCGTGCCGGTGTTCGCGTACATGCCGGGGCTTTCCGGGGACGTCGCCCCGGTGGCCGGTTTCGACTACGACGCCCTGCACTTCCTGCGGCGTGCGTACCTGCTCCAGATCTGCGGGCTGCCGGTGACGCCGGTGGACGAGCTGGGCGGGGACTACGAGCAACTGCTGGAGATGTTCGAGCCCACGGCCCAGCAGTCCCACCTGGTGTGGCACTACGACCACGCGGGGGCCTACGTCCCCGTGGACTTCGCGTACCCGCTGGCCAACGAGGAGCTGCTGGCCGGAGGCGGGCCGCTGGGGTCCGCGCAGGGCCTGCTGCGCGAGCTGGCGCTGGTGGCTCCCGCGATCGGGATAGACCCCCTGAACCCGCCGCTGGCGCCGGCGCCCCCGGGGCGGCCGACGTCGCTGGAGGAGCCGGCCGGGCCGATCCCGTACGACGACAGCCCTTTCGCCCGGGAGCGGCACGTATGGCTGGGCCTGCACGCGGCGGCGACCCGGAGCCTCGGCCAGGGCTCGATGATCATCTTCAGCTGACGCGGTCCGTACGGACGGGACGGGGCCGGTTCCGCACGGCGGAGCCGGCCCCCGCCCCGTTCAGCGCGGCTGCTCCGGCGGTCTCTGGCGGGGCATGTTCGGGCGGGTGCCCGGGGGGAGCGGGAAGCGGGCTGGCGGGACGTACGCGTCCGAGCGGGATCCGCCCGCGCCCAGGGACTGCATGACCAGCGGGGCGGGGCCGGAACTGAACTCGACCATCCACTCCGCGGTCTCGGACCGCACGAGCTCGGTCACGTCCTCCGAGAAGCGCCGCAGCACGGTCAGACACCGCTCCGCGGCCTCGCTGGCGGTGCCCTCGGTCGGGCCGAGGATCTCGCGCACGTTCTCCGTGGCCCAGTCGAACTGCAGGGTCTGCAGTCGCCGCTGCACGGCCTGCGCCGTCGCCACGTCCCGCATCCAGCCCGAGGTCAGGCCGAAGAACCGGTCGCAGGCCAGGCAGGCCGCGCCCAGGAGCAGGGCGAGATAGCCGTACGAGGCGGCTCCCGGCACCGATCCGGTCAGCTCCAGCAGCGGCATCGCGGCGCCCGTGACCGCGCCGACGGCGGCCCCGATCCGCAGGATCCGGGCCCCCCGGCGCTTCCACGCCCGGTCCGACAGGTACCACTCGGCGGTGCGCAGCGCGTCGGCCTCGACCCGTCGGTAGAGCTCGTCGAGCCGCTCGGCGGGCTCGCCCCAGTCCCCGAGAGGGAACGGCCGGCCGGTAAGGTCGCCGTCCTCAGCGGGATCCCGGGGTGGCCCCTCGGGCTGCATCTCCGGCTGACTCACCCGGGCACTCCCTCTGCCTGCGCTGAACGTGTGGTGGTGCGCGTGTGCGCAATGGTGCGCATGCTCTTCCTACCTTCGAATGAGACGCGATGGGCGACGATTCCCGGGTTTTCCGCCCGCAAGGGGGGCACCATCAGGTACGCGCACGCCCCGTCTCTCACTCGAAAGAGTTGGTCCTCACGGCGTAGGGCGCGGCGCCCGGGGAGCACGTAGGCTCGGATTGACCAAGCCGCCGGCGCTTGGCCCGACGCTACGGAGTGAGTGACCTGTGATTCCCGGTGGTGGCATGCCCGACATGCAGCAGCTGCTCCAGCAGGCCCAGAAGATGCAGCAGGACCTCGCCGTGGCGCAGGACGAGCTGGCGCGCACCGAGGTCGAGGGCCAGGCCGGCGGCGGCCTGGTGAAGGCGACCGTCACCGGTTCCGGTGAACTGCGCGCGCTGGTGATCGACCCGAAGGCCGTGGACCCCGAGGACACCGAGACGCTGGCGGACCTGGTGGTCGCGGCGGTCCAGGCGGCCCACGAGAATGCGCAGGCGCTCCAGCAGCAGAAGCTGGGCCCGCTGGCGCAGGGGCTGGGCGGCGGCAGCGGTATCCCCGGCCTGCCGTTCTAGTCCTCTTCCCGAGCCGGGCCCGGAGCCCGGCCCCGCATCCCTCCCGTACCGAAAGAAGGCAGTCCGTTGTACGAAGGCGTGGTCCAGGACCTGATCGACGAACTGGGCAGGCTGCCCGGCGTCGGGCCCAAGAGCGCGCAGCGGATCGCCTTCCACATCCTGCAGGCCGAGCCCACGGACGTCCGCCGCCTCGCGCACGCGCTGCTGGAGGTCAAGGACAAGGTCCGGTTCTGCTCGGTGTGCGGGAACGTGGCGCAGGAGGAGCGGTGCAACATCTGCCGCGATCCGCGCCGGGACCTGACGGTCATCTGTGTGGTCGAGGAGTCGAAGGACGTCGTCGCGATCGAGCGGACCCGCGAGTTCCGGGGGCGCTATCACGTCCTCGGCGGCGCGATCAGCCCGATCGAGGGCGTCGGACCGGACGATCTGCGCATCCGGGAGCTGCTGGCGCGGCTCGCGGACGGATCGGTCACCGAGCTGATCATCGCGACAGACCCGAACCTGGAGGGCGAGGCGACCGCCACCTACCTCGCCCGCATGATGAAGCCCATGGGCCTCAAGGTCACCCGCCTGGCCAGCGGGCTCCCCGTCGGGGGAGATCTGGAGTACGCGGACGAGGTCACGCTGGGGCGGGCCTTTGAAGGAAGGCGACTTCTCGATGTCTGACGCAACGCTGCACGCCCTGGGACTGGATCCGGACGATTTCGCGGCTTCGATCGCGGACCAGATCGAGTCCTTCATCGTCGCGGTCACCGAGGTGGCCAAGGGCGAGGACCCGGACAGCGCCGTGCCCTTCCTCCTCCTGGAGGTGTCCCAGCTGCTGCTGGCGGGCGGCCGGCTGGGCGCGTACCAGGACGTCCTGCCCGACGAGCGCTACGAGCCCGACCTGGGCCCGGAGCCGGACGTCGAGGACCTGCGCGAGCGGTTCTCGGTGATGCTGGAGCCGGTCGACGTCTACTCGGAGGTCTTCGACCCCTACGAGCCCCGCAAGGCCCCGGTCCCGCACCGGATTTCCGACGACCTGGCCGACATGGTCGCCGACCTGCGGCACGGCCTCATCCACCACCAGGCGGGCCGGATCACCGAGGCGCTGTGGTGGTGGCAGTTCTCGTACTTCACCAACTGGGGTCCCACGGCGTCGGCCACGCTGCGCGCCCTCCAGTCGCTGATCGCGCACGTCCGCCTCGACCAGCCGCTGGCCGCCCTGGACGGGCTGGACACGGACGAGGACCTGGCGGAGGACGAGCTCGCGGAGCAGGCCGGTCAGGTCATGGCGGAGGAGCTGGGCCAACTCGGCCGGCGGTGACGTCGCCTGAGTCCGGCAGAAATCCCATCGGCGGGGGAACCCGTCTTGTGATCTTTTCGTCTCATGATGTGGTACGAAGCGGTCGGATCCCGGTCGCTCGTTAGACTGCACCAGAAATGAGACGGACTGAGCGAGGAGCGCACGTGGGCCTTGTCGTGCAGAAGTACGGAGGCTCCTCCGTAGCCGATGCCGAAGGCATCAAGCGTGTCGCCAAGCGGATCGTGGATGCCAAGAAGAACGGCCACCAAGTGGTCGTCGTGGTTTCCGCGATGGGCGACACGACGGACGAGCTGATCGATCTCGCCGAGCAGGTGTCCCCGATGCCTGCCGGACGCGAATTCGACATGCTGCTGACCGCCGGAGAGCGGATCTCCATGGCCCTGCTGGCCATGGCGATCAAAAACCTGGGCCACGAGGCCCAGTCGTTCACCGGTAGCCAGGCAGGCGTCATCACCGACTCGGTCCACAACAAAGCGCGCATCATCGATGTCACGCCGGGCCGTATCCGCACCGCGCTGGACGAGGGCAACATCGCCATCGTCGCCGGCTTCCAGGGCGTGTCGGCGGACAGCAAGGACATCACCACCCTCGGCCGGGGCGGCTCGGACACGACCGCCGTCGCGCTCGCCGCGGCGCTGGACGCCGAGGTCTGCGAGATCTACACCGATGTCGACGGCGTCTTCACCGCGGACCCCCGCGTCGTGAAGAAGGCCCGGAAGATCGACTGGATCAACTCCGAGGACATGCTGGAGCTCGCGGCCTCCGGCTCCAAGGTGCTGCTGCACCGCTGCGTCGAGTACGCGCGCCGCTACAACATTCCGATCCACGTCCGCTCGTCCTTCTCGGGACTGCCGGGCACCTGGGTCAGCAACGAGAATCCGCAAGGGGACGAGCCGGTGGAGCACGCCATCATCTCCGGAGTCGCTCACGACGTCTCCGAAGCCAAGATCACGGTCGTCGGCGTCCCGGACAAGCCGGGTGAGGCCGCGGCCATCTTCCGCGCCATCGCGGACGCCGAGATCAACATCGACATGATCGTGCAGAACGTGTCCGCGGCCTCCACGGGCCTCACGGACATCTCCTTCACCCTCCCCAAGGCCGAGGGCCACAAGGCCATCGACGCCCTGGAGAAGGCGAAGGGCACCATCGGCTTCGACTCCCTGCGCTACGACGACCAGATCGGCAAGATCTCCCTGGTCGGCGCGGGCATGAAGACCAACCCGGGCGTCACCGCCTCGTTCTTCCAGGCGCTGTCCGACGCGGGCGTCAACATCGAGCTGATCTCCACCTCGGAGATCCGGATCTCGGTCGTGACCCGCCAGGACGACGTCAACGAGGCCGTCCGCGCCGTGCACACGGCCTTCGGACTCGACTCCGACAACGGCGACGAAGCCGTCGTCTACGGCGGCACGGGACGTTGAACCAGCCCGCGGCCCGGTCGGGCCCGGCTCCGGCGCTCGCCGTGGTCGGGGCGACCGGAGCCGTCGGCTCCGTCCTGCTCCAGATGCTGTCCCAGCGGGCCGACGTCTGGGGCGACGTGCGCCTGATCGCCTCCTCACGCTCGGCCGGCCGCAGGCTGACCGTGCGCGGTACGGAGACCGAGGTGCTCGCCCTCACCGAAGACGCCTTCGACGGCCTCGGGGTGGGGGACATCGCGCTCTTCCTGACCCCGGCCGAGGTCTCGGCCCGGTGGGCCCCCGTCGTCACCGCGCGGGGAACCGTCGTGGTGGACCAGTCCGCGGCCTTCCGCGAGGACCCCGACGTGCCGCTGGTGGTGCCCGAGGTGAACGGGCACGCGGCCCGGATCCGGCCGCGCGGGATCGTCGCCGGGCCCGACTGCGTGACCGCCGCGATGATCGCGGCGCTGGGCGCGCTGCACGCCGAGTACGCGCTGACCGAGCTGGCCGTCTCCACCTACCAGGCCGCCAGCGCGGCCGGCCGGGCCGGCTCGGAGGCGCTGCGCCGCCAGCTGTCCCTCGTCGCCGGCAGCTCCCTGGGGGAGCAGCCCGGGGACGTGCGCCGGGCCGTGGGCGAGGACACCGGACCCTTCGCGGGTCCGCTCGCGCTCAACGTGCTGCCGTGGTCCGGTGAGTTGCGCGAGGACGGCTGGTCCTCGCACGAGCTGGCCGTACGGGCGCAAGTGCGCCGGATCCTGGACCTGGCGGAGCTGCCGGTGTCCGTGACCTGCGTACAGGTACCCGTACTGACCGGGCACTCGCTGACCGTACGGGCCCGGTTCGAGGGCGCCGTCGAGGCGGTGCACGCCCGGGAGATCCTGGAATCGGCGCCGGGAGTCGTCCTGGTGGACGATCCGGCCGCGGGGGAGTTCCCGACCCCCTCGGACGCCGCGGGAACGGATCCGGCCTGGGTGGGGCGGGTGCGGCGCTCGCTCGACGACCCGCGCGCGCTGGAGTTCTTCGTCTGCGCGGACAACCTCCGCCAGGGTGCTGCGCTGAATGCCACACAAAATGCGGAGCTTATTGCGGCTGGATTTAGCTCCTTCAGTTTGTAGGATCATCGTTAAGACCTTGATCGAGGTGACGGCCCGACGGCTGTCGTCGTAAGACGACGCGCGTCCGGGTGTGCGGCTACGCAAGAAGACGATGAGAATCCCGCCGATGAATCTGCCGTGCGCGTACAACCCTCACGGGGGGACGCGAGTCCAACTGGCGTGGCAGAAGCATTGCTCGAACTCCCCGTCATCGCGGCGCGCACCGGGACGATCCCGATCCCGTCGCGTCTGCGGTCCCGTACGCCCGGTGGGTTCCCGGTGATCGTTCCCGTTCCGCCCGCCGACACGGCGTCCGGAGGTCCCCTGCTGCCTGGGGTGCCCGCCGCGCCCTCGCCCGGCGTCCGTACGTCCGGACCGGCCAAGGAAGGCCGCGTGCCCGGGCCGCGCGACAGCGCGGAGGACACCGGCAGCACGAAGCGGGCCGAGCCGGCCGAGCAGGTCGCGGTGGCTGAACCGGTCGCGGTGGCCGAGGTGGCCGAGGTGGTCCAGGGGACCACGGTCGATCACCTCACGGAGACCTACCAGGCGCACTACCGCTCGCTCCTGGGCCTCGCCGCGCTGCTCCTCAACGACACCGCCTCCTGCGAGGACGTCGTCCAGGAGGCCTTCATCCGCGTCCACTCGGCCCGCAGGAAGGTCCGGGACCGGGACAAGACCCTGGCCTACCTGCGCCAGACCGTCGTCAACCTCTCGCGCTCCGCCCTGCGCCGCCGCATCCTCGGCCTGAAGCTTCTGTCGAAGCCGATGCCGGACATGGCGAGCGCCGAGGAAGGCGCGTACGACCTGCTGGAACGGGACGATCTCATCAAGGCGATGCGCGGTCTCCAGCGACGCCAGCGCGAGGTGCTGTCGTTGCGCTACTTCTCTGACATGACGGAAAGCCAGGTCGCCGAGACCCTCGGCATATCGCTCGGTTCGGTCAAGGCGTACGGATCGCGGGGCATTGCCGCGCTGCGGGTGGCGATGGAGGCTGCGCAGTCATGAGTGAGGACCGCAAGACGAACGGCGGCGAAGACCGGGAGCTGTCCGGCCCGGCCGACGGATCCGCTGCGGGGGGCCCGGAGGCCCTGCGGGAACTCGTGTTCGGCAAGCCGAAGGCGGCGGCGAAGACGCCGGACACGGCGGAATCGCCGGACACGGCGGTCACCGAGCGGGGCGCCACTGAGCCCGCCCCCGCCAAGCTGTCCGTGGTCAAGCCCACCGCCTCCGAGCCCACCGCCTCCGAGCCCGTGGACGAGGAGGACGCGCTGCGCGTTCTGCTGCGCGGGGTCGTCGGTGGGATCGAGCCCTCCGGCGACGCGCTGGACCGGCTGCGGCACGCGGTCCCCGCGCGTCGGGTACGCAACCACCGGATCCTCGTCGCCGCGGCGGCGGCCGTGGTGGTGCTGGGCGGCTCGGTGCCGGTGGGCCTGTACATGACCTCCGGGGCGGGCGGGAACTCCGGCAGCGCCATCACGGCGGGACACGGCCAGACCGGCGGCACCGCGCAGGACGGGTCCGGTCTGCACCAGAACGGCTCCGCCCGCCCGAAGCCCAAGCGGTCCTCCGGCAAGGACAAGGACAAGAACAAGGACGGGGAGAACGGCGCCAGCGCCTCGCCGAGCACGCCCGGCGACTTCCCGAGCACCGGCGGGCCGGGCGTCACCCCGCCCCGCGCGACCCCCGGAAGCGGCGCCACCGGCGCCGTCGGGGGCGGCGCGCTGCCCCCGCCCGCGTCCTCGGACGTGCCCAACTGCACCCAGAGCCAGGTCGGGGTGGAGGGCAGCACCCGGGCCCCGTCGGCCGGCGGCAAGGTCTACGGCAGTTTCAGGGTCACCAACGTGTCCGCGAAGGGGTGCACCGTCCGCGGTCCGGAAAGCCTGACGGCTTCCCCGGCCAGCGATGGCGGCGCCGGGGTCGCGGTCGTCAACCACGTCACGGGCGATGCCGCGACCGGGCTGCTCCCCGACCCGTCGGTGGAGACCCTGAAGCTGGTGCTCGCGCCGAACGCCTCGTACGAGGTCCGCTTCGCGTGGGTGCCGCCGGAGGGCGGCTGCCCCGGTGCGAACGGCGAGGGGGGCAACGCGACGGAGGGGGGCACCGCGGGCGCCCCGGGCGCCGGGACCGGCACGGGTCAGGTCCAGGCGGAGGTTCCGCCGCTCGGTGCCGTGGTCTCCCACACGCCCAACACCTCGGGGCCGGACGGTCCGACGACGCAGACGACCATCGCCGAGGCGTGCGGCGGAACGGTGTACCGGACGGGCGTCATCCCGCTCAGGTAGCCCCGTACGGGGACGGGAACCCGGACCGGGCCCCGGAGACGCTACGCCTGAGCGGACCCGGACCCCGCCCCGGCCGCGGCCGGCTCCGCCGGGTCCCGCTCCGCCGGGGCTTCGGCGAGCAGGCCCGCCTCCGTGTCGCGCAGGGTCTCCACCTCGCGCCGGTACAGCCGGAACCACATGAAGAGCACGAACGCGGCGAAGACGAACCACTCGCCGGTGTAGCCCAGGTTCTGGAAGGCCTTCAGGTCGAGCCCGGTGTTGACCGGAGCCTGCGCCGGCACGGGGGTCATCCCGTCGGAGGGGCTCTGCACGGTCAGCCAGGCGTCGTACAGGCCGTACGGCACGATGTTGACGAGCGAGGCGGCCCCGATCACGCCGAGCTGCCCGGCCGGCAGTCCGCCCGAGGAGTACACGCCCTTGCTGGTGGAGTTCTCCGAGGCCTGGAGCGCCCCCGTCACCTCGACCCGGCCGGTCGGCGGGGCCGGGGCCCGGCCCGCGTCGGCGCTGCCGGGCAGCCAGCCCCGGACCACGGGTACGGCCTTGCCGGTGTCGGTCTTGAGCAGGGTCAGGACGTAGAAGCCGGACTTCCCGTCGAGCCGCCGCTCGGGGACGAGGAGCTGGTCGGCGTACTCCCCGGAGACCGAGGCGAGCCGTCCCGAGGTCCGCTTGTCCACGGGGAGCAGCGACTCCAGCGGCGCGGCCGCCTGGTCGGCGGGGCGTGCGCTGGTCGCCTCCTTGTGGGTGTCGACGCGGTCCTCGAACCGGCCGAGCTGCCAGGTCCCCATGAACAGGCAGAAGGGAACGCCGAGCGCGACGAAGACGTTGATCCCCCACCAGCGCGGGGTCAGGAGAAACCGGTGCACCCCACCACCGTACGGGGGGTGCACCGGTCCGCCGTTGCCGGGGCTAGCGCGGCAGGTGCTTCAGCGCGAAGTCGATCTCCATCCGGACCTGCTTGATCCGCTCCTCCACGACGAGCGAGCCGTGCCCGGCGTCGTAGCGGTACACCTCGTGCTCCGCCCCGCGCGCCGCCAGCCGGTCCACGTAGTTCTCGATCTGCTGGATGGGGCAGCGCGGGTCGTTGAGGCCCGCCGCGATGTGCACGGGGGCCTTCACCGCGTCCACGTACGTCAGCGGCGAGGAGGCCTCGAAGCGCGCCGGGACCTCCTCCGGGGTACCGCCGAAGAGGGTGCGGTCCAGGGACTTCAGCGCCTCCATCTCGTCGTGGTACGCCGTCACGTAGTCGGCGACCGGTACGGCCGCCAGCCCCACCGCCCAGGCGTCCGGGTGCATGCCGAGGCCCAGAAGCGTCAGGTAGCCGCCCCAGGAGCCGCCGGAGAGCACCAGGCGCGCCGGGTCGGCGAGGCCGGAGGCCACCGCCCATTCCCGTACGGCTTCGACGTCCTCCAGCTCGATCAGGCCGACCCGGTGCTTCAGGGCGTCGGTCCACTCGCGGCCGTAGCCGGTCGAACCGCGGTAGTTGACCCGGACCACGGCGAAACCGTGGTCGAGCCAGGCCGCCGGGGTCGCGGCGAAGGCGTCGCTGTCGTGCCAGGTGGGCCCGCCGTGGATCTCGAAGACGGTGGGGAAGGGGCCGTCGCCGTGGCCGGCGGGACGCTGCGCGAGGGCGTGGATCCGCCCGCCGGGGCCCTCGACCCACACGTCCTCGACCGGTACGGAGCCCGGCGGCCGGAAACCGGGCGGGTCGAGCACGACCCCGCCCGCGGTCGACCGGATGACGGAGGGCTCGGCCGCGGAGGACCACTGGTACTCCACCGACCCGTCGGGCCGCGCCGTCGCCCCCGACACCGTCCCCGGCGGGGTGTCCAGCCGCAGCAGCTCCCGCGCGGCCAGGTCGTAGCGGAACAGTTCGCTGCGCGCCTCGTAGCCGTGCTCGATCAGCAGCGCGGACCCGTCGGGGTACCACTCGGCGCCCACGTCGCCCGGCAGGTCGACGGCCAGGCCCTCCTCGGTGCCCGCGGCCACGTCCCACACCATCGGCTCCCACCGGCCGCGCCGCTGGTGGCCGACCAGCAGCCGGGTGTCGCCCGCGACGGGCGCGAAGCCGAGCACCATGAGGCCCAGCTCCTCGGTGCCGCCCTTGGAGTCGTCGAGCTCGGCGACCGTTTCGCCGTCCAGGGTGATCACACGCAGGGCCGAGTGCATCGCGTCGCCGTGCTCGGTGTGCTCGACGGCGAGCAGGGTCCCGTCCCGGGACAGGTCGCCTACGCCGGCCGACTCGCGGTGCCGGTAGACCACGGCCGGCTCCGTCCCGTCGGGCCGCACCACGTGGATCGTGGTCCCGTCCTCGTCGGTGGAGCGCCCCACGACGGCCGTCCCGTCGCGCCCGATGGCCAGCCCGGCGGGGTACGAGGCCTCCAGCCCGGGGGTGGCCGGCTCGTCGGGGCCGCCCGCGAAGGGCTGGCGGACCCAGGTGCCGAACTCGTCGCCGTCGGTGTCGGAGAACCACCACACCCACGCGCCGTCGGGGGAGAGGGTGCCGTCGGTGGTGCCGTTCGGCCGGTCGGTGGCCTGCCGCTGGGCGCCGGTGGCACGGTCCCAGGTGTAGAGCTCGTAGGTCCCGGTGGCGTTGGAGACGAAGAGCGAGCGGTCGGGCGCGTCCTCGGCCCATTCGGGCAGTCCCACGCGCGGGGCCCGGAAGCGCTTCTCCCAGTCGGGCGCGGCAGTGCCGTCGGTGGCGTTCGTGTCGGCGGTGGCGTCAGTCATGCACCCCATGTAACCGGATCGGCCGCGGCCCGTCCCCCGAGATGCCGAGGGGGCCGAACGGGCGCAGGGTGGTGTGCGTACGGATCCGCCGAGGCGAGGAGCAGCGGTCATGGCGAAGAAGGCGCGTACGGGCAAGACGTCCCACCACGACTCGGAGCGTGCGCTGGCGAAGAACACCGCGGCGGAGGCGCGCGCCAAGGCCGCCGTCCGCGACATCCAGTCGGTGTCCGCGAAGACCCGGGGCATGCAGCAGAAGGCCCAGGCCAAGCGGGGTTGACCCGGAGGCGAGCCGCCGGTGAGCCGTAGGGTGGCGCCATGCGGATGATCGTCCGGGGCGCCCGGCTGCTGCACAGCGAAGGCCTGCACGACGTCGAGGTCGCGGAGGACGGGCGGATCGCGCGCGTGCTCCCGTACGACGACCAGAAGGAGCCCCCGGCGACGGGGGTGCTGATCGAGGCGCACGGCGGGCTGCTCAGCGCGCCCTTCGTCGAGCCGCACATCCACCTCGACACGGCCCTGACCGCCGGAGATCCGCGCCCCAACGTCTCGGGGACCCTCTGGGAGGGCATCGCCTGCTGGAGCGAGCGCAAGAAGACCCTGACCCGCGAGGACGTGATCGCGCGGGCCACCGAGGTGCTGCGCTGGCAGGCGGCGCAGGGCGTCCTGCACGTGCGCACCCACTGCGACGTCACCGATCCGGAGCTGACCGCGCTCGACGCGCTGCTGGAGGTCCGGGACCGGGTCCGGGACGTCATGACCCTGCAGATCGTCGCCTTCCCGCAGGAGGGCATCGTCTCCTTCCCCGGCGGCGAGAAACTGCTGCGCGAGGCCATCCGGCGCGGGGCCGACGTGGTCGGGGCCATCCCGCACTTCGAGGACACCCGGGAGGACGGGGTGGCCTCGCTGGCCGTCGCCTTCCGGCTCGCCGAGGAGCAGGGGCTGCGCGTGGACGCGCACTGCGACGAGATCGACGACGAGCAGTCCCGCTTCGTGGAGGTACTGGCCGCCCACGCCCTGCGCTCGGGGCTGCGCGGGCACGTCACCGCCTCCCACACGACGGCGATGGGCTCCTACGGCGGCGCGTACAGCTTCAAACTCCAGCGCCTGCTGTCCCGCTCCGGGATCAACCTCGTCTCGAACCCCTTCGCCAACCTCAACCTCCAGGGCCGCTTCGACGCCTACCCCAAGCGGCGCGGCCTCACCCAGGTCAAGGAGATGCTGGGGGCGGGGGTCAATGTGGCCTTCGGCCACGACGACGTGATGGACCCCTGGAACGCGCTCGGCACCGGCAACCCGCTGCAGACCGCGCTCGTCGGGATCTACGCCGCCCAGCTCACGGGAGCGGACGAGATCCCGGTGGCCTTCGAGATGGTGACCGAGCGCGCCGCGCGCGTGCTCGGCCTCTCGCCCTCGGAGTACGGGGTTCGCCAGGGCAACCCGGCCTCCTTCGTGCTGCTGCCGGCCGAATCGCCCACCGAGGCCGTCCGCCGCCAGGTCCGCCCCCGCTACGTGGTCTCGCGCGGCACCGTCCTCGCCGAAACCCCGGCGGCTCCGGCCCGGCTGCTGGCCTGGCCGGGCGAGGAGGGCCCCTCGGAGGTGGACTTCCGCGTTCGCCTACTGTGACCGTCCATGACCTTTGCGACATGGACTCTTGACACTCCGTCGGCCCGGGCCGCGCTGGAGGTCGCCTCCGAGTACACGGACGCGGCGCTGCTCAACCACTCCGTCCGGTCGTACGCCTTCGGGGCCGAGTACGCGGACCGGCACGGGCTCTCGTACGACAGCGAGCTCTTCTACGTCAGCGCGCTGGTGCACGACCTCGGGCTGACCGCGCCCTTCGACAGCCACACCCTGCCCTTCGAGGAGGCGGGCGGCCACGTCGCGCGCGTGCTGACGGCGGGGCTGGGCTGGCCCGCGGAGCGGCGGGCGCGCGCCGAGGAGATCATCGTGCGGCACATGCGCGAGGACGTCACGGCCGCCGAGGACGTGGAGAGCCACCTGCTCCAGATCGGTACGACCGCGGACGTCTCCGGGGTCGGCGTCCTGGACGCCGACCCCGTGTTCACGGCCGCGCTGCTCACGGAGTACCCGCGCCTCGGCTTCGGCGACGCCTTCTTCGCGCTGGTCAGCGACCAGGCCGCGCGCAAGCCGCAGTGCGCGGCGGCGGCCTACGTGGCGAGCGGCGCGAAGGAGCGCATCGCGGCGAACCCGCTCGACCGGGGCCCCCTGGGGGCTTGACCGGGGCCCCTGGGGCTCAGAAGAGCCCCAGGGCGTTGTCCAGGGACCAGACCTGCCAGCCCATGGCGAAGAAGGCGACCCCCGAGATCAGGGCCATCATCAGGTTCTGCCCCTGCTCGCCCCAGTCGTGGATCATCAGGATCAGGTAGACCAGGTTGAGCAGCAGTCCGGCGAGCAGGGCTATCGGGGTCAGGAATCCCACGATGAGGCCGAGGCCCAGGGCCAGTTCGGCGTAGGCGACGAGGTAGGCCATGAAGCGCGGGTAGGGCTTCACGACGACGTCGAAGCCGCGCGTGACGAACCCCCAGCGGTGCTTCTCGGCCACGCCGGCGGCCCAGCGGATGCCGCCGCCGCCGAACCAGTCCTTCTTGTCCTTGTGCCGCCAGCTCTCCAGCCACCACAGCCCGAGCCCGATCCGCAGAACGGCGACCCATTCGGGCCCGCCGAGCCAGATGGTCTGCATCCTCGGTTCCCTTCCTCGTTCCCTCGCAATGATCTGACGATGTGTCAGTTTCGAGGGAAGGGGAGGGGTGTGGCAAGGGGTTGGCCGACAGGGTTCAGCGGCACACGACGGAGACGGCCTGCGCCTGGTTGTTGCCGAAGCCCCCGCGGTTCCACGGCTGCCCCGGCGGCTGCGTGCGCCCCGAGGCGTCGGTGGCGCGGACCAGGAGGGTGTGACGGCCTGGCGCCGCCGTCCAGTCGGCGTGCCAGCCTTGCCAGGCGTACGGGTGCCCGCCCTGCGGCAGCACCTCGGCGTCAGCCCAGCCGCCGCCCCCGTCCGTGCTCAACTCCACGCGCACGACCGGCCCGTAACCCGACCAGGCGCGCCCGGCGAGCCGCACGGGGCCGGGTCGGACGACCCGCGTGCGGGACATGAAATCGGGGAATCCGGGCGGGATCAGCAGGGCGCGCGGGGCGATCCGGGTGACGGGCTCGCCGGGCTCCTCGGCGCTCTGCCTGACCCGGTAGGCCGTGGCCTGCTGGTAGCCGCCGAACGCCGCGCCGACCAGCTCGATGTCGCGCAGCCACTTCACGTGGGCCATCCCGTACCAGCCGGGCACGACCAGCCGCAGCGGATGCCCGTGCTGGGGCGGCAGGGGCCCGCCGTTCATCGCGTGGGCGAGCAGCACGTCCTCGCCGACGGGCAGCGGCAGGCTGCGCCGGTAGTCCTGCTCGACGCCCCGCTCCACCCCGTGGTCCGCGCCCGTGAACACCGCCTCCACGGCGTCCGGCGCCACCCCGGCCTCCGTGAGCACCGCGCGCAGCGGCACCCCCGTCCAGTCGGCCGTCCCCACCGCCTCCACCAGCCAGGGCTGGCTGACCGGCCGCGGGGACAGCCGGGCCCGCCCGTTGCCGGCGCACTCCATGGTGACCCGCCGGGTCACGGAGGGCAGGGTGAGCAGATCGCGCAGCCGTAGCTCCAGGGGGGTGCGGAGGCGGCCGCGCACGGTGAGGCGCCAGTCGGCGCCGGTGCCCGTGTCCGGGATGTCGTAGTGCACGAGTACGTAGTGCAGCCCGGCCGGCGTGACCTCGTACCGCAGGGCCTCCAGCGGGAGCCCGTGGTTGCGCGCGGCGAGCGCGAGCTCGTCCTGACCGATGCCCTCGCCCGGGGCGGCGATCCGGCCAGGGGGGCTGATCCCGGTGAGCGGGCGCTCCTCCATGGCCTCATGGTCCCGCGGCGGGGGCGGACCGGCTACTCCGCCGCTACTCCGCGTGCGGATCGGTTCGGCGGGCGGTATGAATTGATCTGTCCCTTATGTGATCGGAGTGAAGCGTGGACGACTATCCACTGCTCAACCTGTTCTGGACCATGCTGTGGCTCTTCCTGTGGGTCATGTGGTTCTTCCTGCTGTTCAAGGTGATCACTGACATCTTCAGGGACCACGAGCTGCACGGCTGGGGCAAGGCCGGCTGGCTGATCCTGGTGCTCCTGCTGCCCTACATCGGCGTCCTCGTCTACCTGATCGTCCGCGGCAAGAGCATGAGCCAGCGCGACGTGAAGCAGGCGCAGGCGAACGAGAAGGCCTTCCAGGACTACGTCCAGAAGGCCGCCGGCCCCCGCAGCAGCCCGGCGGAGGAACTCGCGAAGCTGTCCTCCCTCAAGGAGCAGGGCCACCTGACCCAGGAGGAGTTCGACAAGGCCAAGCAGAAGCTCCTGACCTGAGGACGTTCAACCCCGCCGGACGGGGGCCGACCGCGCGATCGCGGTCCGGCCCCCGTCCGTGCGTTCCGGGTCAGGCCGTGGCGGGCTCCGTGTCCTCCAGCAGGTCGATCAGGGACGAGCGGGCCCGGGCCACGCGGGAGCGGACGGTGCCTATCGGACAGCCGAGCATCAGCGCCGCCTCCGCGTACGGCAGGCCCATGAGCTGGGTGAGCACGAAGACCTCGCGGCGCTCCGCGGGGATCGCCGCCAGGAGCTCCGCGAGCGCGACGCCGTCCTCGAAGCCGGGTACGCCGCGGGGCTGGCTCTGCTCGGCCGCGGTCTGCCAGTCGTCTCTGTCGGCGATCCGGGGGCGGGCCGCCTTGTGGCGCAGGCTGTCCACCACGGTGCGCCGCGCGATGGAGAGCAGCCAGGTACGGGCGGAGGAGCGGCCCTCGAAGCGGTGGAGGCTGCCGAGGGCGCGCAGGAAGGTCTCCTGCGTCAGGTCCTCGGCGGACTGCGGGTCCGCGCTGAGGTAGGCGACGTAGCGGCGTACGTCGCGCTGCAGGGCGCGTACGAACCGGTCCACCGCGACGGGGTCCCCGTCACGGGCGGCCAGCGCGAGGAGCGTGACGGCCTCGTCGGGGCCGGCGGTGCGGCGGGCGGGGGTGACGGGGGGTGTGGGGGTGGTGGTCGGGCGGGTGAGCAGGGCAGCGGTCATCGCCTGGAGTCCTTCGGGGAATCCGGCCGGATCCGATGCCGTGAGCGCGCGGGGCCGTCGGGGTCACGGGGATCGAGGGCCGCCCGGGCAGCGCCGTGCCGGCGGTGGCAGAGGTGACCCACGTGCGCCCGGAGGGCCCGGAGCGCGGGCATCGAGGGGCCGGGGAACGGGTGGTACGGCCTGCCGGACGGCATGACCGATGCCCGAGGCGCGGTACGGGTACGGGAACTGGTGCTGGTGCCCGTGGCGCGTCGGGGAGCCGGCTGTCAGACGACAGCGATCCCGTGAGGTGGACCCCGTGAGGTGAGGGCGTCGGCGAGCAGCAGCCTGCGGGGTGTCCGGACCCGGTGGTCCCGGGGACGGCGGACGCGGGGCCGGTGGGCGGGCGCGGGGAGCCGGAAGAACAGGCGCAGCGGTACGAGGAACCGGGCGGCGACGGCCCGCAGGACGCGGAAGGCGCCGCGTTCGCCGTGCGCGAGCCAGAGACCGCAGACCAGAGCGGCCAGGAGGTGTCCGGCGAGCATGCCCGCCGGTGACATGGAGCCCATGGCGTGCGCGCTCGGCACCGACAGGGCGGCCGCCAGGGACGCGGATCCGTCGGCCATGGCGTGCGACCCGTGGACCCCGTGCATGCCGTGCATGCCGCTCGAACCGGCCATCCCGGTCATCGAGGCCATCCCGTGCACGTCGGCCTGCATGACGTGCCGGGCGGCGGCGCCGGCACCCGGTGGCGGAGCTGCCTGCGGGCCGAGCATGGAGGGGGCATCGCAGAGGAGGTACTGGGCCCAGCGGCGGCCCAGGGAGGTCAGGGAGGTCGGGGAGGTCGGGGAGGTCAGGGAGGCTAAGGCGCCATCGGGTTCCCGCGGCCGCGCCGCCGCGGCCTGGGCGAGCGAGAACCCGCCGTGCAGGGCGGCCTGGACGCCGACGGTCGCGGAGACGACGGCCGCGAGGCCGCGCTCCCGCCCGGCGAGGATCCAGCCGGCCGCCGAGGTGCCGGCGAACGCCGCGGTCATCCCCCACCAGGGGACGGAGGTCCCCGACATGAGGATGTGCCCGAGGGACGAGAGCAGCACGCAGGTGGCCGCGAACATCGCGGCCCGTACGGCTCGGCAACATCGACCCGGTGTCATGGCGGGGCCATCGTTGCACCGGCCGGGCGGGGGCGACAGAGGGCATCAGGTTTTCTCATCGGCCTGAAATCGAGTCCTCCTGTGGTGTGGCGCACACCACAACAGGTCCTGGGAACTCGGACGTTCACTCATCCGACTCCTGTCCCGGACTCAGGGCCGAGGACTCGTGACCGAGGGCTGAGCCAGACAGCGAGCAGGGAGAGCGGGGTGGGCGCGCGGTGGCGGACCGGACCGGGTCGGCGAAGACGTCCGGAGCGTCCGGAGCGCCAGGTGTGACCGGGCGGGGCCCGGCCGGCGGCCTGACGGCTCTGCTCACCGGCGCCATGGCCTTCTCCATGCTGCAGCTCTTCCTCCTCGGCGCGCTCGGCCCGCGCCTGGTGGAGGAGTTGGGGGTGTCGCCCGCCGTGCTCGGCTGGACCACCACGGTCGGCTTCGGCACCGCCGCCGTACTGTCGCCGCTCGGCGGGAGGCTGGTGGACCGGATCGGGCCGCGCCGGTCCCTCGTACTCCTGCTGTCGGTGTCCGCGGCGGCGCTCGCGCTGATCGGCGCCGCGCCCGGCACCGGATTCCTGCTCGGCGCCGTCGCGTTGGGCGGACTGCCCCAGGCCCTGGCCAATCCCGCGACCAACAAGGCGATCCTCGCCGCGGTGCCTCCCGGCCGCCGGGGGCCGGTGACCGGCATGAAGCAGTCGGGCGTCCAGCTGGGCGCCTTCGCCGCCGGGCTGCCGCTCACGGCACTGGCCGGCGGGATCGGCTGGCGCGGGGCGGTGTGGACGGCCGCCGCCACCGCCGCGCTGGCGGCGCTGTGGGCCCGGCGCGCCCTGCCCGCGGACCCGCGGGCGGCCCCGGCCGGACCCCGCGCCCCGCTCGTCCCGCGGGGTGACATCGCCTGGCTGGCGGTGTTCTCCCTGTTCCTGGGCTGCGGGATCGCCTCGGTCAACACCTACGCGGCCCTCTTCGGCGCGCAGCGGCTCGGCATGGGTCCCACCGCGGCCGGCGCGCTGGTCGCGGTGCTCGGCGTCGCGGGCATCGCCGGGCGGGTCGGCTGGTCGAAGGCGGCCCGGCCGGGGCGCGCCGAGTGGCTGCCCGGAGCCCTGGCCGCCGGAGCGGTGGGGGCGGCCGCCCTGCTGGTCGCGGCCTCGACCGTACGGCCCCTGGTGTGGGTGGCCGCGGTGGCCGTCGGGGTGTTCGCGGTAGCGGCCAACGCCGTCTCGATGGTCCTGGTGATGCAGCGCTCGGCCCCCGGCCGGGCCGGGCAGGACTCCGCCCTCGTGGCCGTCGGCTTCTTCACCGGCTTCGCCGTCGGCCCCCTCCTCTTCGGCCCCCTCGCGAACGCCGGCCACTACGGGACGGGCTGGCTGCTGGTGGCGGCCGAGTTCGGCGCGGCCTGCGCCGTCGGGCTGACCTGGGCGGTGCGGGGACGGTGACCGGTGGGGGAGCGGGTGGCGTGCGGCCGGATCCGTGGGCGGAGCGGGCGTTCGCGGAGATCCTCGCGCAGGTGGCCGTCACGGCGGCCGAGGCCGGGGAAGGCCGGTTCCCGCTGTACGCGGAACCGGATACGGGGCGGTGGACGACCACCGGCCGGGGTTCCTGGGCCGGCGGGTTCTGGGCGGGGCTGCTGTGGCTGAGGGCCCGGCACACGGGGGCCGCGGCCGACCGGGCCGCCGCGTCCGCGTGCACCGCGCGGCTGGCCGGCTGGGTGGACGCCGACACCTCCACGCGCGGGCTGATCCTCTGGTACGGGACGGCCCTGGCCGTCGAGGACGCCGGGGTACGGGAGTTGCGTGCGCGGGCGGCCGGAGCCTGTCTGGCGGCGGTGGACGGGGAACTCGGGCTGCTGCCCTGGGGATCGGCCTTCGGCGGTCCCCGGCTGCTGGCCCGGGTGGACGGGCTGCCGGGCACGGTCTCCCTGCTCGCCACGGTCGGCCCGGCTGCCGCGGCTTCGCATCTCCAGCGCCACCTGTCCCTGTGCCTGCCCGGCTCCGGGACGGAGGTCTGCCGTGCGCGTGACCTCGTACCGGCCTGGTCCTACGCGGCGGAGACGGGCTGGCGGGAGTGCGCGGAGCCGGCGCCGGGGTGGAGCCGGGGACCGGCCTGGCTGCTGCTCGCGCTGGCCGACGTACTGCACCGGCCGGTCGTCGCCGCATGGCTGCCGGGGGACCCGCAGGCCCTGGCGGAGCGGCTCGCCGACGCGTGGGCGGGGCCGGGCGCACCCCTCGTACCGCCCGCCGACGCGGCACGTCCGGACGGCCCGCCGGACACCTCCGCCGCGGCGGTCACGGCCGTCGCGCTCCTGAAGCTGTCCCTGCTGCCCGGCCCCCGGGCCGCGGTGTACGCGCGGCGCGCGGCCGGGATCCTGGAGCACCTGGTCGACCACCACCTCTCCGGGGGCAGGCTGCTGAACGGCTGCTACGACGCGGAGAAGGGGATCGCCGTCCGCCACCAACTGGTGTGGGGCGACTTCTTCCTGGCGCTGGGGCTGGCCGGGCTGGCCGGAGCGGCGGACTTGCGCGCCGTGTGACGGCGCCCCGCGGGACTGCGCGCCGGTTGGCGGCGTCCCTCGGCATCCGCCCGCAGGCACCCGCCCTCGGGATCCGCCCGCAGGCATCCGCCCGCAGGCACCCGCCCTCGGGATCCGCCCGCAGGCCCCGCCCGCAGCCCGCCGCCCGGCCGGATGCGATGCTGTCCGCCGCTACGACAGCGTCCTGGACGCAACGAGGAGGGGTGGATGGCCCGCCTACGACTGACCGTCTGTTTGCCGGCCGAGGCCGCGGACGACATCGAGGGCGCCCTCGACGAGGCTCTCGCCCCCTTCTACCTGGACACGAGCGACAACCCCGTCGACCGGCAGTTGTGGGACTGGCGCACCATCACCGGCGGCTGCGACGGCAGCGGGTTCGCCGTGGCCTCCGGTCACGAGAACGACCCGGGACTCCTCCACGACGCGTCGTGGGACGACGGCACGCCCTGCCCCAATGCCCCCGGGATCTGCGCCGGAGGGCCGCGCGCCCTGCTCGACTTCTCGCGGCCGCTCGCCGCGTCCGAGCGCGCGGTCGCGGAGTCATGGGACCTGTGGCACCGGCTGTCCGCCGTGCATCCCCCGGCCCTGCCGCTCGCGGATTTCCTGGACCGCTGGTGGAACGACCCCACGGCGTACCCGGACGACCGGTGGGGCGACGGCATGTTCGCCGACTACCGCTCCCAGCCGCTGATCCACGCCTACCTCGGGCACCCCCACAGCCTCGGCATGGAGTCCCTGGGGTTCCCGAATCCGTCGGAACACCCCGTCATCGACTACGACGGCGATCGGGACGCCTACATCCGCGAGTTCACCCGTTCGTCCCCGCCGGACACGAACGTGCTCACCTTGGACGGCTGGTGGGTCGAAACGGACGGCAATGCCCTGCATGCCACCTGCGACCCGGACCTCTGCCCCCACGAAGGTCCGCTGCCCGGCGCATGGCCGGGCAGCGAGCCGTACCTCGCGTCCCTTCCGGGCGACACGATCCTGGTCCGCCTGCGCTGCCACGCCTGACGCCGCGACGACCGAGGTCGTCTCTTTCGGATCTTGCCGGGCCCGCGACGCCTGGCACCGCGCCTGGCCGCACTGCCGGGGCGACCGCGTACGTCCAGTACGCGAGCGCCCCGGCAGCACGCCCAGGCACGGCACCAGACGCCGCGGACTCGGCCGGCAAGATCCGAAAGAGACGACCTAGGTCGACCGGCCCCCCAGCACCCTCCGCGCCACCGACGTGATGTGCAGTTCGTCCGGGCCGTCCAGGATCCGGGCCGTGCGGCCCGAGCGGTAGAGGGCGGGGAGGGGGGTGTCGGGGCCCAGCCCGGCCGCGCCGTGGATCTGGATGGCGGCGTCGGTCACCTGCTGGAGCATGCGGGCTGCCGCCACCTTGGCCAGGCCCACCTCCACGTGCGCGTCCCGCCCGGCGTTGATCGCGGCGACGGCCTCGTGGACGAGCGGCCGGGTGGAGCGCAGCACCAGGAGCGACTCGAAGACGTGGCTCTGCACCAGCTGGTGGCTACCGAGCGGGCCGCGCGATCCGGTACGGGAGTTCACGCGCGCGCACATGAGGTCGAAGGCGCGCTGCGCCTGGCCCAGCCAGCGCAGGCACCGCAGGGTGCGGCCCAGTTGGAGGCGTTCCGCGGCGATGGCGAGGGCCCGGCCGCGTGCGCCGAGGAGGTGGTCGGCGGGCACGTGCACGCGGTCGAACTCGATCTCCCACTGCCCGGCCGCGCCCAGCACCGGCAGCTCCCGCACCACCCGGAAGCCCGGGGAGGAGGTGGGGACGACGAGCAGCGACAGCCCCGTACGGTCGCCCGGCCGCCCGTCGGTGCGGGCCAGTACGGTGACCAGATCGGCCTCGGCGGCGTGCGAGGTGAACCACTTGCGGCCGCTCAGGGTCCAGCTCCCGTCCGGCTCTTCCACCGCGCGCGTGGAGGTGAGGTACGGATCCGTGCCCGGGGTCTCCGGGTCCGTCATGGCGTAGCAGGCGCGCAGTTCGCCGACCGTCAGCCGGCGCGGGTACAGCGCGCGCACCCGCTCGCCGCCGTGCCGCCACAGCATCGTGGCGTCGAGCAGCGGCGCCGATCCCAGCGCCGCCGGTCCGTGGTCGCTCGCCCCCTCGGCTTCGGCGAGCCGCGCGTAGCGCGCCAGGTCGAGCCCCTGGCCGCCCAGTTCCCCGGGGAGCGGGAGGGCCCAGAGGCCCGCCTCCTTCGCGGCGGCCTGGAGCTCGCGCAGGGCCGCCGCGGCGGCGGGGCCGCCCGCGTCGAGGACGGGCTCGCGGGGCATCACCCGCTCCCGTACGAACTCCGCCACCCGGTTCCGCAACTCCGGCTCCGCGCAGTCCGGTTCGCGTGGAACGCGCGTCGCGCTGCCTTCCTCCTGCGCCACTCGGCTCTCCACCACTTTCCTCCAGCCCGCCGGGAACCCGTGGGAACGGCAGTGCGACTGCCTTCCCGTGGAACTGGTCGGGCGGGCCCGCCCCTTGGTTCCCGTACGGGACCACCTGCGGCGCCGGCCGACCGCCGGGCCGGGAGATGAGGAGAGGCATGGCGTCACCCGCCGTCACCCAGACCGCTCGGCCGCTCGACGGGCTGCGTTTCACCACCTCGGGACCGCCCGCACTCGCCGGCCCGGTGGCCGGGCACCTGAGGCTGCTGGGAGCCGTCGGCCCGGATGCCGGACAGGCCGACGGGGGCGTCCGGGGCGACACCGGGCCGGCCAGCGTCACCTTGGAGGACACCGGCTCCGGCACCGACTCCGGCCTCTCCGCCCGCGCGACCGCCACCGTCGCCTGGTCCTCGGCGGGGGCGGCGCTGCCGGCCGTCACCGACGAGGCGACCGTGCAGGCCGCGACCGGGATCATGGCCGTGCACGGCCGCCGCGACGGCCTGCCGCGGGGGCTCGCCGTGGACTACGCCACCGCCGCGACGGCCGTCCTCACCACGCAGGGCCTGCTCGCCGCCCTGCTGGCCCGGGCCAGGGGGTGCGAGGGCGCCGCCGCGCAGCCGCACACGTACGTGGACCGGGCCGGGCTGCTGGTCGTGTCCCAGTACCTCGCCGCGAGCGGCGCCGACGAGGGCGAAGCCGCCGAACTGGCCCCCGGCGGCCCGCCCTTCACCGCCGCCGACGGCACGCTCTTCGAGCTGGAGACCCTGGATCCGGGTGCCTGGGCCGGGTTCTGGCGCGCCCTGGACGCCCCCGCCGACGCGGTACGGGCGGGCTGGCGGCCCTTCCAGTTCCGGTACGCCACCGCGTGCGCGCCCTTCCCCGGAGCACTGCACGCCACCACCCGGGCCCACGGCTGGCAGCGGATCCGCGAGGCGGCGGCCGGCTCGGGGGCCGAGGTCTGCCGGCTGCGCAGTCTGGCCGAGCGGGCCGCCGAGGAGGACGGAGCCGCCCCCTGGACCCTGGCCCCGTACGGCCCCGGTGGCCGCGCCCAGCCGAAAGCGCCGCCCTCCACCCCCGGCCCCCTCGCCGGTATGACCGTCCTGGAGGCGGGCCGTCGCGTCCAGGCGCCGCTCGCCGCCCATCTGATGGGGCTGCTCGGCGCCGAGGTGATCCGGATCGAGCCGCCGGGCGGTGACCCGCTGCGCGGCATGCCGCCCGCCTGCTCGGGGATCTCGGCCCGCTGGCTGGCCCTGAACCGGGGCAAGCACGCCGTGGAGATCGACATCAAGTCGCCCGCCGACCGGCTGCGGCTGGCCGCGCTGTCGGCCGGAGCCGATGTGTTCCTGCACAACTGGGCCCCGGGTAAGGCGGCGGAGCTCGGCCTGGACGCCGCCGACCTCGCGCGGGTGAATCCCGCGCTCGTGTACGCGTACACCGGCGGCTGGGGCACGGACCGGATCGCCGATCCGCCGATGGGCACGGACTTCATGGTCCAGGCCCGCACCGGCGTCGGCGAGGCGGCCCGACCCGAGGGTGAAGCGCCCGCGCCCTCCCTGATGACCCTGCTCGACGTGCTGGGCGGGCTGCTCGGCGCCGAGGCGGTCCTCGCGGGGCTGCTGCTGCGCGAGCGCACCGGACGCGGGGTCCGCGTGGACTCCTCGCTGCTCGGCGCCGCCGACCTGCTCACCGCCCCGGCCCTGCTCCGCGCCCGGCGCGGGGAGCCCGGCCGCCGGCCGGCGGGCTTCCGTACGCCCCTGCGCACCGCCGACGGCTGGATCGCCCCGGCCGACGCGGACGCCCGCGCGGCGGCGGCCACCCCCGGGCTGGCGGAGCTGTCCACCGAGGACGCCCTACGCGCGCTGCGCTCGCGCGGCCTCGCCGCGACCGCCGTCACCACCGACCTCACCGACCTGCACCACGACCCGCGCTTCGCCGGCTCGATCAGCCGGGACGCGCACGGTGCCCCCGCCGTTCCCGACCCCTGGAGCTTCGTATGACCGTCGCCCTGCACGATCTGCTGCCCGTGGGCCTGCGCCGCTCGTGGGCGGTCGACGGAACCTGCCCCGACCTCGACCTCTACAGCCTCTTCCGGGCCCGCCAGATCTCCGACCTGCACCACACCGCGGTCATCGATTCCAAGGGCAAGCTCTGCTACACCGCGCTCGACCGCAAGGTGCGATGTCTGGCCACCGGCCTGGCATCGCTCGGCGTACGGCCCGGCGACGTGGTCGGTGTCCAACTCCCCAACGGCCGCGACGCGGTCATCGCGGACCTCGCCCTGGCCGCCCTCGGAGCGGTGGCCCTGCCCTTCCCCGTCGGCCGGGGCGCCCAGGAGGCCCGCTGCCTGCTGCGCCGCGCCGAAGCCGTGGCCGTGATCGCCGCGGTGGAGCACCGGGGCCACCGCCACGCGGCCGAACTGCGCGACCTGGCCCCCGAACTGCCCGCGCTGCGCCATGTCGTCGCCGCCGGCGGACCGGCCGGCACGGAGCCCGAGGGAACGATCCGCCTCGCGACGCTGCTGCGCTCCGACCCGGCCGCCTTCGTCCCGTCCCGGCCCGACCCCGACAGCGCCGCCCGCATCCTGGTGTCCTCGGGCTCGGAGGCGGAGCCGAAGATGATCGCCTACTCCCACAACGCCCTCGCCGGCGGCCGCGGCAACTTCCTCGCCTCGCTGATGCCCAACGGGACGCCGCCGCGCTGCCTGTTCCTCGTCCCGCTCGCCTCCGCCTTCGGCTCCAGCGGGACCGCGGTCACCCTCGCCCGGCACGGCGGAACCCTGATCGTCCTCGACCACTTCACGCCGGAGGCGGCCCTCGCGGCGGTGCGCGAACACCGGCCCACGCACGTCCTCGGGGTGCCCACGATGATCCGGATGATGCTCGACCGGCTGGAGGCGGAGGCCTCCGACGATGTCGCCGCAGATGCGCGGCCGCTTCCGTCGCCCACCGCCCTGATCCTCGGCGGCGCCCCCCTCGACGAGACCACGGCCGAGAGCGCGAGCCGCGCCTTCGGCTGTCCGGTCGTCAACCTCTACGGCTCGGCCGACGGGGTCAACTGCCACACCGGACTGGGCGCGACGGCCTCGGACCCCGAGGGCACGGGCATCGCCGCCGGCCGCCCCGACCCCCGGGTCGCCGAGATCCGGATCACCGACACCGAGACGCACGAGCGGCTCCCCGACGGGGCGATCGGGGAGATCATCGCCTGCGGCCCCATGACCCCCATGTGCTACGTCGCCTCCCCGGACCTGGACGCCCGCTACCGCACGCCCGAGGGCTGGGTCCGTACCGGCGACCTCGGCTTCATCGACGAGGACGGGGTCCTCCACGTCGTCGGCCGCCTCAAGGACATCGTCATCCGCGGCGGCGCCAACATCAGCCCCGCCGAGGTGGAACGGGAGCTCTCCTCCCACCCCCTCGTCCGTGACGTCGTCTGCGTCGGGGTCCCGGACGAGGTGATGGGCGAACGCCTCGCCGCCTGCGTCGTCCCCCGGGGCGCGCAGCCCCCCACCCTCGACTCCCTGACCGGACACCTCACGCTGCGCGGCCTCGACCGGCACAAGCACCCCGAACGCCTGCTGCTGCTGACGGAACTCCCCCTTACCCCGGCGGGCAAACCCGACCGCGCGATGCTGCGCGCCCGGGCCGGCGGAGCCGCCACGACCGCCGTCCTCACCACGGGGACGCCCGCAGGGACGCCCGCCGGGGTGGGCGCGTAGACGAAGGCGGGGCGGCCCTGAAGCGACCGCCCCGCCCTGCCCGGCTCCTGACTACGGGGCCGCCTTGCCCATGGCCTTCTTCAGCTCGGCCCCCGCGTTGCGGTAGACCGGCAGCAGGTCCAGGTCCTTCCCCGGATAGTTGACGATCCGCACCTGCTGCGCGCCGGAGTCCGGCAGCACGGTCCCGGTCGACATGTGCGCGTTGTCCAGGACCAGCGCGGGCTTCTTCGCCGACAGCTCGGCCAGCTGCGCCGGGGTCACCGCCTCGGGGCCATAGGTGCCCACCGTGGTGGCGCCCGCCAGCTTCGCCGCCCAGGCGGTGAACACCTGGCTCACGACGGCCGGGCTCTTGCCGCCGGGCCAGGCGGCCTGGACGTCCTTGGCGACCCGCCCGTACTCGACGTCGAAGTCCGCCGCCCACTTCGCGGCGGTGTCCGGCGTGCCGAACATCGCGCCCAGTCGGGCGACTTCGGCCTTGACCTTGTCGGCGTCGTTGTCGAGGTTCACCTCCACCAGCTTCGCCTTCGACCCGGCGGCCTCCTTGATCTTCGCGGCGTACGGCTCGAACGGCGCGTACAGCACGAAGTCGGCCCCGGCGACGGCGGCGAGGTCGGAGGGCTTGGGGTCGTAGTCGGGAGCGTGGTGCACGGACTGCGGCACGATCACCTTGACGTCCTGCGCACCCGCGGACTTGGCGAAGGCGCCCTCCCAGGTGGTCGTCACGACGACGACCGGTCGGCGGCCCTTGGCGGTGTCCTCACCACCCCCGCTGTTCTCGGTGTCGCTGTCGCCGCAGCCGGTCACCAGGGCCAGTGCCAGGCCCAGTGCCGTGCTCAGTGCGAGGAGGGAAGTGCTGCGGACGCGGGTTCGCGGCGCCATGAGCTGATTCTCCGTTCGGGTACGAGGTGCACCGCGAGGACGAGCGCCCCCGCGGTCAGGACGAGGACGGGCCCGGGGGGCCAGTCCAGCCGGAGGGCGACGAGGAAGCCGGTCAGGTTCACGAAGACGCCGATCCCCACCGCCCACCCGGTGATCGATTTCAGCGAGGTGCCCAGCCGGCGCGCGGCCAGGGCGGGCAGCAGGGTCAGCGCGTCGACCATTAGGGCGCCGGTGAGCTTGATGGCTCCGGCGACCGCGACCGCGACGAGCACCAGCAGGACCGTGGTCAGCGCCCGCACCGGCACGCCCGAACACTGCGCGAGCTCGCGGTCGTACAGCAGCAGCGCCACCTCGCGCCGCCGCCACCAGAACAGGCCGGGCACGAGGACGGCCAGCACGCCGAGCACCACGAGATCGGCGCCGCCGACGGACAGGATCGAGCCCCACAGCAGCGCGAACGCGCCCGAGGCGTTCACCCCGGAGACCGCGAGGAGCAGCAGCGCGGCGGCGATCGCCAGGCTCATCAGCAGCCCCATCGCCCCGGACAGCCCGTCCGGGGTCCGGGCCAGCGGGGCGACCCCGGCTCCGGCCAGGGCGCAGGCCACCAGCGCGCACAGCATGGGATCCAGCCCGGTGAGCAGTCCGACGGCGATGCCCAGCAGCGCCACGTGCATCATCGCGAAGCGCACCGGCATGATGTCCAGCCCGACGATGACCACACCGATCACGGGCAGCCCGACGGCGGCCAGCAGCAGGGCGAAGCCCGCCCGCTGCACGGGGGCCAGTTGCAGCAGGGTGCCGAGGTCGGCGCCCGCGGCCAGGACGGCGCTCACCGGACCTCCCGCAGCCGCCCGGCGGCCATCTCCAGGACCCGGTCGCAGCGTTCCGCGAGCGCGCGGTCGTGCGTGACGACGACGAGCGTCACGGGCAGCGCCGCCAGGACGTCGGCGGCCTCGTCCTGCCCGGCGAAGTCCAGGGCGGCGGTCGGCTCGTCGGCGAGCAGTACGCCGGCCCCCGCGGCCACGCAGCCGATCGCCCGGGCCAGGTACATCCGCTGCAACTGCCCGCCCGACAGGGTGTGCAGGGGCCGCCCGGTCAGCGGCCCCACCCCCAGCCGGTCGGCGGCCTCGGCGGCCCCGCGCGGGTCCCCGCTGCTGGCGAGGAGCTCGCCGCCCAGCAGCGGGAAGCGTCCGGCGGCGGGCTTCTGCGGGATCCACGCGCACGCCCGCCGCCGCCAGGCCGGGTCGCCCTCGCGGCCGCCGACCAGGATCTTCCCGCTGACCTGCGGGTGCAGCCCGAGCACGGCGCGCAGCAGGGTGGTCTTGCCCGATCCGTTGGTGCCGGTCAGTGCGACGCGCTCGCCCGCGGCGATCTCCAGGTCGACGCCGGACACGGCCTCGACCCGCCCGTGCCGGCAGCCCACCCCCTCCATCCGCACGTCCAGCCCGCCCATCCCACGCCCCTCCGCTGTCACCGGTCGCCCTTCCGCGTGGAGTTGGTCGTGCGGAGGGGGCCCGCGGTTCCGGCCGGGTGCAGGCGGGTTCGCGCCGTCCAGCCGGGCGGGACCGGCCATTCCGCTCGGGCGTTCCTTTTTCTACAAGCGCCCGGGCCCGCCGGGAGCCATGATCACGCCGCCACCTCCCGTGGTGATCAACACGCCTGGTGATCAACATGCCTTTGGTCAAAGGGAGTCGAGCCATGTCCGAGACCGTCCGCACCCCTCGCCGCACCTTGCGGAGCGCGGCCCGCCGCAGCGTCACCCGCAGCAGCGCACTCCAGTACCGCGCGCTGGCGGCCGCCGTCGTCCTGGCCGCGACCGGAACCCTCCTCGCCGCCGCCCCGCAGCCGGCCCACGCCGCGCTGCCGGCGCAGTCGATAGCCGACCCCGTGCACTACTGGAACGACGTGCTGCAGAACGTCTTCCGCCGGGTCGGCGGCGGGCCCGTCCCGATGGCCAGATCGGCCGCGATGATGAACGCCGCGATCTACGACGCGGAGTCCTCGTACCAGCTGAAGTGGAAGGGAAAGATCACCTCGGAGCCGTACCTCCAGGCGGTGAGCTACGTCGGCTGGATCGAGGGCCCGGACGAGGAGGAACGCGTCATCGGCCGGACGGCGTACAACATCCTCCTGGGCCTCTACGGCAACAAGCAGAGCCGCTACGCGGACCAGACGCAGTACCTCGACGCACGCTTCCGCGAGCGGTTCGGCACCGAGCCCACCGCCGGCGACTTCCTCGACCTCTCCGTGGTCGGCACGATGGTCAAGCAGATGACCGACGCCCGCACCGGCGACGGCTCCGACAACCCCCAGGTCTACGTGGGGGACAACAAGCCGGGCGCCTGGCGGCCGACGAGCTACCCCGACATGCCCGACGCCTCCTGCGACGAGGACAGCGACGCGGTCAGCCCGTTCTACGGCCAGGTCAAGCCGTTCTCGCTGGGCTCCGGCTCCCAGTTCCGCCCCACCACCCTGACCCAGTACGGCTCGTACGAGGCCCTGGTGGCGAGCGACGCGTACAAGCAGCAGGTCGAGGCGGTCCGCACGGCCGGCGCCGGCAAGCCCACCGCGGCCACCCCGGTGATCAACCGGACCCCGGACCAGCTCGCCGCGGCCTGGTTCTGGGCCAACGACAACAACGGCACCTACAAGCCGCCGGGCCACATGCTCCAGGCCACCCGCGAGGTCGCCAAGGCCCGCGGCCTCGGGGTCTACGCCAACGCCCGCCTCTTCGCCCTCGTCTCCCTCGCGATGGCCGACACCGGGATCGCGGTCCGCGACGCCAAGTTCGCCACGCCCATCGACCTGTGGCGGCCCGTCTCGGCGATCCGCGAGGGCGGCCTCGACCCCCAGTGGAAGCCGCTGCTGAAGAGCCCGACGGGTGTCAACGTCAGCCCCTGCTTCCCCGCGTACGTCTCCGGCCACGCCTCCTTCGGCGGCGCCTGGGCCGGGGTCATGAAGCGCTACTTCGGCAGCGACACCATCTCCTTCGACCTCACCACCGACGAACCGCAGGCCCCGGTCAAGACCCGCCACTTCACCAGCTTCAGCGCGGCCGGCAAGGAGGACGCGGACAGCCGCATCTGGCTCGGCGTCCACTACCCGTGGGACGCCACGGACGGCCTCGCCCTGGGCGAGAAGGTCGCGAACCAGGTCTTCACCACGAAGCTGCGCACCCTGTAAGCCGCCTGACCGGCCGACCCGCGGGCCCGACCTGACGGGCCCGACTTGACGGGTACGGCCCCACCCGGCCGGATGACGTAAGCCTTTCGTCATCCGGCCGGGCCTGGCCCCACCCCCCCGCCCGCGGGTTGAATTCCCCTGACGGCCGGACGGCCACCCGCGAGAAGGGCCACGACAAGTGACGCAGCACCAGCAGCAGAACCCGGCGAAGAAGCGGGGCGCCGTACGCAGGCTCCTGACGGTCCTCGCCCTCCCGGCGGCCCTCCTCCTCGCCGTCGGCCTGTACTGGTTCCAGCCATGGAAGCTCTGGCAGGACGCGACGGTCCACGAGTCCCTCCCGGCGGCGGCCCCGGCCGCGGCCGCGCCCACCACGCCCACCACGTCCACCACGTCCACCACTCCCACCACACCGCGGACCCTCGCCCAGGGCACGCTGATCAGCCACGAGCACACCACCACGGGCACCGCGAAGATCATCCGGCTCCCGGACGGCTCGCACACCCTGCGCCTGGAGAACCTCGACACCAGCAACGGCCCCGACCTGCGGGTCTGGCTCACGGACGCCCCGGTGAAGGAGGGCGTGGCGGGCTGGCGGGTCTTCGACGACGGCAAGTACGTCAGCCTGGGCAAGCTCAAGGGCAACAAGGGCGACCAGAACTACGCGCTCCCGGCCGACCTGAACCCCTCCGACTACGGCAGCGTCACCATCTGGTGCGACCGCTTCGACGTCTCCTTCGGCGCGGCGCCCCTCACGACCGTGTGACACACCGGCAAGTTCCTGAAGAGACGGCCTGGCCACCACCACCTCACGGCCTCGCCGCGCGAACATGGCCCCATGACCACTCCCGCGACCCCGATGGACACCGTCACGCTGGAGCGCCGCATCGCGGCCCGCCCGGAAACCGTCTTCGGATTCTTCACCGACCGCGACGAATGGCTGTCCTGGATGGGCGCCGACGGCACGTTCTCCTTCGAGCCCGGTGGCCCGTACCGCACCCGGGTCACCGGGGAGAACGTGGCGTCCGGCCGCTTCCTGACGCTCGACCCGCCGGCCCGGCTCGTCTTCACCTGGGGCTGGGAGGGCGGCACACCCATGGCGACCGGCTCCACCCGCGTGGAGATCACCCTCGAACCCACCCCCACAGGCACCCTGCTCCACCTGATCCACAGCGGCCTGCCCACCTCGGAGGCCTGCGAGGCACACGCGGAACTCTGGCAGCACTACATCGACCGCCTGGCCGAGCGCGCGGAGGGCGGCACCCCCACCCCGGACCCGTGGGCGCGCCCTACAGCGACTCGCTTGCCGCCCTGTCCATGAACTTCTGCAACGCGGCCAGCTGCTGCCGCACCGCACCGAGGAACTCCTGGTGGATCTTCTGGGCGTCGATGCCTTCGAGGCTTGCGGCGGCATAGGTGTCGTTGACGAGCTTGCCCGCATGAAGATAGTGGGTGCCGATCTCGTCCAGGTCCCGTTTGCCGGCCTCCGTCGTCACGAGGCGCACGGTCGTGGTGGCCCGCGCGAGGTCCATGTTGGCCGGTCCGTACTCCTCGTCGAAGAGGCGGATCCTGTCCTCGTCGGTCTTGGTGGGGTCGAGGCTGATGATCAGCAGCTCCGAGGCCTGGGTGACGAACTTGTTCGTGCTGGCGGAGAGGTCGACGTAGGCACCCCGCCGGATGTCCGCCCGCCGCTCGTCGTCTTCCACCCGCCGCGCCGCGGCCTCGTCCTGGCGGGCGTGCTTGGCCTCGGTGTAGACGAGCACACTGCCCCCGAACCCGGCGAGGGCCCCGATCAGAGCTCCTCCGAGAGCGGCAAGGATCGTCGCCCGCTGCGTACGGCGTTCGCGGGCTCCGCCGTTCGCTGTATCGCTGTTCTCCGGCATGAGGGATGAGTACCGCACCCCAGGCGATCGCCACCTACAACCACCTGTAGGTATGAACGCGGCACGACACCCACCACACAGAAAGAGCCGGTGCAATTTGCTCTGCACCGGCTCTCACCTGGTCTTACGAAGTCGGGGTGGCGGGATTTGAACCCACGACCTCTTCGTCCCGAATGAGGTCCGGGACGCGACTCGACCTGCTGCAACCGCAGTAGCAGCAGGTCAGAGCGTTGGTAAGCGTTGGCTAGAAGGGGTCCCACGAGGATACCTTCTCGCGGTTTTCTCCCAGGCTTCTCCCAGGTCATCCCGTCACGGCTGGCTGGCCGCCGTGGGCGCCGTCGACTTCTGGCTCTGATCGCCAGCCTCCCTGACCCTGCTAAGACGAGGCCGGTTCGGATCTTGGCATAGCCGGTCTGGCTGCGTATCAAGGCGGTACCTTGAGCGACACAGCAGAGAAGCGCATGGAGGGGCGTGGGGGAATGTCCAAGATTGATGATGATTTCGAGTCCAGCATCCTCATGAATATTGATGAAACTGAGGATGCTGACGACTCTGAAGATGATGCCCAGCTTCCGGAGGCCCTGCACAATGCTGTTGCCGCCATAGAGGCGGCTGGGTTTGAAAGGGGACCAGACGGTGAGACGCTTGACGGTGTTCGGCTTGTTCGATTCGTGAAAGGTGATGAGTCGAAGCCTCGGCGTGAGCTCGTCTCTGTTGCCTTGGGGGATCTTGTCGCTGTGGCGGAAGGGTTGGCCGCGTACCAGGAGAGTGAGGAGTATAGGGGGATCCTGAATCGGGATGGCTCCTATGTTGAATTTATGCTTCAGGTTCCGAATCGAGTCTTGTCGGTCGGACGGATTGTCGAGAGGATGGAATGGGAATATCGGCTGTCAGCCTGTGGGCATTCCTTTGAGCGTGAGACGATCCAAACTAGGATCCGACAGTATTCGCCTGGGTTTCATCTAGCGGCGCCGAATGGTGACGCGTGCGTCGAGCTTTCGAAGATGAGCCCGACGGCAGGGTTTTTGATGTCTGATGGGCGCCGCTTCCGGTCGGATTTCGTTGACTACACGCTTAAGGTCATGTGTTCCTCGCCCGCCAGGCTTGAGGATCGTGTTGGCCGGGCGCAGCAGGTGGCAGACAGCGTGCTCTTTGAGCTGGATGCAAAGTTCGATCTTGCGCTGAGCTTGAAGCCTAGAGAGTCGTCCAGCGTCTTGGGCGGGCGGCGGAGGCTCGGCGGGAAGGAGGCTATTTCGTTTCCCTCGACGGAGATTCCGCGCGAGGTGGCTGCGCTTTTCTCCTTCGCCTCTGAAGCGGTAGACAATCCTCCATTCTCCTTCCTCTCTTACTATCAGGTGCTTGAGTATTACATGCCTCTCACTTCGAGGAGGGATGCTCTTAAGCGGATTCGCCGCGAAATACGCGACTTCTCCTTTAATGTCGCTAGCGACGCCTCGGTGCTGAGAGTGCTGAATGCGACGGAGCGGGCGAAGGGGGTGAGTGAAGAGGATGTGCTGAAGATCCTGGTGCGTGATTGCGTGCGGGAAGATCGACTGTTGGAATTCTTTGAAGCTGACGGTTTTGTGCAGCACTTCTCGCAGAACGGTCCAATTGCTGGCGTCTCTCCGATCAGACTTAAGGGGACGAATGAGCCGGTCGCTACTCAGGTGGCGAAAAGGGTGTATGCGTTGCGGAATCGGATCGTTCACGCCAAGGATGACCCGAAATATGCGGAGAGGCCTCAGTTGTTGCCCAGGGGGAATGAGGCGAACTCCCTAGGGCCGGATATTCGGCTCGCACGGTTCATTGCGCTCGAAACCATCAGTGATACACAGGATTGATTCGATTCAGCGCCTCCCGAAGAAGGGGCAGAGTTTCATGAACGTTGCACCGCCTGCGCCGGCCCTGTGCACCAGGTGCGGTACGAAGTTGAGCCGAACCAACACGGATACTGTGTGCAGCCCCTGTCGCCGGGCCGTCGGCCCCAGAGCGGCGGGTGGCCAAGCGGCGGTTGCACCTGCCGCGGACTCGCCGCACTGGCTCGCCGGGGACACGGAGCGCAGTGCCCCTCCGGACGGATCGAATCTGGCCGACGTCCTCAAGGCGTATCGGGCACTCCACAAGCTCAAGCAGCAGGACCTTGCCGACCTGCTCGGCTACGACCAGTCGTACGTGTCGTTACTCGAACGCGGCAAGCGGACCATCCGCGACATGGTCGAGCTGCGCAGGCTCGCACACGCCTTGGCCCTGCCGGAGGACGAGCTAGGCCTGCTCCCGCCGGCCGAAGCCGTGGGAACGGTCGGAGCACCCGCAGGCGACCCGGGCGGGCGGAACCCGCTCGCCGCCATCGACGACCAACGCCGCTGGCGCATGACGCGCCGCGAACTCAATCGCCACCGGGCCGACCTCACGAAAGCCGCGGCGGCCCTGTACCCGGAGGTGGCCCGCGCAGGGAACAGCCCGGTCCTCACCCGCGAGTCGTGGATGTGGCCCGAGCCGGTCGACTTCGCGGACATCGAGCTGTCCTGGCTAACCCAGACGCTCCCGCCCGAGGTGAGCGGGCGGGAGAAGGCGTCGGAGGGCGTGCGGCCGCTCGCCGCGAACGGCGCCAAGTTCGATCGCTACACCCAGGCGATCCGCATGATCGACCGCCCCTCCCTGTTCGTGAACCGACCGAGCTTCCGCCTGCTCGACATTTCCCGGACGGAAGGCCGGCCGAAGTTGTCGTTCGGGTACACGACCTACTTCGACATGGCCGACGTCTGCGAGGGCGTGGCGCACGAGCTGGCGAGCGCCTGGCTGAAGACGGGGAGCGACCCGGCGTGGATCGGCGATCCAAGCTGGGCAGAGCTTCCCTTCCGTACGCTCGTCGGCGACCCATTCGACCTGGCTCACCGGCCGCTGCTGCCTTCGATCGACACCTTGACCATTCGGCTGGGCCCGGAAGGTGCTTCGTTCCCGCTCCACCACCGGTCGGCGAGCAACGTCGCGCTGGCCGGCGGGAACTACCACGTCATGCCAGCAGGGGTGTTCCAGCCGTCCTCGGTGATGCCGTGGGACCAGTCCAACGACTTCAACCTCTGGCGCAACGTCCTTCGCGAGTACGCGGAGGAGTTCCTCGGCGACCCTGAAGCCGACGGCAGCAGCGGTGAGCCGATCGACTACGACGGCACGGAGCCGTTCCGGACGCTCAACCAGGCACGTCGGGAAGGGAAGGTGCGTCCGTTCTGCTTCGGGATCGGTCTGGACCCGCTCACGTTGGCAGGCGAGATCCTGAGCGTGGTGGTCATCGACGCCGAGGTCTACGACTCCGTCTTCTCCGGCATGGTGTCGAGGAACTCAGAGGGCACCGTCGTGGCCAGCCGGGCCGGTGGCAGCGGCGCCGGAATTGAGTTCACCGAGCCCAACATCCGGCGCCTGCTGGACAATGAACCTCTGGCGTCCGCTGCTGCCGCGTGCCTTGATCTGGCGTGGCAGCACCGCGGGCTCATCCTGGGCTGAGAGGTAGATCAGTGCGCGTACTTGTGACCGGGGCCTATGGGTTCGTAGGGAATGCGGTCGTACGACGGCTCGCCGAGGCAGGCCACGAGGTCGTGGCGCTCACGCACCGGCCAGCAGATGCTCCCCTCCCGGAGCTGCCGGTCTCCCGGGTCTTCCGCGGGGACATCCGGGACCGGAAGGCTCTTGAGGGAGCCCTCGACGGTGTCGAGGGAGTGTGCCACCTCGCGGCTCTGACCCGCGTCCGCGAGTCCTTCGACCGGCCGGAGGAGTACCAAGCGGTGAACGCTGGAGGCACGGAGGCACTGCTCGACGCGCTGGCTGCAGTCTCCCCGGGTCTGGCCCCGAGGGTCATCTTGGGCTCCACGGCGGCGGTCTACGGTGCACCCGAGCGGCAGCCCATCGGCGAGGACACCGTGCCCGCGCCGAGCAATCCCTACGGTGTCTCGAAGCTTGCTGCGGACGATGTGCTCAGGGCCCGAGCAGAGGCGGGTGCGGTCGAGGCCGTGAGCCTGCGCTGCTTCAACATCTCGGGGGCCGTGTCGGGGGTAGGGGACGCGGATGAGAGCCGGATCATCCCGAAGGCGGTGGCAGTAGCGGCCGGCCGGTACCCGCAGCTGGAGATGAACGGCGATGGCGACGCGATCCGGGATTTCGTGCACGTCGATGACCTGGCGCGCGCGTACGTGCTGGCCCTGGAGGCCAGCACCTCAGCCTCGTACCGCGTCTACAACGTCGGCGCCACGGCGGCGAGCATGCGGGAGATCGTGGCCACGGTCGAGCGGGTGACGGGAAGGGCGGTGCCCGTAGTCCACCGCCCCCCGCAGCCCGAGCCGCCGCGGCTGGTCGCCGACATCTCCAGGATCACCACTGACCTGGGGTGGAAGCCTGAACGGTCCGGCCTTGAACAGCTGGTCGCTGACGCATGGTCGGTGGTTTCCACCAGCGGTCACTGAGGCTTGGCCAAGCGGCCCTTGACGCTCTCCGGCAGGTTGTCGAACGCCTTCCGCCAGTGCTCAAGGGCCGCTTCGCTGTTTGTCGAGCCGGTGCCGTCCTGGCCCAGTGACGCCCGTAGGGCCGCCTCGACCTCCAGGCCTGCCAGCAGTAGCGGCAGCGCCCAATCCGCAGCGCCCTGCGAGTGGTCCGCGAGTCGGGGCGGGAACTGAGCGAAGACCCCCTTGCCCTGGTGGCCGACCACGTATCCCTCCGCTCGCAGCAGCGACACGGCGTTCTTCACCACGGTGCTGGAAGCGCCGGAGCTGTTGATCAGATCCTGTGCCGAAGGCAGTGCGGCGCCATCGGGGAGGTCGCCGCTGCGAATGCGTTCCCGCAGGTCATCGGCCAGCTGAAGGTATGCCGGCTGCCCTCGAAACTCGGTCATCGGGGTGCTCCTCCGCTCGCAGGTGATGTACCTAGTACACCAGTCTCCCCGGATCCATTCCCCCCGACCTGAGCCGAGCTACTTGCCAACATGGTGCACTAGGTGCACCATGTTGTTCAGAGGGCAGCGAGCAAGCGGCAGACCTCATATGACAAGCCGTCATTCGATTCCGGAGCTCTACGCGGACAGGCTTGTCGCAAGCAACGAGGCCGCCGGAAACGGCGGTTCGGTCGCAGACAGCTGACTTGCGAGGGGCCTTCTTTGGGCTGCTCTGAGCACCAGCAGCACCTCTTGGCGTCCGGCGTGTCCCGTTCTTACGGGAGCCCTTCGGGGTTACCGCGCCCGTCGGAGAGCCACCGGCTTTTCCTTGAGAACTGAAGAGTGATCGTGCGGGGCTGACGCGAGTCGGCGGTCGCGGTAGGTGCCTAGGACGAGGGTCCGGGGGCAAACCGCCGTGATGGACGTCGACTCCCCCTATGCGCTTGGCAGGCGCCACCCGAACTTGGGTGTGGGGAGGTACAGCGTGGCCCCAACGCACGTGGCGGCAAGAGTGAGACCGCCCCCGTGACGACCGGGTGATGTCGTCGGCGGCACGCCACCCTGCACCGATTCGTGCAGGCCGCCTGCTGGCGTCAGAGCAGTGACGATGACGCACCGATCAAGGCTCGGGACCCCGCTGCAGCAACGGCGGTGGCGAAGCCTTCCCCACCCGCATCCTCCACGGAGGCAGCAGTGATCCGCTTAAGACCCTGGGCCCTGCCCGCACTGGACCGGTGCGGCCAGGATCGCCCCTCGTGTCGTTCGACCCTCCGCCGCACTAATCGTGCGGCGGCCGGTTGCCTCCTCTACCCGTCCGGCGCCCTTCGGGTGCTGTACGGGCGGGGTTGAGGGGAGCCGGAGACACCGGCCCCGGAAGGGGTTCGAGATGGACAAGAAGCTCGCGGCGGCTATCCAGCGTGACAACGACCTGGAGGACGCCGGCATGCACGGCGACCACCGCAAGACCTGCTGGACCCACCAGAGCTGGGCCGAGGAGTGCCAGGACCAGCCGCTGCACACCAACCCGAGCGTCAGCCACTACCCGCGCCCGGCCTGACCTTCCACCCCAACGACGTGCGGCCCCGGTGCTGTAACACCGGGGCCGCTTCGAGCCGTCCACCTGCTAGGGAGAACACGACTCATGAAGCACATCGCCGCACTTCAGAACCTCGTTACCCCGTGGCCCGACGACCTTGAGCCGTCGGGTGCGGAGCTGGACGCGATCGAGTTCGAGATGCCGCTGATCCTGGCGGAGGTCGACCTGCTCGACGCGGAGATCGCCGTACTGGACCGCGCGCCCTCCGAGCTGGACGAGCGGCGGATCCGCCGGGCCCGCCGCAAGGCGCTGACCGTACGGCGGACGCTGACCAACCAGGCCGCCGCCGCGAGCATGCCGGGCGGTGCCGCATGAACGCCACCCTCGCCTCGCTGGACGCACCCCTGAGGGTCCTGCGCATCTTCGCCGCCGAGTTCCCGCACCTGCCGGCCCCCTGCGTACGGCTGACCACGATCTGGCCGGACCGGCTGGAGCTCGCCTTCCACGACGACCTCGCCGCCTTCGAGTCATGGCGCGAAGCTCTCGGAATCGCCCCCGAGAGCGTGAGCCACGATGTTCAGAACGGTGGCCGTACGCACCGGCTGGAGACGGAGGTCGACCACGCCGGCGCACGCCTGAAGCTGGTCGGCTACACCAGGATCCCCACGGTCGACGAGGCGCGTTCATGGGTGGGGGCCGCATCGTGAACAGCGTTCAGATCCGTTCATCCGAGCGCGCTCTCTCGTTCGGGACGTGGCTGATCGTCGGCGGAGCGATGCTCTACTCCGTCCTCACCGTCACCCCGTTGATGGCCGCACACACCCCGCCCGAGTGGCGGTGGACGGCACCGATCCTGCCGCTCGTCGTGGATGCGGCGGTGGTCATTGTGGTCCGCCTCGACTCCGTCCTGGCCCGTCTCGGCGGGCATGGGGGCGCCTGGCCGGTGGCGCTGCGGTGGATGACCGGCACCATGACCCTCGCCCTGAACATCGGCGTATCCGCGCTGGCCGGGGACATGGTCGGGGTTGCCGTCCACTCCGTCGCACCCCTCCTCCTCATCGTCACCGCGGAGGCAGGGCTCGCCTACCGGCGGGCCCTGACCGCCGCCGTCCTCGCCGTGGAAGCCCGCAAGCGGGCGGAGCAGGATGCCCGGGACCGGGCCGCGGCGGAGCGGGAGGAGAACCGGCTGAGGGCCGCGCGTGAACAGCGCGAGCACGAAGCCGCGATCGCTCGTGAACAGCGTGAACACGAAGCCCGGTTGGTCCGCGAGGAAGCCGACCGGCAGGACCAGATCCGCCGCGAGAACCTGGCGCAGGCCGAAGCTGCCGAGCGGGTGGAGCGCGAGGCCCGTGAACGTCGTGAACACGAGCGTGAACAGCAGCGGATCGAGCGTGAACAGCTTGAACGCAAGGCCGCGCAGAAGCGCGAGGCGGAGGCCCGGGACCGGGCCGAGCGTGAACGCGGTGAACGGCTCCGTAAACAGGAGCGGGTCGAGCGTGAACGCGCCGCCCTCCTCGCTGCCGGAGCCCCGGACGAGAAGCTGAAGGAAGGCCAGGCCCTCGCCACCGTTCGGGCCGCGTTCGATGCGGGACTGCCCGTGCGGGTGGCCGCGGAGCTGACTGGCTGGTCCGTCGGCTGGGCCTCCGGCCGCTACCAGGAACTCCGCGACGCGAACAGCCCCACCGTCCCGGCTCTTGAAGGGGCCACGTCGTGAGGCCGACCCCGCTCAGTGCGGCAGCGACCCTGCCCATCTACACCTGGCGCCTGGCCCCGGACGGGCTGGCCACCCGCCGCCAGCTCCGCGCCGCCGGCCTCCGGCCCGGCGGGCAGGACGTCGTCGCGCAGGTGGAGCGGCCCCGCTACCGGCGCGAGCCGCTGGTCGCCTTCCTGTACCGGATAGAGCTCGCCCGCCCGGTCCGCCCCATGACCCCGGCCAAGGCCGCGGCTCTGGCGAAAGCCAACGCAGCCCGCCGTACCTGCCCCACCTGCCGGGCCGATGCCGGGTACGTCATCCCGGCCTCGCTCGGCACGTGCGTCCCCTGCGCCTACCCCGATGAACAGCACGCCGCCTGAACCGCCCCCGGCCTACCGGGGGCGGGCTTCACCGACCGCACCCACACAGCACTGGAAGGAGGAACCACCGTGTCCGCAATCGACTGGGACGAGGAGTTCACCCGCATGAACCCCGAGACCGCCGAGAAGCCCAGCACGTCGTCCAAGTTCTCCGTCAAGCTCGGCGGGGTCCGCCGCAACACCGCCGCGCTCGCCGTCTGCGGCACGATCGCCGTCCTCGCCGTGTGCGGAACGGTCGTCGCCGTCACCAGCATGCAGAGCGACCAGACGGCCCAGGACCGTGCGCGCGCCCAGGAGAAGGCCGCGAACGCCCTGGTCGAGGCCGAGGCCGACAAGCAGCGGGCCCAGACCGAGGAAGCCGCGGCCAAGACGCTCTACGAGCGCGAGATGACCGTCTACCTGGAGTGCATGAAGATCCGGGCGGCGGCCGTGGCCAAGGCCTCCTCCTACGACGTCTCCAGGATCGCCTCGTGCACCGCCCCGACCCTCGGCGGTACGGCCCCCAAGAAGCAGGAGACCACCACCGAGTCCAGCGGCGACATCACCTCCAGCCCCTGGCTGTGGGCCGCCCTCGTAGGCGGCGGTGGCCTCTTCGCCTACAAGAAGCTCTCCACGCCCGCCAGCTCCTCCGGTTCCAGCGCTGCAGTCTCCGCTAACAACAAGGGATTCACCTTCGAGAAGGGTGCATGAAATGACGCTCCAGTTCTTCGCTCTCGCACTGTTCTGCTGGGCCCTGTTCTTCACCTTCAAGAAGACCAAGGGAAAGCAGATGGCGATCTGCGTGATGCTGATCGTCTCCGGCATCTTCCTGCCGTACACGCCGTTCAGCGACGAGATCCGAGGCACCCTCGAATCGGTCTTCAACACGGCGAACACCACGGTCAGCAACGTCGGCACCTCACGCTAGGCGACCAGCCGCACGGTTACCGGTTACCGGTTACAGGCCCCAGACACCGCCTCGCCCCCGACCCAGGGGCCCCGAACCGGCGTCCGCAGGGGCTGTAACCGGTAACCGGTAACCGCTCAGAGCTACACAGTGTCACTGAGGGAGGCTCGTGGAACTCCTCATACTCCTCGCCATCACGTACCTCGTGGGCGTCGACAACACGCACGACAAATACGAGAAGGCGGGAATTAAGAAACCCCCGCCGAAGTCGAAATCCAAATGGGAGCCGACGAAGGCGCCGGACACCTTCCGAAACGCCTCCTACAATGCGGCAGCAAAAACCCATTACGGGCTCCTCGCGGGCGCCCACTGGGCCGGTGGACTGCGCGACGGTTGGCGCTCCGCCTACCTGAAAAAGCCGAACCGTGCTCCTTCCGGTTCGTCCTCTGGTACGGCTCCTTCGGGATCCTCCGGGCCCCTGTCGGGAGCCACCATCCCGCCGAAGCCCACCACACCCCCGACGGCTTCAGCACCGCCACCGAAGCCGACCACGGCCACCACGCCGCCGCCTGAGGCGACCATGCCCCCGGCACCGCCGAAGCCCACGACGCCCCCGACCCCGCCGCCGGCCACGGCCCCTACTGCTGAGCCGGGGCCGACGATCCCGCCGCCCGGCACCGTCCCCCCGCCGCCGACCGTCACGCTCCCCGACCACATCCGGAAGGACCCCGCGATGCAGCCCAACCCGCCCGTCCCGCACACCGCGACCGTGGACGCCAAGGGTGTCCACGTCACCACCGCCGCGGGGAAGTCCCGCACCTACAGCAGCGGCGAGGTCATCAACCTCACCCAGGTCATCGACCTCGCCGAGGGCGCGGCCACCCTGTGCCAGTCCAGCTCCGAGAAGTGCCTGGAGCTCGTGGACGAGTCCACGCAGCTCGCGGCGGACTGCGACGTGCTGATCGCCGAGATCACGGAGAAGGGAGTCGGCGCGAACCTCATCGGCAAGTGCGAGCACCTCAAGGAGCAGCTCGACCTCCAGGCCGCCGCCGCCAAGAAGTTCCACGACCAGATCCAGGGCGGCGAGGAAGCCTGCCGGACCGCCTCCCAGAACGCCGAGGTCCGCCACGGCGGCATCTTCCGCGCGGTCGCCGACTCCCCGCTGACCAAGCCCGCCGAGCGCGACTTCTACAACGCCCGATAGAGGAGAGGCCCGCATGTCTGCCACCGAATCCCTCAAGGACGCCGCCACCTACGCGCTGCTGCGTACCAAGCTCGCCTGGCTCACCCACCAGGTCCACGTCCACGGCGAGACCGTCACCAAGCTCGCCGCCGACGTCGACGAGACCGCCGAACAGATGCAGGACGCCTCCGAAACGATGAAGGCCCTCGCCGTCGACGACGCGACCACCGCCGAGTTCGCGGACGCCGCCCTGACCATGACCGGCGCCAAGGAAGCGGCCGGCGAGTACAACTCCGCAGCCGACAGCGCGGCCGCGGCCGCCGACGACGCGAAGACCACCGTCGAGTCCGACCACGGAGGCATCGCGGACGCTGTGGACACCTCCCCCGTCGAGATGGCCGAAGCGGCCTTCTACGCCCAGCAGTAAGGAGACCAGGACCATGGGGCCGACCCGAGCACAGTTCATCCAGTACGCGCCCGCCGCCCTCGCGCTGGCAGCAGCCGCCGCCGGCCCCTGGTCCGCCCTCGCCGCAGCAGCGGCCGGAGCGGGAGCCTGGGCCATCAACACCTCCGCCCCCGCCCTGCGCTCCCTGATCGCCTGCGGGTTCACCGGCACCGGCTGCGGCATCGCCGCCCACCAAGTCCTCGCCGCGGGCATGAACCCGCTGTTCGCCCTCGGGCTCGCCGTCCCGGCCGGGGCAGCCGCCCTGGCCCACCACCGCAACACCACCGGCCAGCTCCCCGCGCTCCCCGCCACGACCACCGGCTCGGCGGGGCAGAGCTCGCAGGCGCAGATCATCACCGCCTACTGGAAGGAGTTCATCTCCGGCCCCACCCAGACTGAGGGCCGCAAGCTCATCCAGGCCGGCGCCGAGCTCGCGCAGCTAGGCCTCGACGTCGGGGACGACCACGTTGCCTTCACCGGGGTCATCACGCTGCCTCAGGGGCAGCAGGTCCGCGTGAAGGCGGCCGACATCGCCTCCGTCTACGGGATTCCCACCTCCCAGGTGGAAATGGGCGATCCCAAGCACTTCGCGCCCAACGCGCTGCCGGTCCTGGTCCACCTCAAGAAGGCCGCTGTGGCGCCGCAGATCGCGGCCGGTGCCCCCACGACCCCCGAGGAGCTGTGGGCCGCGCACGTAGCCATCCCGGAAGGAGCGATGCCCGGCACCACCCTGACCCTGACCCGCTACAACGGGCCCCTGGACTGGGAGGGCATCGCCACCCGCGAACGCAAGGCGATCGGGACCGTCAACATCCAGGACCTCGCCGGGAACCTCGACCTGGAGACCATCCAGGTCGCTCTCGCTCCCACCGACAAGCCCTCGCAGATGGGGGTGCGCGTGATGCGAGAGCACTCGCTGATGCACGGCACGATGCTTTCCTCGGTCGTGGACGAGCTGTCCATGGATGCGCGCGGATACGTCCGCCTGGGTACTTACATCGACGCCAACGCGGCCCTGGTCCCCTTCGCGCAGCCCGGTTCTGGCGCCCGCCACCTGTACCTCGTCGGCGGCTCCCGCTCCGGGAAGTCCGGGATCCTGGAGCAGATCCTGCTCTCCGCGCACAGGTCGCGTATCGCGGTGATCCTGGCGTCCCCGCAGGCCGGAACCATTGCCGGAGCGGGCCTGGCCGCGTACTGCGGTGACGGCCTGGACGAGGCGATGGGCGCCCTGCGGCTGGCCTACGCGCTGATGCTCGACCGCGAGGCCCGCTACCGCTCCCCGGCCTTCCCCTTCACCGACCCGCTGGTCCTGTTCGTCATCGACGAAGCGCACATGCTGCTGTCGGTCTCCTCGCCGTACCACGCGGAGGCCAAAGCGATCGTCGAGCAGCTGACCCGCCGGTCACTCAAGCGGGGCATCGGCGTCATCCTGGCCACCCAGACCCCGCTCGCCGAAGACCTCGGCAACTCCACCGTCATCCGCTCCCAGCTCCTCATCGGCGGCGGCGCGGTCTTCCTGCGCTGCGCCCGAGGCCAGGGCTCCCTGGTCGGAGCGAACGCGGTCGAGGGCGCCGAGGGCATCGACCTGTCGAGGATCCCCTCCTCGTGGCCCGGCCAGTACGCCAAGGTCGCCGACCGGGACATGACCGGCCTTGCCACCGCGGCCGCCGCCGGCCCCGAGGACGGCACCTTCGGCCTCGGCTACCTCCTCACCCCCGGATCCCAGGCCGTCCAGTTCCGCTCCCTGCACCTGGACGTCGCCCCCGTCTCCCTCGCCGGAGACCCGACCCCCGTCGCCATCGAGGACCGCGAAGCCTGGCGTCACCGCGAGGCGATCGCACAGACCCCGCTCGTCGACCAGCGCGGCAAGAACCTCGTCGGCAGCCTCACCGACCTCCTGCACAGGGCACAGCAGGGACCGACCGCACAGCCCCAGCAGCGGCCCCAACAGGGCTCCACCGGCCCCGCGAGCCCTGCGGGCCCGGAAGGGCAGGAGCCGATCAAGCCGCGCATCCTCGCACTCCTTCGGAACGGGAACATGCCCATGACCGTGGAGACCATCGCCCGAAAGCTGGGCACGCCCGTGAACCACATCAAGCCCCGCCTGACCGAACTGAAGAAGCGGGACGAAGTCACCAACGAGAACGGACTGTGGAGGTCAGCAGCATGAACACCCGCACCGATACCGACTTCACCCACATCGACCCCGACCTGTACGCGAAGGCCTTCGAACTCCTCGACCCCGCGCCGGAACCCGCCACCCCTGCGGCCCCCGCGGTGCCGGTTCCGGTCTCCCTCATCCTGGCCGCCCCGCCGGTGCGCCTGACCGGCGCCGTCGAGAAGACCCTCACCAACGCCCTCGCCTTCCTCGACACCCAAGGCTGGGCCAAGGGCAGGCTCATCCACCCCGAAGGCGCCCGCTGCTCCATCGGCGCCCTGCGAGCAGCGGCCGGCGCCCGCAACGACGCCTACCGGGACGCGGGCAACCTCCTCCTGGACGAGGCCCGCCAGCAGCACGGGAAGGGGTGGGAGGCGATCCCCTCCTGGAACGACTCCCACACCGGAGCGCAGGTCCGCAGCGTGTGGGAGGCCGCCATCCAGCGCGCCCACCACATGAACATCTGACCGGCGGCAGCGTCCAGCAGGCCCGCCGACACCCATCTCAGCCCAGCCCCACGCCCCGCTCGGAACCCCTTCCGGGCGGGGCGCCGCACGTCCTGCCCCGCCTCAACTCCGACCATCAGGAGACCAAGACCTGTGCGCCGCTACCGGTACCGCTGTCCCGTCTGCCTGACCACGTCCCCGACGGCCTTTCACCTCGACGACCTCTATGCCGAGGCCGAAGGCCACCGCCAGGCCCTGCACGGCGGTCACTTCCCCGACGGGGAGAGCGCCGGTGAGATAGACCGGCTCGGTCGCTGGTACGCCGCCCTGGGCCCGCTCGCCACCCTGCACGCCCGCCTCAGCGACACCCTCGCCGACCTCCGCAACCCCACGGACATGGGCCGCCCCCTGTGGGCCTCCGTCACCGCAGCCCTGGTCATCGGCGGCGCCGCCGCTCTGGTCCTCACCGTCATCTCCGCCGCCCTCTGACAGGAACCTTCCGTGTCGTTCTCCTTCACCAACCCCAGACCGGACCGCGAACCCTCCTTCTCCTTCACCGGCCCGGACGAGGTCGAAGAGCAGCTCCAAGCCATTACCCACCTGGCTCACGAAATCCTCCGCCTCGTTGCCGAGGTCCGTGCGCAGATCAGCTCCTAAGCGCCCAGGTCAGCAGACACGAGGGCGGCCCCGCACAGCCACACTCCGGGCCGCCCTCATCCATGACGACCGGGGTCCTCGACCGAGCCACCGGCCCCATCAACCAGCGCTGAAAGGACCCTTCGTGGGCCAGAACCGGACCCGGCTGTCGGAACGGATCTCCGACGCGGTCGCACTCTTCACCGGCATCCGCACCGTGCGCTGCCCCAAGCCCCACTGCACCGTCAGCATCCGCTACCGCCACGTCACCCCCGACGAAGCCAAACGCCTGACCGACATGGCCACCGACCACACCCGCCACTGAGGAGGACCCGATGACTGCCTGGAGCCCCGGCAACCCTGACTGCAACCCCGACTACGACTGCGAGCTGTGCGCGCCCCTCGACGGCGGCGACCCGTACCCCTACGCGCACTGCTGCGACTGCGGAGCCGACGGCAGCAGCGAACGCCCCGATTGCAACTGCCAGTAGACGCACCGAAGGCGGCCCGCTCTCGCCAAAGTCCGGGCCGCCCTCTTCCAGAACCCATCAGAACTGGAGACCCCAAGCATGACCCAACCTGCCCCCATCCGGCGAGATGGCCGGGTACGGCTGCTGGCCGAAGCCCTTGCCATCGCCGCCCGCGGCTGGCCCGTCTTCCCCCTCCACTCCGGATCGAAGGCCCCCGCCCTACACGGCGAAGACCGCTGCCCCCGCACCGACGGCTGCGCCGACGGGCACCTGAAGTGGGAGCAGCGCGCGACCACTGACGGGGCCGCGATCGTCCGCTGCTGGACGCACAAGCCGTACAACATCGGCCTGGCCACCGGCCCCGCCGGACTCATCGTGATCGACCTCGACACCCCCAAGACCAACAGCAGTCCGGACGCGCCTGGCGGCACGGAGAACTTCAGGGCGCTCTGCGAGCGCGCCGGGCAGGCCGTCCCCACCACTTACCGCACCCGGACCCCCTCCGGCGGGGCCCACCTGTACTTCACCGCCCCGGCCGGGATCAGGCTGGGGAACACGGCGGGCAAGCTCGGCCCGCTCATCGACACGCGAGCCCAGGGCGGATACGTCGTCGCCCCCGGCAGCATCACCTCGTCAGGCATGTACGAGGTGACCGACCCTGCCCCGGTCGCAGAGTTTCCCGGCTGGCTGCTGCCCCTGCTCCAGCCGCCTGCCCCGGTCCCGGCCCGTCGGCTCGTGGCGCCGGCCGTCAGCGGCAGCAGTGCGGCCCGCGCCGCGCTGGACGCCGAGTGCAACGTGGTCCGTGCCGCCCCGGCTGGGCAGGCGAACAACACGCTCAATCGGAGCGCCTTCAAGGTGGGGCGCTTCGTCGCGTGGGGCGACCTGGCCCGGGACGAGGTGGAGGTGGCCTTCCAAGGAGCGGGGGAGGAGCGGGGGCTCACCGCTGCCGAGTGCCGCTCCACGATCCGCAGCGCCCTGGACAGCTCCGCCCGTACGGTCCGGGCCCGGGATGCGGCATGAGCACCCGCCCCCATCCTCCCTTGGAAGGCCCCACCCTGGCACCGGCCGGCCCCAGCTCCGCCGAACCGGCCCCCGCCACGGACGGCAATGGCGCGCTGAAGGTCGCCGCCGAAGGCGTCCCTTCATCTGTTCGCCCGAACCCGTCCTTCGACGACGGACGTCGCCCCGTCGCCTGGCTCCACATCAACGCCCCCGGACGAGGCGTCGCCCCCTCCGCTCGCTCGTGGTGCTCGTGCGGCAGGGACCTCTTCGCCGCCGGCCAGAGTCGCGCGCTCGCGCTGATCGACGACCATGTGCGCCACCGGACCCTCTGCCCGCAACTCGTATCCCAGGAAGGGAAGGCCGCCTGATGAGCGACCCCAAGCCCACGGTCGTTCCCATCGACGGGGCCGCACTGCTCGACGAGGTGGAGGCCTTCCACCGCCGGTTCAACATCTTCCCCAGGGAGGCCGCCTACGTGGCTGTGGTCCTGTGGGACGCCCACGCCCACCTGATCGACTGCTTCGAGACCACCCCGCGGATCGCCTTCCTGTCCCCGGAGCCCGGATCGGGGAAGTCGAGGGCGCTGGAGATCGTGGAGATCCTCACCCCGCGCCCGGTCACCACCGTCTCCGCCTCCGCCAACGGGCTCTACCGCCTGGTCGGCGCCCCCGAAGGACTGCCCACGGTCCTGTTCGACGAGGTCGACACCATTTTCGGCCCGAAGGCCGGGCCCGACGAAGCATTGCGCGGGTTCCTCAACGCGGGCTACCGGCGCAGCGGTGGCGCGCTCCGCTGTGTCGGGGACGGCTCGAACCAGACTGCGCAGATCTTCCCCTCGTACTGCGCCGTGGCCATGGCCGGTCTCGGCTCCCTGCCCGACACCGTGCTGACCCGCTCGGTCATCGTCCGTATGCGTAAGCGCGCCCCGAACGAGAAGGTCGAGCCCTACCGCCAGCGCGTCCACGAGCAGCAGGGCCACGCGCTGCGCGACCGCCTCGCGAAGTGGGCCGACCGCGTCCGCGAGCAGGTCTCCGGGGCCTGGCCCGCCATGCCGGAAGGGGTGACGGACCGGCCGGCGGACGTCTGGGAGCCGCTCCTGGCCGTCGCCGACGCAGCCGGAGGGGACTGGCCCGCCCGCGCCCGTACCGCCTGCCTCGAACTCGTCGCCGCAGCGAAGGACAACGACGAGTCCTCCACCGGCGTCCGCCTTCTCACCGACCTCCGCGACCACGTGTTCTGCGGGGCCGACCGCATGTCCACCGCCGTCATCCTCGAATGCCTCCTGCGCATGGACGAGGCACCCTGGGGCGACCTCGACGACAAGCCGCTCAACTCCCGGACCCTGGCCCGCCTCCTCGGCCAGTACGTCACCCCCGGCAACAAGCCCATCAAGCCGCGCGGGATCCGAACCGCCTCCGGCACCCCCAAGGGCTACTACGCGGAGGACCTCGCCGACGCGTGGGAGCGGTACTGCCCCCCGCCCCTTCTGAAATCCGCAACAGCCGCAACATCCGCCACACCGCAGGTCAGCGGGGGTGAACCTGTGGCGGATACCGCCACAGCCATCCGCCACACGCACGCAGAAGGCGCCACACCGCTCTTTCCCGTCGCCGGATAGCTGGCCGTCGGCGCCCAGGTGCCGCCACACCCTGCGTGTGGCGGCACCTATCCGCCACAGAACCCCGATCCGCCACAAACGCAAGCAGCTGACCAGCAATGTTGCGGCGTGGCGGATGTTGCGGATGCCTGGGGCGAGGAAGGGACAGCGGCTGGTGTGGCTGCCAGCAGTACCAAGTCATCGCAGCGGCAACCGAGAGGACTGAACGTGACCGTAAAGGCAGATGCTCTGCCGCGTCTCTACTCCCCGTCGGACATCGCCAAAGCGCTCGGCATGTCCGAGTGGTGGGTGAAGGAGCAGGCTCGGAAGCGGCGTATCCCGTTCACGCAGCCGGGGCGGGCCTACCGCTTCACGGGGGAGCAGTTCGCGGAGATCCTCCACCTCTTCGAAGCCCGACCGTCCGCCAACGCGAGGGTGCAGCAGACGAGCACCCACACCCCCGCTGTACGAGGGGCCACCGTGCCCAAGCCCGTCCGACAGGACCCGGCGCCCCAGAGGCTCCGCGCCCGGCCCCCGCGCCGGATCGCCATGCCGCCGGACCAGCAGCAGAACGCTGCGTAGCAACTCCCGTGCCCCGCCCGACTAGTCGGGCGGGGCTTCTACCTTCAGAGAGAGAACCTTGGGATTCGCAGAGAACCGTGGGGACTACTGGCGGGGCCGGTACAAGGCTGCCCCCGGCAAGTACCCCGCCGTGACGGACGACAACGGCAAGACCATCCGCTTCCGGACGAAGCGGGCCGCCGAGAAGGCGGCGGCAGTTGAGGAGGAGAAGGCACTCGCCGCCAGCCAGGCGACCCCGGTGCCGGAGGCGGAGCGCATCACCTTCGGCGAGTACGCGAGCCGGTGGTACGAGGGTCAGGACCTCGCCGCGTCCACCATGCAGAACTACCGACGGCACATCGAGGAGCACTTGCTCCCTGAGTTCGAGGATGCCGTCGTCGACGAGATCACCAAGGGGGAGATCGACGCCTGGGAGCGCGGCGAGCGCGCCCGGGGCTACGCGGCCAGCAGCATCAAGACGTGGCGCGGCACCCTCCACCTGATCCTCGCGGACGCGGTCGACGAGGAACTCCGCGACTCCAACCCCGCGACCCGCCGCCGGGGCCGCGGCAAGCGCGCCGGTCGGTCCCGCAACCGGGGGCCCGAGAAGGTGGTCACGTCCGCACTCGGCGTGCTGCAGATCGCCGAGCGGGCCGCCCTGTTGTCCGGCCGGGACGACGAGTTTGTCGCCGTCGTGCTCAAGGGCTACACCGGGATGCGGTGGGGCGAGATCGTTGGGCTGGAGACGAAGTTCGTCCGGCCGGCCTCCGTGCGTGTCGAGTCCCAGCTCTACGAGCTCGACTCCGGGGAGATGCACCTGTGCCCGCCGAAGGACGACTCCTACCGGACGATCGACACGCCGGACTGGCTCTCGCGGCTCCTTGCCGGCCAGGCCGCGCGGGCGGGGGAGAAGGAGTGCGGCTGCCACGGGCTGCGCTACCTGTTCAGCGGGCACTCCGCTGCCAACGGAGCGGCCCGCCGGCCCGGCGCCAAGCTGGTCGACGTGGCGCGCGTCGCCGGGGTCTCCACCGGCACGGTCTCGAACGTGCTGAACCGGCCCGGCGCGGTCGCCGACGGGACACGGGCCGGAGTCGAGAAGGCCATGGTCGATCTCGGCTTCGTCCGCTTCTGGTCGTCGGGGGAGAACGCCGCTCACTGGCGGCGGAACGGCTTCGCCACGTGGCTGTTCCACCCGGCGGCGACCGGGTGGTACCCGAAGAAGGCGCCGCAGGAGGCCCGGCCGGTGCCGCTGCGGGCGGAGCCCTGGCCGGGAGTACCCGCCCGCGGCCGGGGCGCCGCCGGCCGCGCCGAGGCCTCGTGGGTTCCGATCGCGCGCGGGCTCACGCCGCACGGGCTACGCCACAGCCACAAGACGATGATGGACGAGCTGCGGACGCCGCCGAAGCTGAAGGACGAGCGAATGGGGCACGAGGACGGTTCGGTCCAGGCCCGCTACTCGCACATCACCGCGGAGATGCGCCGCGAACTTCTGGCCGGTCTGACCGGCATGTGGGAGGAGGCACTCGACGCGCGCCGGCGGATGGCTCCGGGGTCGCCCGTGGCCGTCCTCGACGCGCTGCTGAGGGGCCGCCCGTAGGAGCGAGCGGGGAGCCGTTTCGGCGGAGGTTTCTCCCAGGATTCTCCCGAGGGGGTGGGGAGAAACAAGGAGAGCCGGTGCAGATTTCTCTGCACCGGCTCTCACCTGGTACTTCAGCGTCGGGGTGGCGGGATTTGAACCCACGACCTCTTCGTCCCGAACGAAGCGCGCTGCCAAGCTGCGCTACACCCCGATGTCCACCCTTGCAGCGCTGCTGCCCTGGCGACATCGATTACTTTAGCGGACCCTCGGCCGGAGACGAAATCCGGTTTTCGCGCGGCGGGCGGTAGCGGTCCGCCGTGACCAGGGCGAGGCCGAGGGCGTAGAAGGCGAGGCCCAGGACCACGGCGTTCAGCGCGACCCGGGCGTAGCCGTACTCGGCGGCGTCGATGAAGGGGTACGTGTACCGGCTCGGGACGTCGGGGGAGAGCAGGGCGCCACGGGTGAGGGCGAAGGCCACGTAGAGCAGGGGGTACGCCAGCCACCGCGCGGCGTAGCGCGGGCGCAGGGTGCGGGGGGCGGTCAGGAAGAGGAAGTCCAGGGCGGCGCCGATGGGGGTGACCGTGTGGAGGAGCTGGTTGGAGACGGCCTTCGCGCCGGACAGCTTGTCGAGGTCCTGGAGGACGTTGAAGGGGCTCGACGGGTTGGCCAGGACCAGGTGGAAGACCAGGCCGGTGACCAGGATGAAGAGGAGGACCCCGCCCCGCCAGAAGGGGGCCACGTCCGGCTCGCGCCGGTGGACGCGGTGGGCGGAGAGTCCGAAGGTGACCGCGACCAGGATGTTCGTCCAGATCGTGAAGTAGCTCAGGACGACCGGCACGCTGCCGTACGCGCACTCGATGACCAGGCCGGTGACGGCGGCCGCCGCGATCAGCGCGCGGAAGGCGACGGTCGGGAGGCGGCGGGCGTCGGGTGTGATCATCATCCTGTCAACGTACCCGCGCGCGCCCGCCCGTCCTCAGGCCTTCGGGGTCAGTGTCAGCAGTGTCGCCTCGGGCGGGCACGCGAAGCGCACCGGGGTGAAGCGGTTGGTCCCGCAGCCCGCCGATACGTGGAGGTACGCGCGCTGCCCCTGCGTCTCGTGCGTGGAGAGACCCTTCACCCGCTTGGTGTCCAGGTCGCAGTTGGTGACGAGGGCTCCGTAGAAGGGGATGCACAGCTGCCCGCCGTGCGTGTGGCCGGCCAGGATCAGCGGGTAGCGGTCGGCGGTGAAGGCTTCGAGGACGCGCAGGTACGGGGCGTGCACGACGGCCATCGAGAAGTCCGCGTCCGCCTCCGGCCCGCCCGCGACCTTCGCGTACCGGTCGCGCTTGATGTGCGGGTCGTCCAGGCCGGTGAAGGCCAGCTCCAGCCCGTCCAGCTTGAGCCGGCCCCGGGTGTTGGTGAGGTTGACCCAGCCGGCCGCGTCGAAGGCGTCCCGCATCCCCTCCCACGGGTTGTGGACGGCCCCGACGACCGGCGCGTTGCCGTTCAGCCCGTGCCGGCCCTGCGTCTTCTCCAGCAGGTAGCGGCCGGGATTGCGCAGCCGGGGGCCGTAGTAGTCGTTCGACCCGAAGACGTACACGCCGGGGAACTCCATCAGAGGGCCGAGCGCGTCGAGTACTTCCGGCACGCCCTCCGTGTCGGAGAGGTTGTCGCCCGTGTTCACCACGAAGTCGGGGCGCAGCCCGGCGAGCGACTGCAGCCAGGCGCGCTTCTTGCGCTGCCCGCCGACCATGTGGATGTCCGAGACCTGCAGGACGCGCAACGGGCGCATCCCCGGCGGGAGCACGGGGACCGTGACCCGGCGCAGGCGGAAGGACCGCGCTTCGAAACCGGCGGCATAGGCCAGACCGGCGGCCCCCGCCGCGGCGATACCGGCGGTGACCTTCAGGGGTACTCCGTAACGCGCACGCATGCCCATATGTTCGCAGACCCGGCAAGCCCACCGGGAAACCGGCGGGCGCCGGAGCCCCCGTACCTGGCAGACTCGGGACATGACCACGCTCAAGGCCAAGCTCCAGGAAGACCTCACCACCGCCATCCGCGCGCGCAACGAGCTCGCCTCGTCCACGCTGCGCCTGACCCTCTCGGCCATCACCAACCAGGAAGTCGCGGGCAAGGAAGCCCGGGTGCTCTCCGACGAGGAAGTCCTCAAGGTGATCGCCAAGGAGGCGAAGAAGCGCCGCGAGGCCGCGGAGGCCTTCGCGCAGGGTGGCCGTCCCGAGCAGGCCGCGCGGGAGACCGCCGAGGGCGAGTTCCTCGACACCTACCTCCCCAAGCAGCTCGGCGAGGCCGAGCTGGACGCGATCGTGGCGCAGGCCGTCGAGGAGGCCAAGGCGGCGGGAGCCGAGGGACCGCGGGCCATGGGCGCCGTGATGAAGATCGTGAACCCGAAGGTCGCGGGTCTGGCGGAGGGCGGGCGCGTCGCCGCCGCCGTCAAGAAGCACCTTTCCTAGTACGCGTACGTACGCGGTCCCCGGCAGGGGAACGGGGAGGGCCCCCACCGATCCGCATCCGGATCGGTGGGGGCCCTCCTGCGTTCTTCCTTCGCTACGGGTGTCCTACGGCGCCTAGTCGCGGCCGCCGATGACGCCCGGCGGGAGCGTGATCCCGCCGAGCGGGTCGGTCCCGCCCGTACCGCCCGTGTCCCCGCCGGTGGTTCCGCCGGTCTGACCGGCGGTCCGCCCGTTGCCGGGCTTCCCGTCACCGGGCTTGCCCTCGCCGCGGCCCGGCTTGCCGCTGGGCTTCCCGCTGGGCTTGCCGCTCGGCTTGCTGCCGGGGGACGGGCTCGGGGTGTCGGGGATGTTCACCGTGGTGAAGCCCGGGGCGTCGCGGCCGGAGAGCGCGCCGGTGACGGCCTGCTTCCAGATCGGGCCGGGCAGGCCACCGCCGAAGACCTTGTCGTAGTACTGGCCGCCGATGGTGATGTTCTCCATCGACACCTGCTTGGCGCCGCCGGAGCCCACCCAGGTCGCGCCGGACATGTTCGGGGTGTAGCCGACGAACCAGGCGTTGTGGCGCTCGTCGGTGGTACCCGTCTTGCCCGCGCTCTCCCGGTCCTTCAGGCCCGACTGCTGGCCCGTACCGGAGTCGACCACGCCGAGCAGCAGCGTGTTGATGGTGTCGGCGGTCTTCTCGGTCATGGCCCGGCTGCACTTGGACTTCGGCACCGTCAGCGCCTTGCCGTGCGAGTCGGTGATCGACTCGATGGTGACCGGGGTGCAGTACACGCCGCGGTTGGCGAAGGTGGCGTAGGCGTTGGCCATGGTCAGCGGGGACATGCCCTCGGTGCCGAGCGCGATGGCGGGGACCTCGGGGAGCTTGGCACCGTTGGCCGGGATGACGCCGAGCTTGGTGGTCATCTCGGTGAGGGGGCAGAGACCGATCTCGGAGATCATCTCGATGAAGTAGGTGTTGACCGACTTGGCCATCGCCTCCTTCAGCCCGTACGGGCCGACCTCGGACTCCGACTCGTTGGGCACCCGCGCGTTGTCGGTGTTGACCCAGGGCTTGTCGCCGCAGGTCTGCACCGGGCTCGGATAGTCCATCTCGAACGGGGACGCGTACATCTTCGTCGGCGGCATGCCGCGCTCGATGGCCGCGGCCGCGACGAAGGCCTTGAAGGTGGAGCCGGTCGGGAAGCCGAAGTTCGAGCCGCCCATCTTCTTGTCCACCGAGAAGTTGATCTGGGTCTCGTTCTTGCCGAAGCCGTACGGCTTGGACTGGCCCATGGCGAGGACCCGCCCGGTGCCGGGCTGGACGAGGGTGACGGCCGTCGCGACCTTGTCGTCCTGGTCCACGTGGTCCTTGATGGACTCGTTGACGGAGTCCTGCGACTGCGGGTCCAGGGTCGTGCGGACCGTCAGGCCGCCGCGGTTCCAGACCTTCGCCCGCTCCTCGCGGGTCTTCCCGAAGGCGGTGTCGTCGAGGAAGGTGTTGCGCACGAAGTCGCAGAAGAAGCCGGCGCCCTTGACGGCGGTGATGCAGCCGTTCTTCGGCTTGGTCACCTTCAGCTTGAGCGGCTTCGCCTTCGCCGCGTCCGCCTCGGCCTGCGAAATGTCTCTTATGTCCGCCATGCGCTGGAGGACGATGTTGCGGCGCTTCGTCGCCTCCTGCGAGTCGTTCACCGGGTCGTACCGGCTGGGCGACTGCACCACGCCCGCCAGCATCGCCGACTCGTCCAGGGTCAGGTCCTTGGCGGGCTTGCTGAAGTAGCGCTGGGCGGCGGATTCGATTCCGTACGCCTGCTGCCCGAAGTAGGTGATGTTGAGGTAGTTCTCGAGGATCTTGTTCTTCCCGAGCTCCTCCTCGACCTGGATCGAGTACTTCAGCTCGCGGATCTTGCGCCCGAGGCTCTTCTCCTGGGCCTCGCGCACCTTGGTCTCGTCGTCGCCGGCTTCCTCGACGAAGACGTTCTTCACGTACTGCTGCGTCAGCGTCGACGCGCCCTGAGCCGCGCCGCCCTCCTGGGCATTGCGGTTGACCGCACGCAGGATGCCCTTGAGGTCGATCGCGCCGTGCTCGTAGAAACGTGAGTCCTCGATCGCGACGATGGCCTTCTGCATGTACGGGGAGATGGCCGTGATCGGGACCACCTGCCGGTCACGCGAATAGACCGTGGCGATCAGGCCACCCTCGGAGTCCAGGATCGTGGTGCGCTGGCTCAACGGAGGTGTCTTGAGATTGGCCGGGATCTCATCGAACCCTTCGACCGTGCCCTTGGCCGCGAGCCCCAGGGCGCCGGCGCCCGGGATCGCGATGCCCGCAAGTATAACTCCGGAGAGAACGGACACACCGAGGAACTTGGCGGCCTGCTGTGGCCCCGTGAGCCCGCCGCCCGAGCGCTTCTTTCCCATGGAGGGCAGCCTACGTTCTCATTCGCCGGACACGCGCGAATGCCTTGGCCTAAGCTGTCCTCAACTGTCACAGCAGTGTGGTGGGACATCAACCCCTCGGCTTGTTTTTCACCCTTCCCGAATGGGGTGGACGCATGTCCGATTCTCGCCTCCTGTGATCAGCATGCCCCGTCGATTTCACCCAAATCGCCGGAATGGTCGGGCATGTCGCAGGATCACTCCGTCGGGTGATCTGCCGCTTACCCATAGTCCGTTCGGACCATTCAAGATTGGGCCCGTCGGGGGTGTTGCACTGTGCCCGCCTTCCGTAACGTCCTCAACTGGCAGCGGTGAATATGCCGCTACCGCCGTGGGGGAGCCTCGATTCGGGAGAGGACGGCGCCGGGATGGGCTGGGTTACCGACTGGAGTGCGCAGGCAGCCTGCCGCACTACCGATCCGGATGAACTGTTTGTTCAAGGAGCGGCACAGAACAGGGCCAAGGCGGTGTGCACCGGATGTCCGGTGCGGACCGAGTGCCTGGCCGACGCGCTCGACAATCGTGTCGAGTTCGGAGTATGGGGCGGAATGACCGAGCGGGAACGACGTGCGCTGCTGCGCCGGCGTCCCACCGTCACCTCGTGGCGGCGCCTGCTCGAGACCGCACGCACGGAGTACGAGCGCAGTACGGGCATCCTCACCATGGATGCCGAGGACGAGATCGACATTCCGTACGAGACGTATGCGGCAGCCGGGTAGGCCACCTGGGCACCATGTCGTAGGAACGCCTACGCTCCGGCCGGAACCCCGGTCGCGAGTCGCTCTCCGATGGCCCGCAGCCCGGCGAGGTCGTGTACGTCGCCGGGCAGGGCGGCCACTTGGGCCACCGCCACCTCGGGGTGCAGCGAGGTGAAGCGGTCACGCGTGCGCTGTTCGCGCGCGATGACCTGCATGCACTCCGCGTGCAGGCGGAGCAGTCCTGCCGTGATCACGTCCACGTCGGCATCCGTGCCGGCGTCCGCGCCGGTGTCTACGGGGTCGGCGCCGGTCTCTCGCTCCGTGCGGGGGTGGGTGTCGGGGTCGGTCTCCGTAGCGGTCTCGGTGGAGTCACGAAGTCCAGCTTTCCCGGACTCCTGATCCACAATGCCGCCTTCTTCAAGATTCTCCGCGGCGGCCAACGCCCGCTCCGCGGAGAGCTGTTCGGCGCCGCTGCCGTGCACCCGGTTCAGTACGAGTCCGGCCAGCGGCATCCGTTCTGCCGCCAGCCGCTCCACGAAGTACGCGGCCTCGCGCAGCGCGTCCGGTTCGGGCGCGGAGACCACGAGGAACGCCGTACCGGGCGCCTGGAGGAGCTGGAAGGTCGCGTCCGCGCGGGTGCGGAAGCCGCCGAACATCGTGTCCATGGCGGCCACGAAGGTCTGTACGTCCTTCAGCAGCGAGGCACCCATCAGCTTGCTCAGCGTGCCCGTCATCATCGACATGCCGACATTGAGGAACTTCATCCCCGCCCGGCCGCCCACCTTCGCCGGAGCCATCAGCACCCGGATGAACTTCCCGTCCAGGAAGGAACCCAGTCGCCCCGGCGCGTCCAGGAAGTCCAGCGCGGAGCGGCTCGGCGGGGTGTCCACCACGATCAGGTCCCAGTCGTCCCGGGCCCGCAGCTGCCCCAGCTTCTCCATCGCCATGTACTCCTGCGTGCCCGCGAAGCCGGCCGACAGGGACTGATAGAAGGGGTTGGCGAGGATGGCCTGCGCCCGCTCGGGGTCGGAGTGGCCCTCGACGATCTCGTCGAAGGTCCGCTTCATGTCGAGCATCATGGCGTGCAGTTCGCCGCCGTCGGCGGCCCGCACCCCCGGGACCCTGCGCGGGGTGTTGTCGAGCGAGTCGATCCCCATCGACTGGGCCAGCCTGCGGGCCGGGTCGATGGTCAGGACGACCACCTTGCGGCCGCGCTCGGCCGCCCGTACCCCGAGCGCCGCGGCGGTCGTGGTCTTGCCGACCCCGCCCGCCCCGCAGCACACGATGATCCGGGTCTGCCGGTCGTCCAGCAGCCGGTCGACGTCCAGCCGCGGGGGAGCGTCCATCGTCGCCTCCGTCGTCCCGGCCTCGCTCATTCCTGGCCCACCTGCTTCCGCAGCTCCGCGGCGAGCCCGTAGAGCCCGGCCAGATCCATCCCCGCACCGAGCAGGGGGAGTTCGTACGTCGGCACGTCCAGCTCCGCCAGGACGGCGCGCTGGGCGCGTTCCAGTTCCACCCGGCTCGCGTGCTCCGAGGCCTGCGCGAGCAGCGGGTCCACCAGCCGCTCGGCCGGCCCGCCGCGCCGGGCGCTGCCGAGGCCGGCCCGGGACAGGGCCCTGGAGACCTCGGCGCGCCGCTCGCCGGCGGCGGCGCGCAGGGCGTCCTCGTCGAGGTGGTGCGGCCGGACCATGTTGACGATGACCCGGCCCACCGGCAGGCCCGCCTGCCGCAGTTCGGCGATCCCGTCGGCGGTCTCCTGCACGGGCATCTCCTCCAGCAGGGTGACCAGGTGCACGGCCGTGTCGGGGGACTTGAGCACCTTCATGACGGCCTGCGCCTGGTTGTGGATCGGCCCGAACCGGGCCAGGCCCGCCACCTCGTCGTTGACGTTCAGGAAGCGGGTGATCCGCCCGGTCGGCGGGGCGTCCATGATCACGTGGTCGTAGACGAACCGGCCGGCCTTGTCCTTGCGCCGGACCGCCTCGCAGGCCTTGCCCGTCAGGAGCACGTCCCGCAGCCCCGGCGCGATGGTCGTCGCGAAGTCGATGGCGCCGAGCTTCTTGAGGGCGCGGCCGGCCGAGCCGAGCTTGTAGAACATCTGGAGGTAGTCCAGGAGGGCCCGCTCCGCGTCGATGGCGAGCGCGTAGACCTCCCCGCCGCCCGAGGCGACGGCGATCTTCCGGTCCTCGTAGGGGAGTGCCTCCGCCCCGAAGACCTGGGCGAGGCCCTGCCTGCCCTCGACCTCCACGAGAAGTGTCCGCCTGCCCTCGCGTGCGAGGGCGAGCGCGAGTGCCGCGGCGACCGTGGTCTTGCCGGTGCCGCCCTTGCCGCTGACCACCTGGAGCCTGCTCACAGGGCCCGAGCCTAATTCCTCCCGGGCGGCGGCGGTGGTGGCGGGGCCCCGCACGGCAGGCACTACGCTCGCTCCCATGACCAAGAAGTTCGAATACGCGACCGTCCCGCTGCTGGTCCACGCCACCAAGCAGATCCTGGACACCTGGGGCGAGGACGGCTGGGAGCTCGTCCAGGTCGTCCCCGGCCCGAACAACCCCGAGCAGCTCGTGGCCTACCTGAAGCGGGAGAAGGCGGCATGAGCGGAGTCGTCGAGGCGAAGCTGGCCGAGCTCGGCCTGACCCTGCCCGAGGTCGTCCCGCCGCTGGCCACGTACCAGCCGGCCGTGCGGTCGGGCGCCTACGTGTACACCGCGGGCCAGCTCCCGATGGTCAAGGGCAACCTTCCGGTCACCGGCAAGGTCGGCGCCGAGGTCTCGGCGGAGCAGGCCAAGGAACTGGCCGCGACCTGCGCGCTGAACGCGCTCGCCGCGGTGAAGTCCGTGGTCGGCGACCTCGACAAGATCGCGCGCGTCGTGAAGGTGGTGGGCTTCATCGCCTCCGCCCCCGACTTCACGGCCCAGCCGGGCGTGTTGAACGGCGCGAGCGAGCTGCTGGACGCCGTCCTCGGCGACAAGGGCGTGCACGCCCGCAGCGCGGTCGGCGTGGCGGTCCTCCCGCTGGACGCCCCGGTCGAGATCGAGATCCAGGTCGAGCTGGTCCCCGGAGCCTGACCTCAGCGTCTGCCCGGAGGGGCTGGATCTGCCCTGGCGCAGATCCAGCCCCTCCGGCGTTTGAGCACCGGGGTCTGGGGCGGAGCCCCAGGGGGGTCCGGGCGCAGCCCGGGGAACGGGCGAAGGGCGGGTAGGGGACTTGGCCCCGCGCAGCGGCGAGGGTCGCTGTGGGGACTCCGCCCCGCGCAGCGGCACCTCCGCAGCCGGGGAGCGCCCCCGCGCAGCGGTGTGCGGAGGCCACCCCTCGAACATCGGCCCGGATGGCCGTAGCATCCCGCCATGCCGAATGGTCAGTACGGTCAGCAAGAGACCTCCGCCGGAGGTCAGTGGTACCCGCCGGAGTGGCCCGACCGGATCCGCGCACTCGCGGCTGGCGCCCTCACCCCGACGGAACCGAGGCGCGCCGCCACCGTGATGCTGCTGCGCGACACCCCCGACGGCCCCGCCGTGCACATGCTGCGCCGCCGCGTCGAGATGGCCTTCGCCGGAGGCGCGTACGCGTATCCCGGCGGCGGGGTGGACCCCCGCGACGAGGACCACCCCATCGGCTGGGCCGGCCCGAGCCGCGCCGAGTGGGCGCAGCGCATGGGCACCGACCCCGCCACCGCCCAGGCGATCGTCTGCGGAGCCGTCCGCGAGACCTTCGAGGAGGCCGGGGTCCTGCTCGCGGGCGAGTCCGCGGACACCGTCGTCGGCGACACCACCGGCGAGGACTGGGAGGCCGCCCGCGCGGCGCTGGTCGCCCGTGAGCTGTCCTTCGCCGGGTTCCTCGACCGCCGGGGCCTGGTCCTGCGCTCCGACCTGCTCGGGGCGTGGGCCCGCTGGATCACCCCGGAGTTCGAGCCGCGCCGGTACGACACCTGGTTCTTCGTCGCGGCCCTCCCCGAGGGGCAGCGCACCCGCAACGCCTCCACCGAGGCCGACCGCACCGTCTGGATCCGCCCCGCCGACGCCGCCGCCGGCTACGACAAGGGCGAGCTGCTGATGATGCCGCCCACCATCACCACCCTGCGCTCGCTGGAGCCGTACGGGAGCCCCGCCGAGGCCCTCGCCGCGGCCGGGGCCCAGGATCTGACCCCGGTGCTCGCCAAGGCCACCCTCGCGGACGGGGAGCTCGTGCTCAGCTGGCCGGGCCACGACGAGTTCACCAAGCGCGTCCGCCTCACGGGGCCCGGCACCCCGGGACCGGGCCCCGCGGGCTCCGGCCCGCACCCCGGAGGAGCCCCCGCATGACCGATGCCGCCGCCCTGCCCGGCCAGCCCCGCGGGATGGTCGTCTCCGGGTCCGCCACCGCCCGCGCGGTGAACGTCCTGGCCCCGAACGCCTCCGCGATGACCCTCGACGGCACCAACACCTGGCTCGTCTCCGAGCCCGGCTCCGACCTGGCCGTCGTGATCGACCCCGGCCCGCTGGACGACGTACACCTGCGCGCGGTGATCGCCGCCGCCGAGAAGGAGGGCAAGCGGGTCGCGCTCACCCTCCTGACCCACGGTCACCCCGACCACGCGGAGGGCGCGGCCCGGTTCGCCGGGCTGACCCGGACGAAGGTCCGCGCCCTGGACCCGGCCCTGCGCCTGGGCGACGAGGGCCTGGCCGCCGGGGACGTCATCCGCACGGGCGGTCTGGAACTGCGCGTGGTGCCGACGCCCGGCCACACCGCGGACTCGCTCTGCTTCCACCTGCCGGCCGACCGGGCGGTCCTGACCGGCGACACGATCCTGGGGCGCGGCACCACCGTCGTCGCGCACCCCGACGGGCGCCTGGGCGACTATCTGGACTCCCTGCGCCGGCTGCGCTCGCTGACGGTCGACGACGGGGTCCACACGGTGCTCCCGGGGCACGGGCCGGTCCTGGACGACGCGCAGGGCGCGGTGGAGTTCTACCTGGCCCACCGGGCGCACCGGCTCGCGCAGATCGAGACGGCGGTCGAGAACGGCCTGACCACGCCCGAGGCGGTCGTCGCCCACGTCTACGCGGACGTGGACCGGTCGCTGTGGCCGGCCGCGGAGTGGTCCGTACGCGCGCAGCTGGAGTACCTGAAGGAGCACGGGCTGATCCCCGGCGCCCCCGACTGACCCGCCCGCCTAACGGGGCGTCTTCGTCCCGTGCCGGGCCGCGTACTCGTCCGCGAGCCACGGCCCGAGGTCCTCGACGTAGGCGCGCAGTACGGCCGGGTCCGCGACCGGGGCCAGGGCGGCGGCGGCCGCGGCGCGCATCTGGTCGGCGCGCTCGGGGTAGTACTGCGCGAACACCTCCGCCATCTCGGTGAGGTCGCTGGTCCAGCCGCCCCACCGCGGCATGACGAGGGTGAACCCGGTGCGCACGAGGTGCCGCGAGACGCCCCGGCACAGCTTCCGGTACTCCTCCGGCGTGGCCGCGGCCCGGATCCGCTCGCGCACCCCGGGCAGCAGCTCGGCGAGGTCGCCGTTGGTCTCGCGGGCGAGCAGGCTGTCCGGCCGGTAGCGGGGCAGGTGCTCGGCCAGGTCCGCGCCGAGCAGCGGGGTGCACAGGACGGCGAGGAACCAGCCCATGTCGTAACGTTCCTGCTCGCTCAGCAGCCGGTCCTTGCCGTACAGCAGGATCCCGACGCCGTCGATCTCCGCGAACTCCTCGTCGAGGCCGCGCGCCAGGGCCTCGCTGGTGTCGCGGTCCTCGTCGCCGGGCGTGTGGTGCAGGGCGATCAGCAGGTCGAGGTCGGACAGCCCGGGCCGGGCCGTCCCGCGCGGCACGGACCCGTACAGGTAGGCGCTGTGCAGCCGTCGCCCGTACGCGTCCCCGATCCGCTCCCGCGCGGCGGCGACGACCGCGCGGAACTCGGCCTGCACCTGACCGAGCGATCCTTCGCGCTCGAAGTATCCGTATGTGTCGAGTCCCCTGTGCTCCATGGGGTTACTGTGCCTCGAAAATCAGCCTCGCCGGCGATTGAGGCGCGGGGGTGCGGGGGCGGAGCCCCCGGAACGGCGCCGCAGGTACGCGAAAAGGGCCCCGCCCGACCGGGCAGGACCCCTTCAACCGGCTGGGACCAGCGTCAGCGCGAGCGCTTCGCGAGCCGCTCCACGTCCAGCAGGATCACCGCACGCGCCTCCAGGCGGAGCCATCCACGTCCCGCGAAGTCGGCCAGGGCCTTGTTCACGGTCTCGCGCGACGCGCCGACGAGCTGGGCCAGCTCCTCCTGCGTGAGGTCGTGCACGACGTGGATGCCCTCCTCCGACTGCACGCCGAAGCGGCGCGACAGGTCGAGGAGCGCGCGGGCCACGCGGCCCGGGACGTCGGAGAAGACCAGGTCGGACATCTGGTCGTTGGTCTTGCGCAGGCGCCGCGCGACGGCGCGCAGCAGCGCGGTCGCCACCTCGGGCCGGGCGTTCAGCCAGGGCTGGAGGTCTCCGTGACCCAGACCCAGCAGCTTGACCTCGGTCAGCGCGGTGGCGGTGGCGGTGCGCGGGCCCGGGTCGAACAGCGACAGCTCGCCGATCAGCTCTCCGGGGCCGAGGACGGCCAGCATGTTCTCGCGGCCGTCGGGGGAGGTGCGGTGAAGCTTCACCTTGCCCTCGGTGACGACGTAGAGCCGGTCACCGGGGTCGCCCTCGTGGAACAGGGCGTCACCACGTGCGAGGGTCACCTCGCCCATGGAGGCGCGGAGCTCCGCGGCCTGCTCGTCATCGAGCGCCGCGAAGAGCGGGGCACGCCGCAGTACGTCGTCCACGAGTCTCTCTCCTATGTCGACCGGCCAGGGGATCGCTCCCCCATTTTGCCGGACGGCTCAAACAGTGCGATCAATCACGTTCATCACAAGGATGCCGGACGTACGGGTGTGCTGTGCGGCGAGAGGCCGATCGGGGTGGTGTTACCTGAGGTCCGGGATGGTCGTGGCGGCTCCGTCCCGGACCGGCCGGGTGTCCAACAGGCCGGTGAGAGCACAGGCCAAGGGGTCCGGGGGAGTGACGACCCCCATGAATTCAGCCGTGGGCGAACATGGCCTGGTTGGGGCCCTCCCGGCGCAGTCACCCCTACTCCAGGGCAAAACTTCGGCCAAGAAACCCCTGTCGGGCGGAGGTCAAGTCCGGCCACGGGCGGAGGGCCGCGCGGCGTAGCCTTCGGGGATGGCAGAGAGCAAGGTCAAGAAGGCCGGGGCGAAGCCGGAGAGCCATCTGGCGATGGTGCGGCGGGCGCGCAGGATCAATCGCGAGCTGGCGGAGGTCTACCCGTACGCCCACCCGGAGCTCGACTTCCGCAACCCCTTCGAGCTGCTGGTCGCCACGGTCCTGTCCGCGCAGACCACCGACCTGCGCGTGAACCAGACGACCCCGGCCCTCTTCGCCGCGTACCCGACCCCCGAGGACATGGCCGGAGCCGATCCGGAGGCGCTGGAGAAGATCATCCGGCCGACCGGGTTCTTCCGGGCCAAGGCCAAGTCGCTGCTCGGCCTCTCGCAGGCGCTGCGCGACAACTTCGGCGGTGAGGTGCCGGGCCGGATCGAGGACCTGGTGACGCTCCCCGGCGTGGGCCGCAAGACGGCGAACGTGGTCCTCGGCAATGCCTTCGGCGTCCCCGGGATCACGGTCGACACGCACTTCGGCCGGCTGGTGCGGCGCTGGAAGTGGACCGAGCAGGAGGACCCGGAGAAGGTCGAGGCGGAGATCTGCGCGATCTTCCCGAAGAGCGAGTGGACGATGCTCTCGCACCGCGTCGTCTTCCACGGCCGCCGGATCTGCCATTCCCGCAAGCCCGCCTGCGGGGCCTGCCCGATCGCACCGCTCTGCCCGGCCTACGGGGAGGGCGAGACCGACCCGGAGAAGGCGGCCAAGCTCCTGAAGTACGAGAAGGGCGGCCAGCCCGGCCAGCGCCTGAGCCCGCCCCCGGACTACCCGGGCCTCCCGGCCCCGGCCCGGCCCGCCGCAGCGGACGCCTGAGCCGGATCCGGCCTCGTAGGCGCCGCACCCGCAAGGAACGAATCGCCACCCGCCCCGCGTTTTGCGGAACGTGGGGAAACGCAGATGCACGGACAGGGGTGCCTATGACAGAGGCCACGCAGAACCGCCGGGCGGGCACCGCCGGGCCCGGCGCAGCCACCGCGCACGGGGCCCCGTACAACCAGAGCGGCCAGCGCGGAAGCATCGACCTCCGCACCCACGGCCTGCCCGACTGGCTGGACCCGGTCGTCGAGGCGGCCCGGACGGTCCGGCCCACGCAGCTGAGCCGGTTCCTGCCGCCGGAGGACGGCCGCGGCCGTCAGTCCGCCGTACTGATCCTCTTCGGTGAGGGCCCCCGTGGCCCCGAGCTGCTGCTGATGGAGCGCGCCGGCACGCTGCGCTCGCACCCCGGCCAGCCCTCCTTCCCCGGCGGCGCCCTCGACCCCGAGGACGGCGACCCGCGCACCACCGGCCCGCTGCGGGCCGCCCTGCGCGAGGCCGAGGAGGAGACCGGTCTGGACCCGGCCGGGGTCCAGCTCTTCGGGGTGCTGCCCCGGCTCTACATCCCGGTCAGCGAGTTCGTCGTGACCCCGGTGCTCGGCTGGTGGCGCGCGCCCAGCCCGGTCGGCGTGGTCGACCCGGCCGAGACCGCACGCGTCTTCACGGTGCCCGTGGCCGATCTCACGGACCCCGGGCACCGGGTCACCGTCGTCCACCCCGGCGGCTTCCAGGGCCCGGCGTTCACCGTGGAATCGGCTCTGGTCTGGGGTTTCACCGCCGGGGTGATCGACCGGATCCTGCACTTCGCCGGCTGGGAGCGCCCCTGGGACCGGTCCCGGGAAGTCCCGCTCGACTGGCGCGCATGAGACGGTGAGCCCTGTGAACGTGCTGGACATCTTGTTGCTGCTCGCCGCCGTATGGTTCGCGATCGTCGGCTACCGCCAGGGGTTCGTCGTCGGCATCCTGTCGGTGATCGGCTTCCTCGGCGGTGGTCTCGTCGCCGTGTCCCTGCTGCCCCTGGTCTGGGACCGGGTCACCGACAACGGGACCCAGGTGTCCACCACGGTCGTCATCATCGCCGTGGTCGTGATCATCGTCTTCGCCTCGATCGGCCAGGCGCTGACCACCCATCTGGGCAACAAGCTCCGGCGCCACATCACTTGGTCCCCAGCCCGCGCGCTGGACGCGACGGGCGGCGCGCTGGTGAACGTGGTCGCGATGCTGCTGGTGGCCTGGCTGATCGGCTCCATGGTCGCGGGCACGTCCATTCCCACGCTGGGCAAGGAGGTCCGCAACTCCAAGGTGCTCTTCGGCGTCTCGCGGGTCCTCCCCGCGCAGGCGAACACCTGGTTCACGGACTTCAGTTCCACCCTCGCCCGCAACGGCTTCCCGCAGGTCTTCAGCCCGTTCTCCAACGAGCCGATCACCGAGGTCCAGCCCCCCGACCCGCTGCTCGCGCGCAGCCCCGTGGCCGAGTACGCCAAGCGGTCGATCGTGAAGGTCGTCGGCACGGCGCCCGCGTGCAGCAAGGTGCTGGAGGGCACCGGCTTCGTCTTCGCGCCGGGCAAGGTGATGACCAACGCGCACGTCGTCGGCGGGGTCGGCGAACCGACCGTGCAGGTGGGCGGCGAGGGCAAGCTCTACGACGGCAAGGTCGTCCTCTACGACTGGGAGCGCGACATCGCCGTCCTGGACGTGCCCAGGCTGAAGGCGCCCGCGCTGGAGTTCACCGACAAGGGTGCGGCGAGCGGCAGCGACGCCATCGTGGCGGGCTTCCCGGAGAACGGCTCGTACGACGTCCGCGCGGCGCGCGTGCGCGGCCGGATCAACGCCACCGGCCCGGACATCTACCACCGGGGAACCGTCCGACGGGACGTCTACTCCCTGTACGCGACGGTCCGTCAGGGCAACTCCGGCGGCCCGCTGCTGACGCCCGAGGGCAAGGTGTACGGGGTCGTCTTCGCGAAGTCCCTCGACGACCCCAACACCGGTTACGCCCTGACCGCGGACGAGATCCGCGAGGACATCCGGTCCGGTGCGACGGCGGACCGGCGGGTCGGTAGCCAGGGCTGCGCCCTCTGAGCGCTACGGGAGCCCTGTGGGGGCTCCCGTAGCGCTGCCGGGCCCCGTGGGGGCCTTGCCGCCTCCCGGAGCCCCTGTCGGCTTCCGGAGCCCCTGCCTGACCGTGTCTACGTACGCTGGTGCCTGAGCCGGGCGGAGACCCAGCGGGCCCGCCGGCGCAGGATGCGCGGAATCCCGAGTCGGGGGTCGTCGTGGCCTTCGCGGCCCTGCCCCCTGTGCGTGCCCGGCGTGACCGTCGAGCGGCGTTCGTGTGCGGTGTCACCGTAGTCGTGCGTCCAGCCCATACTCCGAGCTGTGCCCGGGGCCCAAGGTCGGTAATCGCGTTGGGGACGGCTAATTGGCCTATGCGCCAGGCAATTGAATGCTTGTCATGTAAGCGGCTCGGAGGCCATGGGCCCCGGCTCAGCGGTCCGGCTCGGGGTCCTTCAGCCAGTTGACCAGCTCGGCCGAGAACGCCGCCGGGTCCTCCTCGTGCGGGAAGTGCCCGAGCCCGTCGAAGAGCCGCCAGCGGTACGGGGCTTCGACGTACTGCCCGGACCCCGCCGCACTCCGCGTCCGCATCACCGGATCGAGCGAGCCGTGCAGGTGCAGGGTGGGCACCCGCACCGGCCGCTTCATGCGCCGGTTGAACTGCAGGCCGTCGGGCCGGGCCATGGACCGCATCATCCAGCGGTACGGCTCGACCGAGCAGTGCGCCGTGGAGGGGATGCACATCGCGCGCCGGTACACGGCGACGTCCTCCTCCTCGGGGAGCCGAGGGCCGGACCAGTCCCGGATCAGTTCGCCGACGAGCGCGCCGTCGTCGGCGACGAGCTGCCGCTCGGGCACGAACGGCCGCTGGAAGCCCCAGATGTGCGAGCTGGCGCGGGTCTGCCCGAAGTCGGACAGCATCGCGGACCGCCAGCGGCGCGGGTGCGGCATCGAGGACACCACCAGCCGGCGCACCAGCTTCGGCCGCATCACCGCCGCCGTCCAGGCGAGGTAGCCGCCCAGGTCGTGCCCGACGAGGGCGGCGTCGGGCTCGCCGAGGGACCGTACGACCCCGGTGATGTCGAGGGCCAGGTTGGCCGGGTCGTAGCCGCGCGGGGTGCGGTCGCTGCCGCCCACCCCGCGCAGGTCCATCGCCACCGCCCGGTAGCCGGCGTCGGCCAGCGCGGTCATCTGGTGCCGCCACGTCCACCAGAACTGCGGGAACCCGTGCAGGAGCAGCACCAGCGGTCCGTCACCCAGCTCGGCGACGTGGAACCGCGCCCCGTTGGCCGCGACGTCCCGGTGCGTGACTTCTCGCCCGCCGGGGAGGGCGATCCGGACCGCCGTGGCGGCGGTGGGGGGCGTACCGGACGAGCCGGAATCCGACGAGGGGGAGGTCATGAGGACGAGCGTGCCACACCCACGGCGTTGTCACTGACCGACCGGGCGTGGGGCTTGACGGTGCCGACGAGGGCCGCCGTCTCCTTGACCGAGGCGATGGTCTTCACCGGCGGCTTGATCTTCTTGAACTTCGCCATGGCGATCAGCCCGATCACGCCCGCGAGCAGCCAGAACGCCACGCCGACGATCAGGAAGGACCACGCCAGCCCGAGCCCGAGGTTGTGGATCCCGTAGGCCGCCGCGAAGCTCAGCACCGGCAGCGAGAAGAGGAGGAGCACGCCGGCGGCGATGGCGGCGCCGCTGCCGATGCCCGCGCGCTTGACGTCCTGCTTGATCTCCACCTTGGCGAGGGCGATCTCGTCGTGCACCAGGGCGGACATCTCGGCGGTGGCCGAGGCGACCAGCTGGCCGAGTGTGCGCTCGGCTCCTGGGGCCCCTTGGTCCACTGCGCTCATCGCTCTCTCCCTCTGTCGTCCGTCATCCGACTGCGACGGCTGTCCTGTCGTCAGGTCAGATCATGCCGGACGGCCGCCGTCGGCGCTGGACCCGCCCGCTGCTTCGGCCACCGCTCCGGCCCCTGATCCGGCCGCTGGTCCGGATACCGCTTCCCGCGCGCCGGCGGCGGCCTCCTCGGCCCTGCGCAGGTGCTCGGCGGCCTTGGCCTCGTAGATCTTCGCCATCCGCAGGTGGTACTCCGGCTTGTCCTGCTCGTAGATGTCGGGGATGCCGTCGAGGTCCTCGTCGCGCTCCTCGTCCTCGGTGAGCGCCTTGTACTTCCGGTTGCGCATCTTCAGCAGGATGCCCGCGAGGACCGCGGCGATCAGCGAGCCGATCAGCACGGCGGCCTTGATCTCGTCGGTCAGGACGGGGTCGTCGGTGAAGGCGAGCTCGCCGATCAGGAGCGAGACGGTGAAGCCGATGCCGGCGAGCGAGGCGACCGCGAACACGTCCGGCCAGGCGAGGTCGTCATTGAGCTCGGCCTTGGTGAAGCGGGCGGCGAGCCAGGTGCCGCCGAAGATGCCGAGCGTCTTGCCGACGACAAGGCCGAGCACCACGCCGAGCGTCTCGGGCCGGGTGAAGACCTGGCCGATGGCCTCGTCGGACAGGGAGACGCCGGCCGAGAAGAGCGCGAAGAGCGGTACGGCGAGACCGGCCGAGATGGGCCGGACCAGGTGCTCGATGTGCTCGCCGGGGGAGTGGTGCTCGCCCTCCTTGCGGTGGCAGCGCAGCATCAGACCCATGGCGACACCGGCGATGGTGGCGTGCACGCCGCTGTTGTACATCAGGCCCCAGATGACCAGGGCGAGCGGGACGTAGACGTACCAGCCGCGCACGTTCGCGCGGAGCAGGAACCAGAAGAGGACCAGGCCCGCGACCGCGCCGCCGAGCGCCAGGAAGTTGATCTCGCTGGTGAAGAACACCGCGATGATCATGATGGCGAACAGGTCGTCGACGACGGCCAGGGTCAGCAGGAACGCGCGTAGGGCGGACGGCAGTGAGGTGCCGATGACGGCGAGGACGGCCAGGGCGAAGGCGATGTCGGTGGCGGTCGGGACCGCCCAGCCGTCCGTGGAGCCGTTGCCGAGCACGTTGGTCAGTACGTAGACCAGCGCGGGTACGGCCATGCCGCAGAGCGCGGCGATCACCGGGAGCGCGGCCGCCTTGGCGTCGCGCAGGTCACCCGCGACGAGCTCGCGCTTGAGCTCGATGCCGGCGACGAAGAAGAAGACGGCGAGCAGGCCGTCGGCCGCCCAGTGCTGGAGCGAAAGGTCCAGGCCGAGGGCGGCGGGGCCGATGTGGAAGGAGCGGACGCTGTCGTAGCTCCCCGCGATGGCGGGCACGTTCGCCCAGACGAGTGCGGCGATCGCGGCCACGAGGAGAAGGACGCCGCCGACCGTCTCGGCGCGCAGGGCGTCGGCCACGAAGCGGCGCTCCGGCAGCGAGAGGCGGCCGAGGAACGTGCGGCTCTGGTGGTCGGTGGGGCTGGGCGCGGCCACGGGGGGCACCTCCGGGGTGGGTTGGACGGCATGGCGAAACACGTTGCCGACCAGACTTCCCGGCGCACCCTGTGGAGTAGTTCTTTAACCGTCTAATACTTTACAGGGTGTACGCATGGGCGTATCCGGCGATCGTCACTTTATGTGCGAAAAGGGCATCCGGCGCGCCGCGCCGGATGCCCCTTCGCCGTGTCGTACGGCTGCTGCCGATCCTGCCGGGCCCTGTGTCAGTCCTCGCTGCCGGCGGCCGGCAGCTTGCTCTGGATCAGGTCCATGACCGAGGAGTCCGCGAGGGTGGTGACGTCACCGACCGCGCGGTTCTCGGCCACGTCGCGCAGCAGGCGGCGCATGATCTTGCCCGAGCGGGTCTTCGGCAGCTCCTGCACGGGCAGGATCCGCTTCGGCTTGGCGATCGGGCCGAGCGTGGCACCCACGTGGTTGCGCAGCTCGCCGACCAGCGTGTCCGTCTCGGAGGCGCTGCCGCGCAGGATGACGAAGGCCACGATGGCCTGGCCGGTGGTCTCGTCGTTCGCGCCGACGACCGCCGCCTCGGCGACCGAGGGGTGCGAGACGAGCGCCGACTCCACCTCAGTGGTCGAGATGTTGTGGCCCGACACCAGCATCACGTCGTCCACCCGGCCGAGCAGCCAGATGTCGCCGTCCTCGTCCTTCTTGGCGCCGTCGCCCGCGAAGTACTTGCCCTCGAAGCGGGACCAGTACGTGTCGACGTACCGCTGGTCGTCGCCCCAGATGGTGCGCAGCATCGAGGGCCACGGCTCGGTGAGGACCAGGTAGCCGCCCCCGCCGTTCGGGACCTCGTTCGCCTCGTCGTCCACGACGGTGGCGGAGATTCCGGGCAGCGCGCGCTGGGCCGAACCGGGCTTGGTCTCGGTGACACCGGGCAGCGGGGAGATCATCATCGCGCCGGTCTCGGTCTGCCACCACGTGTCCACGATCGGGCAGCGGTCGCCGCCGATGTGCTTGCGGTACCAGATCCAGGCCTCGGGGTTGATCGGCTCTCCGACCGAGCCCAGGACGCGCAGGCTGGAGAGGTCGAACTTCGCGGGGATGTCGTCGCCCCACTTCATGAACGTACGGATCGCGGTGGGCGCGGTGTAGAGGATGGTGACGCCGTACTTCTGCACGACCTCCCAGAACCGGCCCTGGTGCGGGGTGTCCGGCGTGCCCTCGTACATCACCTGGGTGGCGCCGTTGGCGAGCGGCCCGTAGACGATGTAGGAGTGCCCGGTCACCCAGCCGATGTCGGCGGTGCACCAGTAGACGTCGCTCTCCGGCTTCAGGTCGAACACCGCGTGGTGGGTGTACGAGGCCTGCGTGAGGTAGCCGCCGGAGGTGTGCAGGATGCCCTTGGGCTTACCCGTGGTCCCCGAGGTGTAGAGGATGAAGAGCGGGTGCTCCGCGTCGAAGGCCCGCGGCGCGTGCTCGGCGCTCTGCCGCTCCACGATCTCGTGCCACCAGACGTCCCGGCCCTCGGTGAAGGCGGTGTCCTGGCCGGTGCGGCGCACCACGAGGACGTGCTCGACCTGCGGGCACTTGGCGACGGCCTCGTCGATGGCGGGCTTCAGGGCAGAGGGCTTGCCGCGGCGGTAGCCGCCGTCGGAGGTGATGACCAGCTTCGCGTCGGCGTCCTGGATGCGGGAGGCGACGGCGTCGGCGGAGAAACCGCCGAAGACCACGGAGTGGGCGGCGCCGACGCGGGCGCACGCGAGCATCGCGACGACCGCCTCGGGGATCATCGGCAGGTAGACGGCGACCCGGTCGCCGGCCTGCACGCCCAGCTCGGTCAGGGCGTTCGCGGCCTTGGAGACCTCGTCCTTGAGCTCGGCGTAGGTGATCGAGCGGCTGTCGCCGGGCTCGCCCTCGAAGTGGATGGCCACGCGGTCGCCGTTGCCGGCCTCGACGTGGCGGTCCACGCAGTTGTACGCGACGTTCAGCTTGCCGTCAGCGAACCACTTCGCGAAGGGCGGGTTGGTCCAGTCGAGCGTCTCGGTGGGCTCGGTGTCCCAGCTCAGACGGCGCGCCTGCTCGGCCCAGAAGCCCAGCCGGTCCGCGTCGGCCTGTGCGTACGCAGCCTCGGTCACATTGGCGGCGGCGGCCAGATCGGCAGGCGGTGCGAACCGCCGCTCCTCCTTGAGCAGATTGGCCAGGCTTTCATTGCTCACGACGCATCTCCCTTTCCCAGGGTGTCCGTTGTGTCCCCGGTTGTGTCCCCGGGCATAGCTCATCAGTCAATGGCCCGGGTGACAAGAGGTTGCCGTGAATTGGTGTAGACCTATTACCCCGCCGGGCCCACGTGCGAGTGGCCTCCTCCCGCGGCAGGGCGCGGAAGGAGGCCACCGAGTGGCACGGATACGGGAGGGTATCGGTTCGAAGATCCCGTCGGCCCCCACTGGGTCCTTGGTAGGTCAGGTCCCGCGGGAGGTTCCGCGGCGGGTGCTGCCCGCTCAGCGGCGCAGCGCGCCCGCGCCGACGGTGTCGAAGACCCGGCAGTCGAAGAAGTCCTGCCCCTCCGACAGCAGGTAGGCCTGCGCCTCGCCGACGTGGAAGTACATCCCGTGCAGCTCCAGCGTGCCCTCGGCGAGCCGTCGGGCCACCGATTCGTGGGCCTTCAGGTGCTCCAGCTGCTGCACCACATTGGTCAGGCAGAGCTGCTCCACGGCGTCCGCCGGCAGCCTCCCGGAGATCCGCGCCCAGGCGTGATGGCGGCTGGCCATCCGCTCCAGGCTCGGCAGCCCGTGCCGCAGCCACCTGCGCAGCGGGGTCATGGGCACCCCGGGCACGGAGTTGAGCAGTGCCTGCATGGCCCCGCACCCCGAATGCCCGCACACGGTGATGCTGTCCACCTGCAGGACGTCCACGGCGTACTCGATGGCCGCCGCGACCGAATCGTCCGTGGACTCGGCCCCCGGGAGCGGGACGAGGTTGCCGACGTTGCGGACCGTGAACAGGTCACCGGGGCCGCTGGCCGTGATCATGCTGGTCACCAGACGGGAGTCCGCGCAGGTGAGGAAGAGCTGCGAGGGCCGCTGCCCCTCCCGGGCCAGCCGGGCCAGCTCCTCGCGCACGTGCGGAGCCGTGTCCCGCTGGAAGGCGCTGATCCCGTTGGCCAGTTGACCGGCGCCGCGCCCGCGGGGCCCGGCCGGCGGTGCCGGGGCCGGGGCGGGGGCGGGGTCCGGAGCCGCGGCCGGGCTCCCGACCGTCGCCTCGTCCGTACGGGCCTCGTCCGTACGGGCCACCGTGCCGCGGTGGTCGCAGTGGTTCTGCCACGGGGTCCAGGGCCGGCAGCACTGGTGATCCCCTCGCTGGGCGCCCCGCTCGGCGCGCTGGGCCTGCTCGGCCTCGGCGATCCTGGCCCCCGACCGGCCGGTGACCTCCAGCGACCCCCCGTGGGCCAGGTGGGAGTCCTGCCAGTCCTGGAGGGTCTCGTAGGCGGCGTGGTCCATGAAGGAGCCGTCGAGCTCGATCACCGCGTGCCCGTGGTGCGGGATCTGGTTCAGCACCCGGCTCAGCCGCGGTACCGCGAGGAAGGTCAACTGCCCGCGGGCCCACACCCGGTGGACCCCGCTGTCGAGCTGCTCGACGGTGATCCGGGTCCGGGCCAGGCGGTGCAGGGCCAGGGCGACGGCCATCGCGATGCCGATGGCGACGCCCTCCAGGACCCCGCCGAGCACCACGGCCAGGATGGTCGTGGCGTAGACGAGGAACTCGCGGTGCCGGGTGACGGTGCGCAGGTGCGTGGCGCTCACCATCTGCACGCCCACCGCCATCACCAGCGCGGCGAGCGCGGCCAGCGGGATCAGGTCGAGGGCGGGGACGAGCAGCCCGGCGGCGAGCAGGATCCACAGCCCGTGCAGCATGGACGAACGGCGGCTGACGGCACCGGCCTTGACGTTGGCCATGCTACGGACGGCGCCGCCCGCGACGGGCAGTCCGCCCAGCGCCCCGGAGATGATGTTGGCGGCGCCCTGGCCGCGCAGTTCGCGGTTGAGGTCGGCCCGTGCGGGACGCGTGCCGGTGCGCCGCTGGGTGGCGATGAGCTTGTCGGTGGCCACCGCCGAGAGCAGGGATTCCACGCTGCCGACCAGGGTGATGGTCAGGACGGCGGCGATGATGCCGAGGACCGGGCCCTCGGGCAGTTCGGGCAGCGCGTGGCTGCGCCAGGACGGCAGGTCCACCCGGGGCAGGCTGAGCCCGGCCAGGGCGGCGCAGGCCGTGGCGACGGCGACGGCGGCCAGCGCGGCGGGCACCTTGCGCAGGTTCCGCCCGGTGCGGCCCGGCAGCCGCGGCCAGCAGAGCAGGACGGCCAGCGTGAGCACGCTGACGCCGAGCGCGGCGGGATGCAGATCGGCCAATTGGTCCGGAAGTCCGCGGACATTGGCCAGGGCGGAGCTCTGCGGGGTGCCGCCGAGCACGATGTGCAGCTGCGCCAGCGCGATCGTGACGCCGACACCGGCGAGCATCCCGTGGACGATCGCCGGGCTGACCATCAGCGCGGACCGGGCGGTGCGCAGCGCGGCCAGGCCGAGCTGGCAGAGCCCGGCGAGCACCGTGATGGCACAGGTGGTGCGCCAGCCGTAGTGCTGGATCAACTCGGCGGTGACGACCGTGAGTCCGGTCGCGGGGCCGCTCACCTGGAGCGGTGTCCCGCCGAGCCGTGCGGCCACGATCCCGCCGGCCGCCGCGGCGACGAGCCCCGCCTGGAGCGGGGCGCCGGTGGCCAGGGCGATGCCGAGGGAGAGCGGCAGGGCGATCAGGAAGACGGCGACGGAGGCGGAGAGGTCGGCCTGGAGGCCGGCCGGGACGCCTTTGGCGGAGGGAGGGGGGGGAGGGGAAGTGGGCGAGGGGGTGGCTGTCATAGGTCCCGTCTCCTCGGGGGAGGGGTGAAGCGGCGGGATTCTCAACACTCGGTAAATGGACGGTAATGGAGAGTAAAGCCCAGTGGGGGGAAATGCGGGCAAACGGCCTAGGAATTAGCGCTCACGAGTGATTAGGCATTTTGTCCGGCTTGTCACACCTTCCTTAAAACGGACCGCATGGGACGTTGCGGCGCGGAAGTCCTGCGATGGAACTGCGAGGGAAGAGGTGCGGCGGATGACTGCCACCACGAAGAGGCCCGCCACGAAGAAGGCCGCCAGGAAGAAGATCGCCGGCGGCCTGGTGGCCACGGCGCTGGTCCTGGGAGTGGCCGGGTGCAGCACCTCGGAGCCCGCCGGCCGTCCGGCACCCGGAGGTCAGGCGGCCAGGATGGGCGCGCCCGCGCCGGAAGGCGCGGCGCCGGGCAGCGTCAAACGGCTCATCGGGGACGGCTCGACCGCGTACACGGGCCTGCAGCCGAACGTGCGGAAGGCGGAGAAGCTGAAGCCCGGCGAAAAGCCGCCCCAGTTCGTCGTGTATTCGTGGGACGGGGCGGGCGAGGACAGCCAGAAGCTCTTCTCGCATTTCCGCGAGGTCGGCAAGAAGTACAACGCCCGTATGACCTACTTCCTCAGCGGCGTGTACATGCTCCCGGAGGAGAAGCGTTCCCTCTACACGGCTCCCCAGCACTCCGCGGGCCGCTCCGACATCGGCTTCGGCGACCCCCAGGGCATCAAGGACACCGCCGAGCAGGTGCGCGGAGCCTGGCTCGAGGGCAACGAGATCGGCACCCACTTCAACGGCCACTTCTGCGGACCCGAGGGCGGCGTCGGGACCTGGTCCGTCGAGGAGTGGAAGAGCGAGATCAACCAGGCGAAGTCGTTCGTCAAGAACTGGAAGACGAACTCGCCGGCCCTGGCGGGCATGGAGGCGCTCCCGTTCGACTACGAGAAGGAGATGATCGGGGCCCGCACCCCCTGCCTCGAAGGCCAGAAGAACTTCATGCTGGCGGCCAAGGAGATGGGCGGCTTCCGCTACGACTCCAGCGGCATCAGCAAGCAGATCTGGCCGAAGAAGACGGATGGCCTCTGGGACATCCCGCTCCAGCTGGTCCCCATGCCGGGCCGCGCCTTCGAAACGCTCAGCATGGACTACAACTACCTGGTCAACCAGTCCGGTACGACCACGCAGGGCGACCCCTCCCAGCACGCGTACTGGGGTGAGCAGATGCGCGACGGACTGGCCAAGGCCTTCGAGCGGACCTACCAGGGCAACCGCGCGCCGCTGATCATCGGCAACCACTTCGAATCCTGGAACGGCGGCACCTACATGCGCGCCGTCGAGGACTCCATCAAGACCATGTGCACGCAGAAGGACGTCCGCTGCGTGCCGTTCCGCGAGCTGGTGGACTGGCTGGACGCCCAGGACCCGAAGGCCCTGGAATGGATGCGCACCCTCGACGTCGGCGAGGCGCCGAAGGAGGGCTGGGACAAGTTCCTGACGGCGGGGCCGCCGGCCAAGCCGGCCGCCCCCGCCGGGGTCAAGCCGGCTGCGGAGCCGGCTGAAGAGAGTCAGAACGAGGAGTGAGCAGTTCCCGTAGGACGAAACCGGGGTCGACCTGCTCGGCCAGGTCGACCCCGGTCTTCGCGTTGCCCCAGCTCTCGGCGTTGCGCAGGTGGAAGTGGACCATCTGCTCGGTGTACCGCTCCCAGTCGCGGTGCGCGTAGGAGTCGTCCGCGGCGTCCTGCAGCGCCTGGAGGGCCAGCCGGTTGGTGGCCTCCAGCAGCTCGAAGGCGGCCGGGCGGCCCTTCTCCATCGCGCGCACCCAGTCCGACTGCCCGACGGTGACCAGCAGGTCCTCGCCGGCCTCGTCCTGGAGGAACTCGATGTCCTCCGGTCCCTGCACCTTGTTGCCGACGACCTTGAGCGTGATCCCGAAGTCCCGCGCGTACTCCTTGTACTGGCGGTAGACGGAGACGCCCTTGCGGGTCGGTTCGGCGACCAGGAAGGTCACGTCGAACCGGGTGAACATGCCCGAGGCGAAGGAGTCGGAGCCGGCCGTCATGTCGACCACGACGTACTCGTCCGGGCCGTCGGCGAGGTGGTTGAGGCAGAGCTCGACCGCGCCGACCTTGGAGTGGTAGCAGGCCACGCCCAGATCGGACTCGGTGAACGGCCCCGTCGCCATCAGCCGTACGGGCTCCCCGTCGAGCGTCAGGGTGCGCGCGCAGGCGTCGTAGACGGGGTTGTCCTCGTCGACGCGCAGCAGCCGGGAGCCGGTGCCGGGCGGGGTGGTCTTGATCATCGTGTCGGCGGAGGCGATGCGCGGGTTGGAGCCCCGCAGGTAGTCCTTGATGAGGGGCAGGTGCGCGCCCAGCGCGGGCAGCGAGGCCGCGTCGTCCTCGCTGAGTCCGAGCGCGGTGCCCAAATGCTGGTTGATGTCGGCGTCCACCGCGACGACACGGGCTTCATTGGAGGCGAGGTGGCGGATGAAAAGGGAGGACAGCGTGGTCTTGCCGCTGCCGCCCTTCCCCACGAAAGCGATCTTCATGTTCACAAAGCGTAGCGGGTCGGTGGCTTTGTGTGGTGTGCCTGAGTGAAGAAGGCCACTCCAAGGAGGGGTCGGTGCTATGGGGGAGCAGTGCGTAGGCTCCTTACTTATGAGTAGCGCCTCTGCTTCCGCCGCCTCTTCGGCCGCCGCTTCCGCTTCCGCCTCCGCCGACCCGCTCGCCCCGCTGTCGGCTCTGCCGGGCGTCTCCGAGTCCGTGGAATCCGTACGCAAGGCCGTGGACCGGGTCTACGGCCACCGCGTCATGCGCCGCCGCGCGGTGGCGGTCGCCTCGGAGGCCGCGCTGCGCGGAGCGCGCGGGAGCGCGGCGCTGTCGGGGGCCGACTGGGCGCTGGAGGAGGTCCGGCGCCGGAGCGACTTCGGCTCGGAGCCGGAGGCCCGCACGGTGGGCGCGGCCCTGCGGCTGACGGCCGAGGCGGGCCAGCTGCTGAGCATCTGGCGCCAGTCGCCGCTACGGGTCCTGGCGCGGCTCCATCTGGTGGCCTCGGGCTCCACGGCGGACGGTGACGTGGTCGGCCGGCCCCGACTGGCCGGTGAGCCGGTGGACGAGCCGCTGATCGATCTGCCCCTGCCCGACGCGCAGGAGGTGGCGGGCCGGCTGGACGGACTCTCCGGCCTGATCATCGCGGGCGGCTCCGCCCCGGCGCTGATCACGGCGGCGGTGGTGCACGGCGAGCTGCTGGCGCTGCGTCCGTTCGGTTCGTACAACGGCCTGGTGGCGCGGACGGCCGAGCGGATCGTGCTGATCAACAGCGGTCTGGACCCGAAGGCGATCTGTCCCGCGGAGGTCGGCCACGCGGAACAGGGTCGGGAGGCCTACCTGGAGGCCTTCAAGGGCTACGTCTCCGGCACCGCGGAGGGGATGTCGGCCTGGATCGCCCACTGCGGCCGTGCGATCGAGCTCGGGGTCCGGGAGTCGACCGCGGTCTGCGAGGCGCTTCAGCGCGGCGCGGCCTGACGTTGGGCGTGGCGGGGAGGCCTGTCGGGGCGGAGGCGGAGGCCCTGCGGGGGCGGAACCGGGCCCGGACATGGTTGCGGCGACACCGTATTACTCTGGTGTCGCCGCTGGCACTTACGCCCAGTTACCAAGCGTCCTCGATGATTGCCCATCAGGTCGGGAGCTTTGCCCGTCACCTGGTGCGGCTGGCCCGTAATCGACGGGTCGACGTCGCGTGGGTGCTCGGCGTTCATGCGTTTCGGTCCGTGGGCCATACTGCGTTTTAAAGATGATCCTCTCGGATGTTCTTTGGTCTCGCGGGCCTTGACTCCTTTGTACTCCGCTTCGGAGTGGAGCGAAACCCCTGGCCACATTTCTTTGCTTTCCGCCGCACATCAGGGCGTTTCGGGCGCCCTGTGTTCTCGCAGGTCAGCGGGGCGCGGCGGCGGCCAGTGCGCGTCGTCGGCTCGCGTACCAGACCAGTCCGGCGGTGGCCGCTGCGGCGCCCACCGCGGCGGCGGCGACCAGTGCCGGCCGTGCGGGCATCGACAGTCCCGGCAGCCGCTGCTTCAGCCGTACCGGCCGGTTGAACACCAGCACCGGCCACTCGCGGGCCACGGCCTCCCGGCGCAGGGCCCGGTCGGGGTTGACCGCGTGCGGGTGCCCGACCGCCTCGAGCATCGGGATGTCGGTCGCCGAGTCGCTGTACGCGTAGCAGCGCGCGAGGTCGTACCCCTCGGACTCCGCGAGTTCCCGTACGGCCTCCGCCTTGGTCGGGCCGTAGGCGTAGTACTCGATCTCGCCGGTGAAGCAGCCGTCCTCGCCCACGACCATGCGGGTGGCGACGACCCGGTCGGCGCCCAGCATCTCGCCGATGGGCTCGACGACTTCGGCTCCGGAGGTGGACACGATCACGACGTCGCGGCCCGCCGTGTGGTGGGCCTCGATGAGGGAGGCGGCCTCGTCGTAGATCAGCGGGTCGATGAGGTCGTGCAGGGTCTCGGCGACGATCTCCCGGACCTGCTGCACGTTCCACCCCTTGCAGAGGGCGGACAGGTACTCCCGCATCCTCTCCATCTGATCGTGGTCGGCGCCGCCGGCCAGGTAGATGAACTGCGTGTAGGCGGTGCGCAGCACGGCCCTTCGGTTGATCAGGCCGCCCTGGTAGAAGGACTTGCTGAACGTCAGAGTGCTCGACTTCGCAATGACCGTCTTGTCCAGGTCGAAGAAGGCTGCGGTGCGAGGCAAGGAGTGCGGCAAGGGCTGATTTTCCACGACCCGAGCATATGCGCCCACCATTCGGCGTAAAGTGCGGCGCGTGGGTTTGCCTGAGAAGCCTCTCGGGTACACCATGGAAGTCACGGATCGTTCGCGACCGTGCTAACCCGGTCTGGCTCCTCCCCCCCCGAGTCGGACCGTGGGGACGACCCCCGCTCTCCCCCCCGGCGGGGGTCGTCGCATGTCCGGACGCGGTTTGCGTCCCTGCCTTCGACCCCAAGTGATCATTCCTCGGGCCTCCTCGTCTTCGAGGGGCCTGCGCGTCGAAGGCCCTCACCCCCACGAACTCGTCACGTTGCGTAGTCGTTCCGGCGCGCTCCGGAACTCACCTGTTGGGGTGAGCGGGTTATTCACAATGGGGCGCCCGTCCACGGTTTTAGAGCAAGATCCACTTCTTTTTCCCGATCCCGTCACGGTGATTCCGGCCGCGAAGTCCGCGGCGCTGGATTTGCGGCGAGAAGGAGGCGGAGATCGTGGCTGGATCGAAGTCGTGTGAAGTCCGGGATCTCGTGGTGGACGGCGGGGGCGGGCCGAATCCCGGGGCCGGCGGGCCTGTGGCCGCCGGTGGACGGCCGCTGATCATCACCGAGAACCCCCTGCTGCTCGACGACCTGCTGCGGCTGTGCGCGGCCGCGGGGGCCGAGCCCCATGTGCACCACGCGGTGCCGGAGCAAAGCGGAGCCGGTCGTGACGGTGGCGACGGGAGGGGCGACGGAAGTGGCGACCGGAGTGGCGACTGGAGTGGCGCGGGCGCCGCGGGCGTCGCGGGTGTCGGCTGGGAGACGGCGCCGCTCGTCCTCGTCGGCGACGATGCCGCGCGGCGGGTGCGCGGTGCGCCCCGGCGGGCCGGGGTCTTCCTCGTCGGCCGGGACCTGGACGACCCCCACGTATGGAAGCGGGCGGTGGAGATCGGCGCCGAGGAGGTGCTGACCCTTCCCGACGCCGAGAGCCTGCTCGTCGACCGGATCGCCGATGTGGTGGAGGGGGCCGGGCGGCCCGCCCTGACGGTCGGGGTGATCGGGGGCAGCGGCGGAGCCGGAGCCTCCACCCTCGCCTGCGCCCTGGCCCTGCGGGCCGCCCGCGCAGGGGAGCGGACCATCCTCATCGACGGAGACCCCCTCGGCGGCGGTATGGACGTCCTTCTCGGGGGCGAAGCCGCCGAAGGACTGCGCTGGCCCGACTTCGCCGCCTCCCGCGGACGTGTCGGCGCCGGAGCACTGGCGGAGTCTCTGCCCGAACTGCACGCCCTGCGGGTGCTCAGCTGGGACCGCGGGGACCGCGTGGTGGTGCCGCCCGCCGCGATGCGCTCGGTGGTGGCCGCCGCGCGGCGCCGGGGCGGGGTCGTCGTGGTCGACCTGCCGCGCCGGGTCGACGAAGCCGTCGCCGAGGTGCTCGCGCAGCTGGACCTGGTGCTGATGGTGGTGCGGGGCGAGCTGCGGGCGGTGGCCGCGGCCGGCCGGGTGGCGGCCGGAGTCCGGATGGTGGCCCGGGACGTTCGCGTGGTCGTACGGGGCCCCGCGCCCGGCGGGCTCGACGCGGAGGCCGTCGCCGGACTCCTGGGGGTGCCGCTGGCCGGCGAAGTCCCCGTCGAGGTCGGGCTCCCGGGCCGGGTGGCCGAGGGCGAGCCCCCGGGAGCGCACGGCCGGGGCGCCCTGGCCCGCTTCTGCGATGGCTTCTGGCAGCGCGCGCTCGGCTCCGCCCAGGGGGTGTCGGTATGAGCGCCGTACTCCTCGACGCGGTGCGCCAGCGGCTCGCCGAGAGCGGGGCGGAGCCCACCCCGGCGCGGGTGGCGGCTGCCCTGCGCGCCCAGGGCCGGCTGCTGGGCGACGCGGAAGTGCTCGGTGTGGCCGCCGAGCTGAGGTCCGAACTGGTCGGCGCGGGCCCGCTGGAGGCACTCCTCGCCGACCCCGAGGTCACCGACGTCCTGGTGGCGGCCCCCGACCGGGTGTGGGTGGACCGCGGCGGCGGGCTGGAGCTGACCGGGGTGACCTTCGCCGACGCCGCCGCCGTGCGCAGGCTCGCCCAGCGGCTCGCCGCCGTCGCCGGGCGCAGGCTCGACGACGCCCGGCCCTGGGTGGACGCCCGGATGCCCGACGGCACCCGCCTGCACGCCGTACTGCCTCCGGTGGCCGTCGGATCGGCGTGCCTGTCCCTGCGGGTGGTCCGGCCGCGCGCCTTCACGCTGGAGGAGCTGGTCGCGGCGGGGACGCTGCCGCCCGGCGGGCAGCGGCTGCTGCGGGACATGGTGCGGGCCCGGCTGTCCTTCCTGGTCTCGGGAGGCACGGGCACCGGCAACCCGAAAACTGGGTTATAGCGCCCCTAGGTCGCGGTTGCAGAGGGTAGCCGGGCATGGGAAAGACCCCGGCCGACGGGGAGAAGTGTCGGCCGGGGATAGGTGGGTCTTACTCAGGCTGTCGACAGGCCTCGCACGCGACGTTCAGGGGGGCCTTGCTGCTCAGGTCCACCATCATCGTCACGCCGAATCCGTGCGGGCAGAGGCGGCGCGGGCGCCGTCCCTGCTGGCGCTGGATTCGGGTCGCGTTCAGGCCCGCCATCAACTCGCGGTACCGAGGGTCAACCCACTCGCGCGGTCCCGAGCTATCACTCACGGAGACACCTCCTGTACGGAACGCGTCGAGAGTAGCGGCTCAGGAGGCCGGCGGTGCGGCGCATCCGGAACCGCCACTAGTGCACTCGGAGTGCATGCAGTCCCCAGCGTGGATCTCGGTGTCTGCGAGCGGCCCCCACAGGTAGGCGTCCGGCTCGTACCCGGCCTCCCGGATGGCGTCCATCGTGCTGTCCAGGGTGTCGGCGTCCCGCCGCAGCGTCTCCGGGCCCTCGGGGCGGTGGTCCACGAACCGGCCGACCCCGCCGCACACCTCGCGGTACATCTCCGTGTGCAGGATCAGGGCATGCCAGCCCATGTCGACGGTCTTGGACGGGCGCAGGTGCCGCCCCGTAGAAGTGGCCGCGGCGGCCACGAACTTCAGGGCCTCGTCGACGATCCGCGCGGCGAGTGCCTCGTCGATGCCGTCGTTGTCGCGCTGTACGAGGTGCGTGACGCGGGTGAATCCCTCCTCGGTCAGGAGGTGCTGGGCGGAAGCGCTCAGGGCGGTCGGGGTTGCCATGATGGTGGCCCTTCCAATCGAGGATGCGGCCCGCCCCGGTCACCGGAAGGGGGGACGATCGGGTGCCGGGGCGGGAGTTCAGTGGGCAGTGCCGATGGCGATCGCGGCGAAGATGCAGAGCACGATCACCACGTACAGGAGCTGCCGCAGGCGCTCGGTCACTGGGCGCCTGACGGCTGCGGCTCGCCGAGCGTGGAAGCCATGGCTCGGATAATGCGGGCGAGGCCGCGGGCGTGGTTCCAGTTGGCGTGATCGCCGTGGCCCAGCGGGCCCGATTCGACGAAGTAGGCCCACTCGGTGAGGGCGGCGCCCGCGCGCTCGGTGCGCTGGGCCGCAGGGATCTGGTTCACCTGAGCGTGGAGCTTGTTCCCGGCGGTGATCAGGTCGTCGACCAGGTGCGCCACGCCCTCGGCGTCCGGCCGCTGGTCGTAGGACGCCAGGGCCCGCGCCGCGAGCTCTTCAATCGTCTGGGTCTCGCCGGTCATACCGGTGCTCCCTACCGTCGTCAGCGGGTGGTGTGACGAGCCTAGATATTCGGCCGGACGCCTCGAAGTGACCCGCAGTACGGGTACTTTGGAGGCCGCTCGCAGGCAAAGGGGGCACCATGCCCATCAACGCGAATCCCACCCTGACCGCCAGTCAGGGAACACGGCAGCGAAGCCGCACCGGCATCGTCTCCGGCTACGTCTTCCGCCTCATCCGGGAGCAGCTCGGCCACACCCAGGAGTCACTCGCAGAGGCGTTCAGCGTGTCCACGGACACGGTTGCTGGCTGGGAGTCCGGCCGCCGACCGCTTACGTCGCTGGCCGTCGGGCAGATGCTGTTCCACCGGCACCGGCTCATGCAGATGGGCATCAGCCCGACACTGCTCCTCGCCCTCGACAAGGCCTTGGAGGCCGACGTCCTCCTGGCGAGCGCGCTCGAGGATGACGGACCCACGAGCAAGAGCCCTATCGGCGCGTGGGTCATGCAGCGCGACCTGGTCGAGGTGTTGGCCTGGCCCCTGAACGGGGTGACCCCAGAACCGATGCGCACCCTCCAGCCCCCGGCTCGCCCGCGCCGCGGCCCGGCGCCCACCGGGCCGGAACTTGCTCCGGGGGATCGGCGCCGGTTCTTCCATCGCATGCGGCGCACAGCCGAGGAAGCACGTGGCGGGCCCTTCCTCCTTCGGCGCCAAGCCCTCTACCTCGCCGGATACGACGACGCGGCAGACACCTCCGAATGGCTTGCCCAGCAGCAGAAGGCTGAGCGCCCAGGTGACTGGCTGACCCAGTGGCTCAACGCGCGGTCAGTCGCTGCAGTTGCCGCCCGGCAGGGGGACCGCGACCGAATGAATCATTTCATCACGACCGCCCTTGAGGACGACGACGCCGGCGAGACCGCGAACCTCAGCTACTGGGCCTACTGGATCGGGGAGTCACCACACCTTCAGCTCGCCGATGACTTCATCGCAGACCCGACAGCCCGGACGTGGCACGGGCACAAGCTCCTTCAGCACCTCGTGACCGGGCTTTCTCCGGAGCAGGGGTTCTTCGACTTGAACGTGCACACCCTGTGGGCGCTTCTCGCTGCCAGGCCCAACCTCCTTCGGGCGCAGTCCAGTCCAGGCCGTGCTCTCCGGGATCGGTTGACCGTGCTGTTGGATGTCACCGAGCCCTCGACGCGCGCGCGGCGCGAGCTGGAGGGAATCCGGTACGCCATCCGCCTCGCCGAGGCGTGAGAAGGAGAACAGACGTGGCTGACGACCTGTCCGCAGTGGCTCGCTTCCTCTACGAGGCAGGCACCCTGAAGAACACGGCCCGCACGGGCTGGTGGATGGCCGGCGTCAAGCTGCCCGAGAGCGTCGCCGAGCACTCGTGGCGCACCTCGCTGATCGCCTCGATCATCGCGAAGCTGGAGGGTGCAGACCCGGCGCGCGCCGCGTTCCTCGCCACCTGGCACGACACCCAGGAGACCCGCACGGGGGACGTCAACTACCTCGGCAAGAAGTACGCGACCGGAGCCGACCCCGAAGCGGTGACCGCCGACCAGACGGCAGGGATGCCCGCGCTGCTGGCCTCGACGATCCAAGAGCTCGTCGCGGAGTACGAGGCCAAGGACTCGGCGGAAGCTGTCTGCGCACGCGATGCCGACAAGCTGGAGTGCCTGCTCCAGGGCATCGAGTACAAGGCTCAGGGGTACGAGGCGGCGCAGCGCTGGATTGACAACAGCCGGGCCAGGCTTACGACGGAGACCGGGCAGCGGCTCGCCGAGGAGCTGCTCGGGCAGGGCACGCTCGACTGGCTCCGGGCGGCCCTCGGCGAGAAGAGCTGATCCCGGACGCACGAAAGCGCCCCCTCCCAGCCCGAAGGCCGGAGAGGGGGCGCTGTGCTGTGCGGGGTCAGATGAGGATCCACTGGCCCCCGGAGGGGATGGCGGTGACGGTCTCCCACTGGGTCGTGATCACCTTCGTGGCGGCGCCGTTGATGGTCTGGCCGCCGGTCGTCGCCAGCGTGACCGTGTTGGCCGACGCGTCACCCTTCACGAACGTGTAGCGGTTCGGGGTGGCCACAGCCGAGATCAGCGTGATGACCCGATTGGCGGCCGACGCGTCCACGACGAGGACCTCGTCGATGATCCGGACCGTCTCGTCCCCGGTGACGGTTCGGACGGGGAACGGGGTCTGCCCGTTGATCACCTTGATGCCGCACGGGTTGGACACCGTCACACCCGACTCCGTGAAGAGCCCGGTGAGGCGCACGATGCCGCGGGCGGCGGCCATCGCCCCGGCGCTGCTGCCTGCGATGTTGGGGGTCCCCGACTCGGTGGACAGTTGGTCGATGTCGACGATCGGACCGATGCCAGCCGAGCCCGCGCCCATGATGTAGAGCTCGTTCGTGCAGGCCTCGATGGAGGCGTTCAGGATCTTGATGGCGTGGACGGAGCCGACTGACCCGGCGTAGGTCCCCACGAGCACGGCGCCTGCCCAGCAGTAGAGGGCCATGTAGCGGTCGATCATCGCGTGTTCGGTGATGAAGGCTGCGTAGGTGTAGCCGCCGCCGATCGAGACGTTCTTGCCGACGACGTTGTCGTTGTTACCGGGCGCTGGGAAGAGCAGGCCGACGCTGAGCCCGGTGCCGAACACGCCGGGCGAGGTGTAATCCGTGCTCGGGCTGGCCACCGTGCCGAGCGTTCCGATGCCCACGTTCTCGATGTGGGCGTTGGCGCAACCGTAGGCGTTGATCGCACCGTAGGTCAGGCCGAACGAGGAGTGCGTGGTGAGGATGGCCATGTTGCGAACTACCAGCATCACGTTGCTGTACAGCGCGGCCGCCCCGTAGCCCCAGCCCTCCTGGGGCCCGGACAGAACGCCCGGGTTGCCGTCGTTGTTGATGTTGGTGATCTGTGCGGAGGTCGACGAGTACACCCCGGCCGAGACCCAGCAACTGCCGGAGATCTGCGGCACGGTCTGCATCCAGTGCCGGACTGCGGCCGCGCCGTCGGTCTCTCCGCGGAACTCCAGGATCGGCTTCCGGCCGGCGACCGGGTACACGCCGAACACGATCTGCCCGTTGCCGCTGCGCGTGTTGTTCAACGGGCCCGCGATCATGTGCGGCTTCGGCGGGGTGTACACCTGCGCATAGCTGTTGCCCGCGGCGAGGTACGCCTCGGCGGCGTCCGTCGCGGCCTGGATCGCGCTCGTGTTGTCCGTTCCCCACACCACCTGGGCGCCGGTCACGGTCACCGCGGCGTTCGCGGACAGGGTGACCTGGGTGTCGCTCTGCCTGCTCAGGATCGTCGCCACCAGGCTCGTCACCCCGGTCGCTGCGGCGCCCTTCACGATGATGGACTTCCCGACCGGGCTCGACGCTGCGGTAAACGGGCCGGACGCCGACGTGAGGACGGCGCTGCCGGACGTCATGGCGCCGTCCGTCACGACCCGCACGTCCCCGACCGCGCCGTAGGCGCTGACGTCGAAGACCCACGGGGCGGCCGCCGTGAAGCGCGGGTCGTCGCCCGCGGCCACGGTGCCGGCCGTCGTGCCTACGGCGCGGGTCGCGCTGCTGCCGAGGCCCAAGCTCGTGCGGGCGGTCGACGGCGACGGCAGGTCGGCTAGGTTCTGCACCTTGGCGAGGTACTTGGAGGCGGCGTCTGCGCGATCGCCGTGCGGGTCGACGGCGCCAGCGTGAGCGTCGACCGCGGCGTCGGTGTACGCCTCTGCGTTCGCCTCGGAGCCATCGGCCCCCGGCGGCCCCTCGGGGCCCGGAGCGCCGTCAGCACCAGCCGGACCCTCCGGCCCCCGGACGTAGCCGACATCGCCCGGGTCCGCGTCGACGAGGTCGGTGATGTCGATGGAGTCGACGCCCGCGTCGAGCGCGAACGGGCGCCGCCGGTAGGGGCGGCCGTCGATCCGCTCTTCAAAGATCCATACCCTGCCAGTGGCGGGCTCGACCCCTGCGGCGTCGGTGGTCACGAGGGTGACGGAGAACGCGCCCGCGACGAGCTCGACCGTTGCGCCCCCGGTGAGGACCTGGTCCCCGGTCTCGTCCGTCCACACGCCCGGGTACGGGCTGATCACGACGCGGCCGGTCTGGTTGGCTCCGGTGGTGGGATTGACGTAGCGGCCGGTCACGACGCGCGTCGTGGGCAGCGGCATGACGGCCTCCTCAGTCGATCGAGTAGGGGATGAGCTCGGGCGGCACCGGATCGGGGACGGTGCCGGCCGCGCGGAGCTGGCGGTGCGCGGACCGGAGTAGGCGCATCGCGTGGCGGAGGAGCTTCTCCAGGGTGGTGACGCGGGTGGTCTGCTGCTCGACCAGCCTGGTGAGGTGGTCGACCTTCCCTTCGAGCGTGCTGATCTTGCCGCTCATGTCCCGCCAGATTTCCGGCGCGACCTCCAGCACGGGCGGCCCCTCGTCGCCCGCGCCGGCTCCGGTCGCCGCGGGCTTCGGCGCGGACAGCCGCGCCACGAGCACACTGCCTATGAGCCCGATCACCGCGATGATCACACCGAGGACGGAGTTCTCACTCCCCACGGCCCACCCCCTCACATGCGCATCTGCGCGTCCGCCCCCCTGTAAGAACTGCGATCACCACCACCATCAGCAGGGCTGCGACGTACAGCGGCACGGCCGTCCACGCAGTCCCGTAGGCGCCTGTGACCGCGGCCGCGGTGAAGGCCAGCGCCCACACGAGGAGCGGCCCCGTCAGCCCCGCGAACCCGGGCAGGTCCTGGCCCGGGCGGAGTGCTGCGGTGAGAACGCCGGCCAGGCCGCCCGCGATCCACACCCCGCCCCAGGCCTCCATGCACATGAGGCTCAGGAGTGGGCCGGTGGCGGCGACGATCCCGGGCCGGTCGGTGACGATGAGGCCGATGCCGTACCAGATCCAGCAGGCGCCGACCCCGGCCAGGGTGAGGCCGCGCCACTGGAGGTGCCGCCACAGGGCGGCCAGCACTACACGCCCCGGGCGGTCGACGCGGAGTTCTTGTCGCCGAACAGGCGGGCGGCGAGGCCCTTCACGAGGGTGCCCGCGGCGATGATCCCGGCCGTGCCGACGGACTGCCAGAAGGAACCGTGCAGCATGTCGGCCGGGCCGGCCGCGATGAGCACACCGCCGACCGCGACGGTGCCGGTCCATAGGATGCGCTCGGCGAGGTCCTTGGCGTAGGTGGCGCCGGTCTTGATGATGGCGTCGGAGGTGGGGAACGGATTGGTCACGGTGGCCTCCTAGTTGGTGGTGGGGGCGACGGTCACGGTGACCTTGAGGGTGCCGTCAGCGAGGGCCTGGCGGACCTCGCCGGGCGTCATCTTGGCGTCGCTGATGGCCGTCATGAGCTGTGCCTGGAACACGTCCTGCCAGACCAGCCACCAGAACGCCGCCTTCTTGGTGCCGTCCCGGCTGCCGTCCGGGCGGACGTTCGGAAGCTGGTGCTCCCACACCGCGGCTGCGATCTCCTGGGCTGTGGGCATGTCGTCCTCCTCGGACGGGTCGGGGGTCTCGCCGTGGGCGTATTCGAGGACGCGCGCGAAGTTGATGTTGCCGGGGTCGCCGTGGTCGTTCTCCGGCACGTGCTGGTGGCCGAGCCAGCCGTAGTAGGCGCCCCACTGCGCGCCCGACAGGCGGACACCGTTGGCACCGTAGGAGCCGCCGGTCTGGCCCTTCTTGTAGGCCTTCCACGTCACCGTGGACTCCAGGCGGATGCCGTGCTGGTCATGCGCCCACCGCACGATCCGGGCCAGCTCGGCAAGGAGCCAGTCCGGGGCGTCCGGCCAGAAGATGTAGTCGACGCCAGCGCGTTCGCCGTCCCACGAGCCGGCGTTCCGCTCGTCGCAGGTGCCCACGAGTTCGAACTGCACGGCGTTCGCGGTGTTTGTCTCGACCCCTCCAGCGAGGTTGACGAGCGCGCGGCTGGAGACGTCGAAGTCGTAGTGCTGGTAGACACGTAGCTTCCGGGCGGGGATGTCCGGCAGCAGCGTGAAGTTCGGGGCGTCCCGGCCACCGCGGTAGTCGGGGACGGTGCGGCCCTCGGTGGTGTGGAGGACGCCGACGTTCGACTCCATGGCGTTGCCCGGCCAGGCGTCCTGGAACCAGTAGGTGAGCGAGGCGCCGGGGTACTTCTGCGGTCCGGTCTTGGCCATCAGACGCGCTCCGGCCAGTGCCAGGAGCCGCCCTCATACGAGCCGTCCGCTTTGGGCTCGCCATGGGTCACTCCACGGTTGAAGAACATGCCCTCGGGATTCAGCACCGCGAGATCCACGAGGAACTGGCCGTGCACGGCCGTGATGATGGCGGCCCGGCACTGCGAGGTGTACTCGCCGCCCGGGGTGCCGTAGCTGACGTAGTGGACGATCCGCCCGACAGACGGGCGTGGTTCAGGCATGAGGGCCTCCAGGGCATGAGGAACGCCCCGGCCGGCAGCGGCGCGGGGCGTGAGGGTTCAGAGGTTCGGCTACCAGCCGGGTGGCAGCCGGCGCGCGGGCGGCCGGCGCGGGTCGTCGGCGGGAACCTCGAAGGGGAACTCGACCACCGACGGCACCGGGCACGTGCAGCCGCGGTTCTTGCCGGGCCCTGGGCACTTGGCCTCGTGGACGTAGGCGGCCGCCTCCGGGCTGAGCGCGTGGTCCGGGCACGCGAACACGGGCACCGTGTCCGTGGTCTTCTCGTCGGCCCGCTGGCGCCATTGCACCACCGCGGCCACACCGCAACTGCACGAGGCACTCATGCGTGAATCCATTCCACATACATCATCGACGCGGACTCGCCGACGAATGCGGTTGAGAGACTGCCGCCAGAGTTCTGTCCGCCAGCGCCTTCGACGTAATCCCCGACGCCCAGATCCAGCATGTGGCTGGCCTCGGAAATCCCCGCCAGCGTTCCGGCCCCCGCAAGGTTCGCGGCACCCTGAATGAAGCTGCCATTCAGGTGAATGCGGGCCCCCCTGCTGCCGGTCGCGTTGGTGGCGAACGCGGCCCGGACAGTGACCCGATATGTACCAGCGAGCTGGCATGTGTACCGGCTCGTGTTGGAGGTCGTGGAGTGGCCGCTGTAGGTGTCCTTGATTTCCGAGTCGAATGTGAGCACACCCCACGTCCCGTTGGGGACGGACTGCACGACCGTCTGTTGGAGAATCGCGACGGGCGGATTCTCCAGTTTATCGAGAAGCGCACCAAGGATGGATTGGCCCGCGTAGAAGGTCATCGACTAATCCCCCTTTCAGAGAGCTGCAATTGCGGGCTGTGCAAGGCCGACCTGTGCCCCAGCCGTATGCGCCTTGACGATTCCGTTGGTGCTGCGCGTCACGGGAATCCGCTGCGGCGACAGGACTGTCCAGTCGTGGAAGCGGATCTCCGGAGACACATTCGTGTTCCCGGTCAGGCCGGATCCTGCGAGGCCTACGAGACCCTCAGCGATCGGGCTGCTGGTCACGGTTTGGTCGACGTGCCACGTGCCCGGCTCATCGCCGGCCGTTGGCCACACCCGGCCCAGCACGCGGTCCCCGATGACCCGCATCCGCACCTGGACGATCGAGCCCGGTGTGTAGGTGACGCCCGTGGCGCTCGACCCGACCACGGTGGTGCCGAGCATCACGGACAGAGTGATGCCGCCGGCAGTGGTGCCCTCCACGCGGAGCCGGTAGTAGTCCGCGCTGGACGTCCAGCGGGCCAGGAGGGACGCGGCGAGCGATGCCCCGGTGGCCGTCGCCGAGAACGCCACAGCGGCCCGGACGTCGCAGTCCTGGCAGGACTCGGCGACGGTCATCTGGCGGTTGGTGGTGGGTGTCGCCGACAGCGTGATCACGCCGTATGTGGCTGCGACCGAGCGGTCCGAGGTGGGGCCGCCCGTCGCCGTCCACACGTGCCCGTCCGACGCAGTGCCCCAGGACCCTGCCCCCACGGACCGCGTGAACGTATCCGCTGCCAGAGGGAGTGCGGGGCCGGTTGCCGTGACGACCTCCCCACCGACCACCAGATCGAACGGGTAGTCGGCCGGACTCGGCGTCCACAGCACCGGCGGATAGCCATCCGTCTGCACCGTGTGCACCGTCAAAGACGTCCCCGTCGAGGTGACGCCCGTACCGAGCACGGAGCCCGTCGTGTCCCCGCGCGCCGAGTCGACGGCGGCCACCGTCCACGGGCCCGCCGGGCTGCAGTTCAGTACGAGGTCCCACGAGTTCGGGTGTCCGATGGTCTCGGTCCAGCCCTCGACGATCAGGTCGATCGGGCCCGGCGGCAGCCAGCTCGGGGGGTTGACGATCTGGATCCGGTCGCCGATGTCGAGCGCGAGGACGTCCTCGATCAGCGACGGTGCGGCCGCCAGGTCGATGTGGACCGTTGGGTAGCGGGCCTCATCCCACGTGCCCATGTGGAGTCGCCACCACGCGATGTGCGCGAGCTGGTTGTCCTTCGCGACCGAGATGGTTCGCGCGTCCTCGTAGACGCCGATCCCGTCGGGCGGCGCCAGCACGGACATCGGGCCCGTCTCCTGAACGGCCAGCGCAGAGCTACCGCCGGCCCGGCTCACGGTGACGGAGTTCCGTGCCCGCTGGTCGTCATCCGTCGGCTGCAGCGGCGGAGCAACGTGGCCGGCCTGCGCGTAGTCCAGGGTGAGTGCGACCGGCTGGTTGTACAGGGAGTCCTGCGACCGGTACTGCAGGGCCAGCCTGTCGCGGCGCTCATGCAACACACCACCGTCGGAGGCCTCACACTCGCCGAGGAGGGTGAGCAGCTTGTCGGGCCGCTGCGGCCCCATCGCCGCCAACGCCGAGGTCGAGGTGAGAGGCACACCCTCCTCGGTGCTGAGTCGCAGGAGTCGGCTGCCCGCGGCTTCGCCGAGCCAGCCGTCATCGGCGCGGTCGTACACCGTGGTGTTTGACGAGGCGAACACGCCGAGGTGGCCGAGGCGCACGTCGGCCGCGAGCGCACCAAACCCGGTGTTGATGCCCGTGACGGTGCCCGCGGTCGCGACGACGGTACCGTCGTTGCCGAAGCCGCTGCCCGACACGTCGACCCAGCCGACCCGGAACTTGGTGTTCCCGCCGGACTGCTCGGCCGTGATCTCTAGGCGCGTCCACGCCCCGTAGAACCCGAAGCCGGTGGCCAGCGCACTGACGTTGAACACGCTCGTATTCGACGGAGAGTACCCGTCGAGAGAGACACCGGTGCTGTCGACGGTGAGGACGATACGGGAAGCGGTGCCGCTGGTTGTGAAGTCCAGCAGCACGGTTGGCGAGGCGGGCGCGGCAGCCCAATAGAAGACCATGGCGACAAGCCACTGACCGGTGGCTGTGTGTGAAGGCACGGCCCCGGCCATGCGGGCCCCCGCCGTGATACGGGGCAGCGGGCTGGACCCGAGGAGCGAGTCATCGGCAGCAAACTCGAATCCGGTCACGGCCAGCGGGGCGGCGTTCGGCAAGGGCGAGTAGGCCTGGACTGCCTCCCGTCCGTCCTCCATCGGCCAGTACGCGCGCGGGTTACCGACCGTGGGAATGCGCCGGCGCAGTGGGGAGGCCAGGGGCTTGGCGCCCTGGCCGAGGCGGCGCAGGATCCCGGCTGCCTCGACCGGGACGTAAACGTCTCGCCCGGACTCGTCCCACCGTGGCGGCCACGAGGAGACCTCTGCGGTGCACCGGTACTCGCGGTTGCTCACGGCCGCGGTCCCGGCGAACGACCATGTCCGGCCCGCCGAGTCGAGGAAGCTGGAGTTGCCCGGGGGCAGCGCGCGGTAGTCCGGTGCCGCGACGACGGAGCCGCCGATACTGGCCCGCAGTTCGAAGCGGTGCCCGCGCCCGGCGAACGGCGCGCGCGGCGGGTTGGTGTCGGACTGCTCAGGGGCCACCCGCAGCGGCGCACCGCTGTTGTAGATGGACGTCGTGCCGACTCCGGTGGTGGTGCCCACGAGCGCCCACGGGCCGGCGAGGCTGGGCGCCTGGTACAGCGTGGCCGTCCACCCGGACGCCCCGTTGTTGACGTCCAGTGTCATGCGCAGGGCGGCGCGGCGCGGCAGCCGGGGCAGCGGGATCGTGGCGAACTGGCTGGTGGTGACAGCACCGCTGGTGGTCCAGTTGATGGTGCTGTTGCCGTTGAGTAGCCGCCACATCCAGCCGCGGTTCCCGTCGGATCCCCACTGACCGATGATCGTCTGGTTCAGCGTCGACGACCACCAGTCCGCCGTGAGCTCCGCGCGCACGTCGAGGTCGGTCACCGCGAACGAGGCGTGGTCCGTCGCGGCCGAGGTGTTCGCGGTGCCGCCGTCCATCGACAGATACGACTCGGTGCCCGGCACGGAAAACCGGATCGGTGTGTTCCTGCCAATGAGCCCGTAGTTCGGCGAGCTCGGATTGCGCGGGCTGTACTTGTTCTGCCGGTTGTCGAGCTGGAACGTAGCCCGGGTCGGGTCTACGCGAGCGGCCTCGTCCGGCCGGCCCCGCTCGATCGTGAGCGGGGACCGCGCATACAGGTCCGCCGTGATGTCGGTCCACACCCCGCCGATCTGCATCTCGGCGAGGAGCTCGATCGGGGTCTGAGGAAAGGCCACGGCGGGTCCTCCTTCCCTATTGGCCGTATGCGGTCTGCACGGAGCCCTGGCCGACGACGCGGACGGACTTGCGCATGAGCTTTGTGAGGTCGCTCTCTGCACCGGTGAAATCGAAGATCACACGCACCGCCTGTGGTCCGTACCCGGGCCGGGTCAGCGGCGCCGCGCCCGCACCACGGGCGAGTTGCTGTCCGGCGAGCACGGACTGGCCGGCGCTTGGGGTGGGGACGAGGGTGGCCATCGCATCGGCGACGTCGCCTTGCCGTGCCTCGATTCCAACGACGACCCCGGCCGGGATCCACTGGCCGAGCTCGGCCATCACCTTCGACGGCGACGCGATGCCGAGGGCTTTCGCGATCGGGCCGGGGATGAGGTTGCGGGCCCAGCCGATGAGGGTGGAGCGGAGCCAGCCGCCCATGGACTGGATGCCGCGCCACAGTCCGGAGACGACGTCGCGGCCCTTGTCGGTAAGCAGGTTCCCGAGGTTGCCGATCCCGGCGGAGATCATGCCGGGCAGACCACGGACCCAGTTGACCATCGCGGTGCCGCCGTTGATGGCGCCCTGTTTGATCGTGGCCCAGTGCTTGATCATCAGGCCGATCGGGGTGAAGTTGAGGAACGCGTTGTAGATCATCCCAGGCACGCTCATCAGCCAGCCGACGATCGCGTTCCACGCGGTGATCGCGCCCTGCTTGATCGTGTCCCAGTGCTGCCAGATGATCCCGCCCAGCGTCCACGTCAGGAAGAAGTTCCAGATCTGGTCGACGGCCCACTTGATGCCGCCCCAGACCGCGTTCCACGCGGCGACCGTGGCCGCCTTGATCTGGTCCCAGTAGGTATAGATCAGTGCGGCCAGCGCGATGACCCCGAGGATGATCCAGCCAATCGGGCCCATCGCGATCAGCCACTGCGCCGCCATCGTCGCCGCCCACACCACAGCCCGCGCCGCCATCATCACGAACTGGCCGACCGCGACGAGACCGGCCCGTACAACGGCAGCGACCCACGTGCCGATGGAGGTGAGCGCCGAGCCCAGCCATGCAGCGGACGTGGTCGCCGCGGAGACGACCGCGGCTCCGGCGATCCGGGCGTACATGCCGAGCCCGATCGCGTTCATCCGCAGCCAGTTCCCGATCACGGTCCAGCACGACGCGGAGATGATCGCGTGAGCACCGGCCACGACAGCGGACACGGCGGAGTACACCATCATCGCGCCCTTGACCACGAGCACCGTCGCGGCCAGAGCGAGGAAGGTGAGGACCAGGGGCTTGACGACGGTCTGGTGTTTCATGGCCCAGCCGACGACGGCGCCGCCCACCTCGGTGAGCTCGCCGATCGCCTTGCGCTTGAACGTCTCCAGCTGCGAGGCGGCCGAGCCGCCCACGGTGTCGACCATGCGGTCGGCGGCACCGGTTGCCTTGTCCATGCCGGACGCCGCTGCTGCGGTGGCCGGGTCGAGCGCGAACAGCGCGGCGCCAAGGACGTTGCCCGGGTCACCGAACAGGGCGGCCGCCGCGTTCAGCTTGACCTGCTCATCCTTCGTCCCGCGCATCTTGTCCATGGTGAGCTGCAGCGCTTTCTCCGCCTGCTCTCCACCGGCACCGATCATCTTCGCCATCGTCTTCGAGCTCAGCCCGATCGACTTGAACGCATCGTCGACCGGCTTCCCGCCAGCGAGCGCACGCTCACCGAATTGTCCGAGCGCATCGGCAACCTGGTCCGCGTCCCGGGCGCCGGCCTTCAGTCCCTGGGAGAGCAGCCCCGTTGCGGTCTGCGCGTCGAGCCCGATGCGCCTCCACTGAGTCGAGTACTCGTTGAGCGTTTCGAGGTAGTCGCCGCTCTTATCGGCCGAGGACTGCAGTCCGGCGGTGATGATGTCGAAGGCTTCGTCTGCGTCCTTCGCCAGGCCTGTCCGCAGCAGCTGGCCGACCGCAGCGGTGGCCATCGTCAGGTCCTGGTCGAAGGTGTCGGCCAGCGCGAGGGCCTTGGTGGTGATGCCCTCCAGTCCGCCCTTCGCCTTGCTCACGTCCCCGATGTTCTGGTACACGCCCTTGATCGCAAGGTTCACGGTCTCGGTGCTGTCGCCCCACGCGTTCTGGTAGACGCTCGCCGAGACCTTCGCCATCGAGGCCGCCTGCTCGGGGCCGAGCGCCAGCTGTGCCGCAAGCTTGGCGTTCGCGGCGCCCACGTCGAGCGCGCTCGTGATGCCGACAGCGAGTGCCCCCGCTACGCCAGCTCCGATCGCCGCGGACGCGGTCGTGACCCGCTCGCCGAACTTGCTGATCTCGCCGGACGCCCGGTCACGCGCGATCAGGTTGAAGACGAGCGAGGTATCGGAGGCCACGTCATCGCCCCCTCTCCATCTTCGCGGCCGCCTCGGCCTGGTCCTTCTCGTATGCGTCGAGCCAGCCGAGCAGTTGGTCCTCGTCCTCGACCGTCATCAGCTGCCACTCCCACGGGCGGACGCCGAGCAGGTGTGCCGCGTTGCCGAGGTGTCTCAGTCGACGACGGGCAGCTGGGCTTTTCCCTCGCTCGCCGGGTCGTCCTGAGCCGAGGCGATGTCGTCGTCGAGGCTGGCGAGGATCGCGTCCCGCTGGTCGACTGGCGCGTTCTCGGCGACCTGCGCGCGGATGAGGAGGAGTTCGCCGCGCGAGTGCTCCAGGTGGAGTTCCGACCACGCGAAGTCGACGTCTTCGAAGCGGGTGGTCGGGTGCTCCCGCTTGAGGAACACGAACAGCAGGGCGCGACGGCAGAGGCTGTTGCCCTTGACTACGGCGGCCGTGAAGTCCGACCAGTCCCGGCCGGTGATCTTCTCGATTCGCTCGCGCTCGGCGGACATGATCCGGCGCGGGTTGTAGTGCCACCGCTTAGGTTCGTCGCTGCCGTCCGGCTGGTACACCAGGTACATCGTCGTCCCCTTACTGGACCCGGTCGGCGATCCGCCGGGCCATCGCTTCCATTGCTTCGTGCACGGCCGCGGTGTACGTGTTCGTGTCGCCTTCCATGGCGCGGTCGAACCACTGCGTCTTGCCGTGCTGCTGGACCCACGGCTCCCGGCCGTAGGTGAGGTGCCGCCAACCCCGCGCCCTGTTCGTGCGCTTCGGGGCGTTGGCGAAGCCGCGCACGTTGCGGGTCTTGAATGCCTTGATCCGGGCGCCGCTCCAGTTCCCGCCGAGCTTGACCTCGGGGCGGATCTTCTTGGCGATCGCCGAGCGCAGCGCGGGCGCGGTGCCGGGGCCGGCGCTGGACATCGCCATGATTCCGGACTTGGCCTGGACGGCCGCCGGCTTCATCGCCTCGCGCATGTTCTTCGCGAGCTCCTTGCGGAGCTGCTTCCCGTCGGCCTCTGCCCGCAGCGCGCGGGCCAGGGTGTCGAGTCCCTCGTGCGTGACGGTGACCTCGAACGGCGGCCCGCCGGACATCAGGCCGTGGCGCGAGTGACGGCGCCTGACGTCGGGTAGCTGACGCCCACGGACGCCTCGTCGCCGACGCTGCCTTCGATCGGGTTCCACCCCTTGATCAAGATGCTGCCGGTGTACTTCGGGTTAGACGTGCCGACCGCGGCGGAGTCGGCGCGGACCTCGAACGTCACGACAGTTCCGAGCAGGGGCCACATGATCGAGTCGATCTTCGTGGCGGCCACATCCTGGAGGAACTCGACGCCGAGCTCGCCGGACTTCAGCCCACCCAACACCGCCTTCCACCCGAGGCTGCCGTAGGTGGTGACGTCCTTGTCCTCCACCTCGATCGTGAGCTCGGCCTTACGGGTGTAGTCCGACAAGTCGGTGCCGTTGATCGCGAGGTACTGGGAGAGCAAGACCATCTTGGCCATGGGGGATCACCTGATTCCGAAGCTGGTGGCGAACATGAACGAGGGGGTGGTGCCGGTGATCGTCCACGCGACCCGGAACCAGTCGTCGGTGATGGCGGACCCGATCGTCCGCAGCGCCTCGCCCCCGGCCGCGTTGGCCGCGGTGAACGTGAGCTGCGTGGTGGCCGACGGGAAACCGACCGCGTTGTCGGACTCGATCCGCGCGGTGATGCTCGGGGTGGTACCGGCCACGGACAGAACGTGGAGCGCGGCGTACAGCCGCTTGCCCGCGGGGATCGCGCCCAGCTGCACGGCGGTACCGACGCCGGTCGAGGTGCGTGCGGTACCGGCCGGGTGGGCCATCTGCCCGCGGACGAGCGGCCAGGACGAGGCGCCCTTTCCGGTCCACGGGGCGACGTCGCCGATCGAGCCGCCGAGCGCGTAGCTCGCGGTCATGCACTGGGTGATGTAGGCGAGGTCACCGACGGCCGCGTTGTCGGGGCACGCGGTCCACGGGCCGACGCCGCCGAGCCGGGCCCACATTGCGTCGTCGACCTTGCTGGAGTCGGCTGCTTCCCACTGTCCCTCGCCCGCGACCTCGGCCGAGCCGAGCCCGCCGATCACTTCCTTGTACCCGGCGGACAGGTAGTTGGTGGTCTCCTTGTCCTCGACCTCCGCCGTCAGCTCGATCTTGTTCGAGGCGCCGGTCAGGTCCGCGCCGACGGCGAACAGTCGGGCGTTGAGCAGGACGAACTTGCTCACGGGTCAGCTCCTTCCGTCGCCGATGATGCGGATGATCAGCTCAGCCCCGACGTACTGCGTGCCTTGGTGCTCGTACCAGCGGTAGCCCTGGATGCGCTTGATGTGGAAGGCGTCGCAGAGCCCACCGAGCGCGGCCTCACCGGGCGCCCCGCGGGCCGCTTCGATGCAGGTCTTGAGGCTGGCCGGTCCGGACCCGGAGAGCAGCGCGTCGAGGGTGCGCTGCGCAGAGACGTCGTCGGCCCGGCCGACGAGGACACGGCACGTGAGCTCGACCTCGTCGAGAGCGCGGCCCATCGCCTTGTCGAAGTCGAGCTCGTACTCGCCGGCGAAGAAGTGCGGGGCGACGACTGAGTCCGGGGTGTAGCCGGAGCACGTCAACTTGGGAAGCCCGGATGGCAGAACGACGGTCCGGGCCGCAGCCGCGATTGCCTCACGGATGGCGGACAGTTGCATGGCCGCCCCCTATCCGAAGCCGGGCAGCACGTAGTGCTCGATGAGCGCCCACACGTCCGGGTCGCGGCGGGACAGGCGGACAACGCCCCACTCGGCCGAGCCGGTTACACCCTCCGGGGAGTCCTTCCGCTTGAAGAGCCGGGACGCCTGAATCACGGTGGCCTGCACGATCTCGTCCGGGAAAGTCGGCCACCCCCACGGAGTCGTAACCCGCACGCGGGTGCCCCACCCACCAGACGGCAGGAGCAGGGAGGTGATGGGGCGGCCGCGGCTGAGCGCGTTCTCTGGCCCGGTCTCGTAGCCCGTCACCACGGACCACGAGCCAGCCGAGCCCGTCTCAACGAGGGTGGGTTCCGCACCTGCGTCGTCGATCAGGAGGCGGGTCCCGCTACCGTCGTAGACGGTCCGGCCTTCAGGGTTGTACGTGCGCGCGCTGGCCACGGCGTCCAGCCAAAACCGGCGGCCGCACGCAGTATCGATGGAGCGGGACGCGGAAGCGAGGGCCGCAGCCAGCAGCACGTCCCGGGAATCGTCGTCGTCCTCCAGGCCGAGGCTGGTCTTGAGGACGGAGAGGTCGGCGTACTCGTTGGCCATGGCCCGTGCCTCACTCTCGGACGATGTTGCCTTCGGTGTCGCGCGGCTTGCGGGGCCGGCCGCGGCCGCGCCGCTCCTCGGTCTCCGGCGCTGCTGCGTCCTCAGCGTCGGGCGGCTCGGTTGCTTCCGGCACTGGCGCGGTAGCGGTCTCTACCGGCGGTGCCTCGTCGCGGACTTCCTCCGCGATGCCGGCGCCGACGAGGTGTGCGGCCTCGGCCGTCGGCAGTTCGGCGACCTCGCCCCGCTTCGGCCAGGGCTCCCCGTTGCGGGTACCGGACATCTCGACCTTCATACGGATGCGCATGCCGCTCCTCTCAGTTCACCGGGGCGAAGCGGGGCGCGCCCAGCAGGATGCCCGCGGCGAGGATGCCGCCGGTGGTGGCGGTGGACGTGGTGGCGACGACGCGCAGGTACCGCCGTGAGGCGAGGACACCGAACGTGTAGACGGTGTCGTCGTTCGCTGCGACGACGGTGGGCAGCGAGCCCTGGATCTGGTCTGCGGCTACGGCCGTCCACCCGGTCGAGCCGTCGGCCGAGTCCTGGATCGTGATGGCGTGTGAGCCGTCGGTGACGGTGCCGGTCGACACGATCACCATGGCGTCCTGCATGCCACCGTTCACGGCCCGGTCGACGGCCACCCCGTTGGCGGTGCCGTCGGTACGCAGGGCCGGGGACAGGGTGCGCGCGTAGGCGGTCAGGTTGTACGTGGACATGAGGTCTCCTATCCGGAGCAGGGCGGCCCGGGGACGGGGGCCGCCCTGCCACGGGGCTCTTAGGCGGTGCCGCCGGTGAACGTCTTGATGGCGCCGGTCAGGTCGACGAGCGCCGCGTCCGCGCGCATCAGCGCCCGGAAGGTGACGAGGTCGTTGCCGAAGGCGAACTCGTCGGACCGCTCGAACCTGATGCCACCGGCAAGGCGGACGAAGTACTGGCTGAAGTCGCCGAACGCGACCGACTCGGCAGAGGCGGCGATGGCCGGCATGTTCGGGTCGGTCAGGACCGGCTTGCCGAGGATGGTGTCCGGCTGACCGGCGATCACGGACGGCTGCCAGATGTACTGACCTTCGCTGGTCTTGATCTTCCGGACGGCGCCCGCGGTGCTGTCGGCCATGAGCCAGCGGCACGACCCGGACATCCGGTACGGGGAGATCACCGAGTGGAACAGGGTGATAAGCAGATCCGCGCCCTGGCCCGCCGTGGCCTGTACACCGAAGCCACCGACCGGGGTCGCAGCGTTCGGGCCGGTCGCCCCGGCGGACGCGTCGGTCAGGATGCCGCGCGGCTTGGACGATCCGTCACCCGTGATGGCGTGCGCGCCGAACGCGTTGCCCAGGGCGCGGCCAGCCTGCATGGCGAGGTAGCCCTCCAGGTCGACGCCCGTGTCGGTGAGGAGCTCACGCGAGACCTGGATCAGGGTGCCGTACTTGTACGCGCCGAGGCTGACCTGCCCGAACGCCGGGTCGGACTCGCCGATGGATCCTGCCTCGGTGACGATCGCGGCACTGGAGTGCGCGGTCGTCTTGGGGACCTGGATGACCTCGCCGCTCGCGGTGTTCAGGACGGTGGCCCCGGCCTGAAGGATCGCGGACGTTTCGATGAGGTGCGCGACGAGCCGGTCGTAGAACGACGTCGGGACGATCGCGCCGCCCGCGCCCGAGCTCAGCTTGGACAGGTCACGGAAGTTCACCGGACCGGAGGGGTTCACGTCGATGGACCGCGGGCCCTCACCGCGCAGGAAGTTCCGGAGCGCGACGTCGCCGCCGTCCGGTCCGCCCTGGCCGCCAGTGCCGCCCTGCTTGCGGGGCTCCCCGCGCAGCGAGGACATGGCGTCCTCGGCATCCTTCGCGCGCTGCTCACCGTCGAGCACCGCCTTGATACGGACATCGAGCGCGTCGAGCTCGGAGTTCAGCGAGACCCACGTCTTCTCCTCCTCGCTGGAGAACTGGCGGTTCTCGTCGGCCGCGCGGTCCGCCAACTCCTTGGCCTGCTCCCACACATTGAGGCGCCGGTCGCGCAGCTTCTTGGCAACTTCGGACATGGTCTTACTCCCGTCGGGGTGTAGCTGAACGGGAGCCCACGACGCCCCGCACCGATCGGTGCCAGTGGCCGGCGCGTGCTGCAACCGGCGGTCGTCTGATCACTGCTCCGTGCTGCACGTGCCGACGGGGTTTCCAATCGGCAGGCCCGGCCGGATGCCGGGCCCCCGCCGCTAGGCGGGCGTACCTCATGCTGTGATTCCCCCGCGCTCACGCGTAGGGGTCGGTCTTCCGGGCGAGCAGCTGCATGCGGGCGGCCGCGCCGAAGCTCGTTTTCTCCTGCACCTTCGGCTTGCCCGTGGTGCGGTCGGTGCGGACGAAGAACTTGCGGAGCTCGTCCTCGTCGGCGAGCTTGCGCACCTCCTCGAAGTCCGCGTGCATGTGGCGGGCCAGCGAGCGCAAGCCGGCCGTGCTGTCGGGGTAGGCCGGGGTGTTGACCGGTGCGACGTCGACGAGCTGCACGCGAAGCAGGGTCCGCATGGGGAACCCCTGGTCGGTGGTATCCCACTGGTCTTCGATCGTGCGGAACGCGAACGAGGACTTGCGGACGTCGCCGCGCTGGACGAGTTCGAGGATGTCGGCGCGGGCCTTGGGCGGATCGACCTCGTAGTCGAGGCCCGTCCCGTCCACCATGATCCGCAGCGTGCCGGACCCGGTGCTGCCCAACAGCATGTTGTCGTCGTGGTTGTAGCGGGCAATCACGTCCGGCCAGCCGTCGCCCCGGGACGCATTGAACGCGGCCGGGTCGACGACCTCGACGAACCCGCCGAGGTTGCTGCTCTGCCGGTTGAAGACGGCCGCGTAACCGCCGATGGTGGTTTTCTTCTCGGACGCCCGCAGCTCGACGGGCACCTTCGTGTAGCGCCGCTCGGTGTCGCTCACCGGGGCCTCCTCACTCGGATGGGGTGGTACCGCCCGCAGGGTCTGCGTCGGGCTGTGCTTGCACGGCGGCCAGGAGAGCCACCGGCAGGTAGTCCTCGCCGTGCTGCCCGGCAGGCAGCGGCGAGAGGTCTTCGATCGCGCGGACTTCGTCGCGGTTGCGCCAGCCGTCCTGGAGCGCAATGCGGTGCGCCTCGTACCGGGTGCGCAGATCGACGCGGATCATCGCGTCAACGTTGAAGCGGACGAACTCCTTGCCCGGCATGAGCGCGGACAGCTTGGCTTCCAGCCGGGCGAGCCACGGCCGCAGGGTGAAGCCCACGAAGTTGATCGCGTTCTGCTCGACATTGGCATACGTCATCGAACCACCGGAGTCGCCGCCGACCATCTCCGGCGGGACGCCGTAGATCGCGGCGATCTGGCTCGCGTTGAGCCTCATGGTCTGGATGAACTGCGACTCTTCCGGGCTGACCTTCAGCGCCTCGAAGTCCCAGTCCGAGCCGAGCACCAGCGGCTTGCGCGCGCGGACCCTGGCGGACAGACGGTCGCTGATCTCAGCCGACTCGTCCGGGGTGATCGTCTTCGCCGAGTTCTTCAGGACGCTCGGCGGGGTGCCGCCGTTGTCGAACCAGGACAGCCCGTACTCAGTGGCGGACAGGCCGACGCCGATGGTCTGCGCGAAGTAGCTGACCGGCGACAGGCCCACGACCTTGCCAGGCATGACCACCCACGGAATGTGGATGATCTGCTCGCGCGGTACCTCGATGCCCTGCCAGTAGTAGACCGGCAGGGTCGGCCGCAGCTCGTCCACCCACACGTCGTCGGGGTTCAGCCACTCGATCATCGTTGGGAACCCGAAGTCGTCCCGCTGCGTGATCAGCCCGTAGGCGTTGCCGCGCAGCGCCATGGAAACCACGCACTTGTGGAGCCACTCGAACAGGTTGTCCCGCGCGGCCGGCGCGAACAGCAGCGACGGCACGAACGTGAGCATCTCCCGCGACGCGCCGTTCTTCCGGTACGTCTGCACCGGCAGCGACGCGATCGAGTCCGCGAGGATCCGCACGCACGCGAACAGCGGGATGAGCTGGAGCGCGCGGGCCGCGGCCGTCGACTGCGACGAAGTGCCGCCCCCGCCGAGCCACGGCAGCGAGGTGATGGCCCGCTTGCTGACGCCACCCATCCACCTGAACGGCGCGGCCAGCGCGCGGCCCATCCGGCGCCAGCCACCAGGCTCCGACGGCGGGGCGCCGCCCGGGTACCACACCCCATCGCGGCCAAGAGTCGGGCCCATGTAGATCCCTCCTCACAGCACCGAGTTCATGACGTCGTAGTCGTCGCGGACCAACGGCCCGCGGGTGAGCAGCGCCCACCGCGCCTGGACTGCTGCGACGAGCGGGGATACGTCGGCCAGGGACTTGCGCCGGTCGAGCACCCACGCATCGCCGACCGGCCGGGTCATCGCCCCATTCACAGCAGCGGTCAGCGGGGCCTGGTCGATATGGCGGACAGTGCCCTGTGTCATGGCGTCGGCCATCTGCCCGGACGCCTCGACCATGTCGCCGGTCCTCATCACCACCAGGTGACCCGGGAGCGGGTGGTCCTTCTCGTCGCCTTCCGGCACCCGTACCCCCGCCGCGACGAGGTCGTCGATGAGGGACGAGGACGGTGAGCCGGTGGCAGATATGGCCACGGCCACCGGGTCGTGAAGCTGCCGCAGCCGCACGACCGCGGGCACCACCCACTCCGTGCCAGCTCGGCGGTCGATGACCTCCAAGTGCACGTGGCCGTCGGACCGCAGTCCGGCCATCGCGATCGTCGACGTGCTTCGGTCCTGCGACACCTCGACCGCGAGGGCAAGTTCGGCGCCCGGCCGGGACCGCTCGTCGGCCAGCCCGGGCCAGTGCTGCTTGGGAACGTTCGCGTCCGACGGCGGCGCCGCCTTCCGCGTGCGGTTCAAGTAGGCACGATCGAATTCAGCAGGATCGAGTTTCTCCAGCTCGGCCCTGATGATGTCCTCCGACACCGTGTGTCCCAACGCTGGCAGCGCGGTACGCCACGTGGACGCTTGGTCGCGCGGCAGATGGTCGGGAGCGAACCACTCGAAGTACGCAACACGGGGCTGGTGGCCGGTCGCCCACATCTGCTGGATCAACTCGCGCCCAGCCTCACGCTTCTTGTTCAGCCAGACGCTGCGGTCCGTGCCGCCGGCGCTGGCCCACCAGAGCTGGGCCATCGGCTTGGTCAGCATGGCCGGAGAGAACGCCTGCTCAAGCCTGTCGTCCTCGGCGGCGAACGCCTCGTCGATGATGCCGAGATCCAAGGGCGGCCCGTGGCCAGCCTTCTCGGTGTTCGAGGTGATGCCGAGTAGGGATCGCGTGCTGCCCCAGATGATGGCCTCGTTGCCGGTGGTCTTCCGGGGTCGGTACTTGCCGAACAGCGAGGAGCCGTCGAGGGTGGCGAGGAACTCGTCCTCCCACCGTTTCTTGGCCATCGTCCGGTTCTGCGCGGCATAGGTCACGTTCTGCCGCTCCCACGCCATGATCCGGTGGACCATCACGGCCAGGATCTGCTGGGTCTTCCCCTGCTGGCGCGGAACGCTGAGCCCTACCTCGCGGTGCGCGAACACGCCCGTGTCCGGGTCCAGCTCCAACGCCACGTCGAGGACGTACCGCTGCCAGGGCATGGGCTCGAAGCCGAGCTTCCGCATGACCTTGGCCGCCTTGCCGCCGAGCGTCGGGTAGTCGAGGCGCCGAGGGGTTCCCCACCAGGGCGCGCACTCCAATCCGTACAGCTCCCGCAGCTGGTCGCCAAACTCAGTCGGGGCTGTCCAGATCGGAGAGGTCGTCATCGTCGTCCTCCGCCGGCCGCCCATCGACGAGCTGCTTCAGCGTGGCCCGCAGCTCCTTGTTCAGCGCGGGCATCAGCCGCCCGTCGTCACCCCCGCCCGCGTCCATGTCGGCCGCCAGGCGGTACGCCATCTCGGCGAGCGTGGGCTCGACACCGGCCAGGCCGCCGATCGCCTCGATGTCCTCGCGGACGGCTGTCTCCACCGGACCCATGGTGGCCTCCTCAAGATCACCGTCTGTGGTTTTGGGTCTCGCGCAAAAAAAGAAAAGCTGGGCGCGGGGCTGGGATGATGATCTTCCCAAAAAATCGGGCCGGATTCTCTGGCCGATCTTGATCTCAAAGATCAAATCGGTTTTGAAATCGCGAGATTTGGTGCCCAGATTGAGGCTCGGCATCTGCTTGCCGTGCGATTGAATCGGGCCGGACCGCAGTGCGTTGCACCCCCCTGACCTGCATGTTTGTGCAGTTCGGATTAAACGTGCAGGTCGGAGGCTCGGCCGGCGGTGCGGCATCCCCCTGGCGGGGTGGCGACGCTCTGACCTGGGGTTTTGTGGGCGCATGCGCAAACGCGCAGGTCAGGGCGTTGCGACTCTCTCGCGAGGCCCTCGATTTGCCCGCGGTCGTGCATCTGTGGGGGCGGGGTCGAAACGAGGCCCCGATCTCCATGTTCACGCCGCCCTGACCTGCTGTTTTGCGCCACCCCCGGCAAACATGCAGGTCAGGGGCTTGCCGCCTGGATGGTCCGTGAGGCCCGTTCGGGCGTCGCTCTGACCTGCGGTTATGTCCACAACTGCACAAACGTGCAGGTCAGGCGGTTGCGGTGCCGTTCAGTCTGGCCTCGCGCCTGATGAGGTCGCTGAACCACCCAGGGTTGTGCTGAGCGGCGATGCGCAGCGCCGTCTGGGCGGCCTTGCGGTGGGCCGCTTCCTGGATGGTCTGGGCGGTGAGAGGCGGGGTCTGAGGCGGTACCCAGCCTAGGGAGACGAGTAGCTCGGCCGTGGGCTGGGGCACTGTGACGGTGGCCTCGCCGTCGACCTCGGCCTCCCACACGACGATGTCGAGGGTGATGCGGGGCGGTCCCCCTGCCGCTGTCTGCTCCAGCCGGAGGCCCCGTACCGCGTGGCTGACATTGTGGCCAGCGATCTCTACGGTGCCGCCTCTGGAGTTCAGGGACAGCCGGGCGGTGCGCTCTAGGGGGGCTCCGGTCATCGGGTGTACCAATCGCGTGAGGTCTTGAGGCCCGCGGTCCGGGTGGCCGCGCCTTTCTCGCCGTTGCAGTTCCGGCCGCAGGTGGGGCAGCGCTTCACGCCGTGCGCGGGGAGCCAGTTGCTCGTGTCCTCGGGGTCGGCGCCGCGGGAGACGGGGCGGACGTGGTCGACGACGTCGGCGCCGGGGTGGCCGCAGAGGTGGCAGACGTTGGACTCGGCGAGGAGGCGGGCGCGCTGCTTGCGGTAGGCGTAGGTGGTGAGGTCGTGGCGCTTGGGCATCAGGCGCCGCCGTTGCCACGTACTGACCGCTTGATCGCCTCTCTGAAGATGGCGTCATCCGCTTCGAGCTTGATCGGAACGGTGATGGGTTCGGTGGGCGTGGTGTGGTCGCGCCAGAGCCTCGCGGCGTCGGTCTTGCCGATCCACCCCGTGTTGATGCCGCAGCTGCAGGCGACTGTTGCCAGGCCGGCGTCTTCGTTGACGGCCCACCCGTCCACGGGGTCAAGCTCTCGGATCATCGTGACGATGACGGGCTTGTGGATCACGGCTGCTCCCTTTCGGTGGGTTGCCGCCCGGGGCCCTCGTCCCGGGCGGCTGTACCCGCACCCACGCCGCACGCGTGGTCTGGGGCCCCGTTAGAAGGTGGGGCAGATGGCGGCTTGGGAGACGGCGAGGATCTGGGCGGCCTTGACCTGTCCGTGCCCGTCAGGGTGGGTCGGGCTGGTCCAGCGCTTCTCGGTCTGCTCGACCTGCTTGGTGAGGTCGCCGGGGAAGTTCTTGACGAGGCCGCAGGTGTCGATGCCGCGGCTGATGGCCTTGTCGTCCTTGCCGTGGACGATGTCCTTGTCGATGGCGTTGAGGCCGTCGAGGAAGGCCTTGCGCTGGGCGCCCTTGGGCTCGGGGGGAAGGCCGGCGGCGGCTCGGGCTGCGTCGCGGTCGACGGACGACGTTGAGGCCGGGGCTGCGGGGGACGGTGAACTGATGGGCATGGCATCGGGCTTGGGTTCGCTGGAGCAGCCGGTGAGGGCGATGGCGGCGGCCGCGAGCAGTACCGCGGCGGTGTGGTGTGTACGCATCGCGCCACTCTGTCCGGTGGTCCGGCACTGCGGGGCGGCTGTGACTGGTCTGTGACGCGCGAAAGCCCCGCACGATGGCGGGGCTTTCGAAGGTCCTGTCCGGGCACGCCGGACGTGCTCTCACTGTTACACCTGCTGCGGGTGTGAGTCAAGCAGCTTGACTCGGCATGCGGTTCTGGAGTTCGTGCAGGTCGATGAGTGTGCGGCCGGCCTTGTCGTGGCCGTGGTGGGTGAGGTGGCCGCGGTGGAGCCAGACGCGGATGGTGCCGGGTCGGATTCCTGTGGCGGCGTGGGCGGCGTAGGGGTCGACGAGGAGCGGCTCGGGCATGGCTCCAGTGTGGCTCAGAGCTCGTCGGGTTCCAGGATGAAGGAGAGGACCGCAGCGTCCTTGGCCCCCATGTGCTGGGCGGCGAACTCGTAGGCGTCGGAGTAGATGGCCTGTCGTGTCGCACCAGCGTTGGGCTCGATGGTGCCGTCCATGGTTTTGGTGTGAAGGCCGTCGTCGGCCGGCCACTGCAAGGTGATGATCCAGTGGAGTCGCATCGGGTTCTCCTCAGTGGGTGTGCGGCGGGTACCACCAGCCGCAGGTCGGGCAATAGGTGGTGACGGTGGCGTTGCACAGCCTGTGGATCAGGGTGTGGATGTGGCGTCGCATGGGCTTGTCCTGGTGGTCTACGGCCCGTTCTACGGGCGGTCTACAGCCCCTTCTGTAGCGCTGTGACCTGCGTCTACATCGCTGGAAGGGGGTGAGAGGGGTTCGAGGGGGAGTAGGGCTTCGATATCGGCGGCCTTGATCCCGGACCGGCCGGTGACGGCTCCGATGCGGATCTGGCTGATGGGGATCCCGCAGTGGGTGAGGAGCGCGCGGATCCTGGTGTCGTCGAGGTGCTGGCCGACCGGGTGGGCTTGGAGGGTGTCGTAGAGCTCGCGGAGGTGGATGCCGGGCCGGTCTCCGATCAACTGGAGGAGCCCGTCGAGAAAGTCGGCCTGCAGCTCTGCAGGGTCGGGCGGGATGGGGCGTCCTGCTCGCCAGGCGCCGATGGTCAGGGCAAGGGCGGCCGCGGGTCCGGCGAAGGGCAGCTGAGGGAGGGCTTGGCCGGCGGGGCCGAGTGCGTAGGCGGTCGCTCCGTACCGAAGGGCGAGGCTGCCGATGGTGTCGCCGGCGAGGCGGCGGCCGAGGTCTCGGGCGAGTGCTCGGCCGCCGTGGGTGAGTTGCTGGGCGTGGTCGGCCCGGCGGTGGAACCAGCAACTGCACGGGGGCCCGGGTGCCTCGCGGAGCGACGCGAGGTCGTCCGTGAGGTCGAGGGTGTCGTCCTCGGGCCCGATCACGTCAGGCGTTGCCGACGAACGTGGCGAGCATGCCGCCGACGCTGCCGAAGAGGCCGGCGACGAGCGCGCCGACTTGGGTGCCGGAGAGGGACAGCCCGAGGCCGAGGCAGACGAAGCCGGGGAGGAGGTGGAGCTTCTTGGTGTCCTTGCCGTGCTTGTGCATCTGCCAGGCCCAGAGGGCCAGGACGATGACGAGGAGGACGGAGATGGGGACGGAGCCGCTCTGGCCGGCGGGCGCGTTGGGCGCGGCCATGGTGTGGGCGCTGGCGGTGTCGATGGCGGCGAGCAGGTTGGTCTTCACGGGTGGGTCCTTCAGTACGAGAGGGCGACGATGGCCGCGATGAGGGCGAGGGCACCAAGGACGGCCCGGGCGAGGAGCCTGCGGGCGGCACTGCCGTTCGGGAGGAGCCGGAGGAGGGCGAGGGCGGCCGGGATGGTGAGGAGTCCCCAGTAGCCGAGCCCGTGGTAGGTGATCATCCGAGCCGCTGTGGCGCGTCGTCGGCCACCGTGGCGAAGGGGTAGTAGTCGGCGAACGCGCCAGCCTGGCTGGTGAGCAGGGCCACGGTGGCGCGGAGGGTCTCGTGCCAGCGCCGCGCCGTCTCGTCGTCGGCGAAGGTGTAGGCCGGCCTGGCCGCTTCGATGGCCTGAGCTGCGGCGTAGACCTGTGCCACGGCGGCTTCGGCCTCGACCACCTTGAGCGCCAGGCGCTCGCTCTTGGTCGGGGGCGCGGCCAGGGTGGCCGCCACGGTGGCTCGGGTGATGTCGAGGCGGCGGGCGATCTCGCGGTGGGACGTGCCGCTCTGGTCGAGATGGCGGACGGTGGCGCGCTGTTCGGCCACGCTGGCCGGGCTGGTCATCGGCCACCCCCGCCGAGGAGCTCGTCGAGCTGTCCGGCGAGCGTCCGGAGGTGCACGGCGTGGACGGTGAGGGTGGCGGCCAGCTGCCGGATCCCGGAGGGGGCGAGGGTGCGGGCGAACCCGGTCTGTTCGACGTACAGGCCGGTCTCGCGGCTTCCGCTGCCGAAGGGGTACTGGGTGAGCAGTGCGAGGAGCAGCTGCTCGCCGTTGAAGCGGAAGGCGTGCTCGGGCCCGGTGTGGCTGAGGTCGGCCTGGTACTGCGGGATCCGGGTGTCGTGGCTGGCGCACCAGGGCGGGCAGGTGAGGACGAGCGGGCCCTGGTCGATGGTGGGCACCGTGATCGTGCGCGGCGCGGTCACGCGGTCACCCCTTCGGCGACGAGGCGCAGAACGGCGGCGTACTCGTCGCGGGTGGCTCCGGGGCGGACGGCCGGCGCGTGGACGAGGAGGGCGCACTCGGTGGCGTGGCTGTCCTGCGGCGTCCTGTGGTGCCACCGCTCGGCGTACCGACGGGCGAGGCTGAGGCGCTCGCCCTCGTCCATCAGCCCGTCGGGGTTGACGACGATCAGGGTGTCGGCCATGCAGTGGAGCAGGGTGCGGTGCAGCTCGGTGGGCACGTTGATGATCTCGCCCATCACGCACCCCCGGTGGGGGTGATGGTGCCGGTGACGCCGGCCTGGGTGGCGCGCACGGTGATGGTGCGGCCGCCGAGGTGGCGGACGGTGCCGACGGCGACGAGGCGCCGTTCGGGGGTGGGGGCGTGCTCGTGAGCACGCGCCGTAAGCTTCGGCATAGCCGAGCCTCCTGGTTGTGTCAGGAAGTGCTTCGGTCAGGGGGTCGGGCGACGCGCGCGCCTTCCGGGTGTTCCACCACCTGGAAGAGCTGTCGTCCGGCCCCCGCTTTATTTGGTTGTGGTTGGGCCCGTTGTGCCGGGCCGGTTTTTCTTGATCGCCTTGTCGACGGCGCTCCAGGTCTTCCCGAGGTCCCTGGCTACTTCGGCCACGGTCCCGAGTTCGTCCACGCCTTCGAGTAGGGCTTCTGCTCTGCGTTTGGCGGCTTGCGACACTTGGAGTTGGAGCTGTTCCACCAGCTCTTCTTCCTGTCGGACGCGTTCCCGCCAGGGCTTCGCTTCCATCTCCATGAGCGTATCCAACCCTGGGTTGGATTGCAAGGCTGTAGCGGTCAACTCAACGTATCTGCTGAAGAGTTGGCCTTCGCGTGGATGGGATCAGCGGCGGTCTGGCCAGACGGCGGCGCTGGATTCCGCCCCACCGTGCTGGGCGCAGAATTCACGGTGGGGCGGAAGCTTGGGGGCGGCGGCTGGGTCACCACGTCCCAGGTGCCCAGCCGCCGCTCCTGCGGTCCACGCACGGGGGAATGGGCGTGCCGCAGGTCGCGCGCAGCGGCCCCTGACGTAGCCGCTGGCACGGGTGCGCTGGCGTGGGGGCTTCGAGGATCCCTGGCCAGCTCGTTGAACTTATGTGACGCGAAACCCTGGCGGGGGTTTCGGATCGGGATGTGGCCGATGGTCTAGTCCGAGGCCAGTGTCCAGGTGCCTGATCGGTGTAGGCCGGGCCGGGGTCGCCCGGTCGGCGCGTCATGATGCGCTCTGCCACTGCTCCTCCGCCCGCTCGTCGTGATCCATCCAGGTCTTCAGGCCCGGCCAGGTCGCTGGCGGGTAGGTGCAACCGCACCACTCACAGGCCACGGCCTTCGTGCCTGGGTGGTGACGCAGGATTGCTCCGCAGATCACCCCGCCGACGTCCACGGCGGGGCAGGCCCCAAGGCGAGTACCTCGGTCACCGCGGTCGCTCGGATCGACGATCGAGGCGATGTCGCGTTCGAGGGACCGGATCTCCTCGGCGAAGGTGCCAGCGTCCGGCCAGGACACCGCGATCCAGGCCATGTTCGCGGACAGGCCGGCGACAGCGGCGCGCAGCCGCGACTCCACGGACCCGACCGGCTGCGCCGCCTGCATGCGGCGTGCGTCGCGAACGGCTGCCAGCCAGTCCTCGACCACACCCACCACGCCGCCCGGGCCACGCAAGCTGAGCACCACCTCGGAGACGGGCAGCGGCGCCGACACGGCGGACGGGCGCCGGCCCGAGCTGCCGCTGCTCCCCGGGGCGAGGAACGGCAGCAGCTCGTCATACAGGCCCGGCAGGGCGTGCAGCCGGCCCACGGTGGCCTTCGTACAGCCGGGGCAAAGGTAGCCGCCGGTCTCGTCGGGCTGCTCGCACAGCAGGCACGTGCTCACTGGGCATCTCCAGAGCCGAGGAGCGCCCGCCAGCCATCGGTGGCCAGGTACTTCCTGGCCTTGGCCGTGGTCGCCTCGGCGTGGGTCTCGGTGCGACGGTTCAGCCGCACGGTGCTGACGGCGGACGCGACCACGCACAGCATCACGCCGAGCTGGGCGCCGGTGATGAGCCAGACGATCTCGCTGGGAGTCACGGCCGGTCCCTTCGGCCGCCTGCGTCGATGGCCTGCTGGATGCCGTCGGCGAAGTCGTGTTCCCCGAGGTTGCGTGCGGCGTCGCGGAGTCGTTCCATGCCTGCCCGGCCGATGGAGAAATCAGATCGTCCGAAGGCGTCGACGGTTGGGCGGGTGTCTATGCCGAGCGCCGCGGTGATGGACTTGAAGAGGGCGGCGTCAAAGGGCGGTGAGGAGGTCACTGCATGCTCCCGTCGGGTACGAGGCGGAGTGCTCGGGGTGGCGGATCGGATTGCTCCCAGCCGTTGAGCTCGAGGACGGTGGCGAAGAGGTCCGCTGCGGCGGCTCGGGTGACCAGCGTGCGGTCGGCGGCCCATGAGTCGGCCAGGGCATCGGCGCGGGCCAGGGCGCGGCTCATCTTCTCGGCGAGCTCGCGGGGCGTGGCGGTCATGCTGCGAGTCCCTCCAGGTCCGGCCACCGGCATCCATCCAGGCCGCGGCGCTGATCATCCGGAAGTACGGCCAGGGGCTGGCCGAGGTGGTGCAGGCCCATGGCGCAGAGGATGTAGGCGTCGGCCTGGTCGTAGCGGGCGGGGCCGTCGCAGTCGATTCCGTAGAGATTGCGGACGGCGTCGCGGACGGCGGCCTTGGAGCCGGAACCCTTGCCGGTGGCGTACAGGGCTCGGCATGACGGCGGCACGACCGCGTAGGGGATGCCGCGGCGCCAGCAGGCGTGGCGGACCATGACCCGGAGGCCGGCGAGATCCTCGTGGCGGTGGGCGACGCCGGAGCCGAAGGACGGCCCTTCGATCACGACGAGGTCGGCGGCCTTGATAAAGGACGTGACCCCGTCGACGATGTGCGCGAGCCGAGGGTGACCACGCAGGCCCTTCGGGCGGATGTAGTCGACCCAGCCCTCACCGGCCACGCCCGTGCACGTGAGGCTGAGGTCCAGGCCCACGACCAGGGGGCGGCGGGTCGGGCCGCTGTCGGTTGTAGTGCTCATTGCGATCCCTTCTTAAGCGGCGAGAGCGGTCTGGTTCCCCAGCAGGAGCGTGACCCGGTGGACGGCCTGGAGGTCCGACACGTCGCCGGCCGTGGCTCCCGGCGGCACCGGCACTCGGTAGTAGCGGCACCAGCCGCGTTGTCGTGAGCTCGGCGGTGTGGATCGCCAGGAGGCTGACCGCTGGAAGAACGAAGGGGGTACGAGCTTGCGGGCGTGGGCCTCGGTCCAGCGCATCGCGACGTCCAGGGTGGCGTCCGGGTCCTGCTGTGGGGCCTTCACGCCCTCGGCGGACGTCCATCGGCGGATGCGGAACAGGCCCGGCTCGGAGCCGCGGACGAGGAACAGGAAGACGTCGTCCTTCAAGGGCACGAACCAGGTCCCGCGGTCGGTCTGGAGCCAGCGGATGGGTGAGCTGTGGAAGAGGTCAACGTCCTCCCACTGCACGCCGCCCAGTGCGGCCGCGGCGGCCTCCTCAGCGGCGTCGACCGCCTCGGTGAGGTACTGGTCCTCTTCCGCGGTGGCGAGGTCCCGGCCGGTGAGGTCGACGATGGACGCGAGCTTGTGTCGGGTTGAGGCGCCCATCACGTCGAGGAGGAGGGCGTCCTTCTTGCCTTCCCACAGTCGGAGCGCGCGGCCGGCCATCTGGCAGTACAGACCTGCGGACTTGGTGGGTCGGGCGATGACCGCGCAGGACGTCCAGGGGGCGTCGAAGCCCTCGGTGAGCACCATGCAGTTGGTGAGGACTTGGACCTCGCCGGTCTTGTACCAGCCGAGGGCGGTCTGGCGGGCCTCGCGGCTCATGTCGCCCCAGATGGTGGTGGCCGCGATGCCGATGTCGTTGAGCGCGTCGGCCATCGACTGGGCGGTGGCGACAGTGGGGGTGAAGACGACCCCCTGTCGGTCCGAGGCGAACTGCCGGTAGGCGTCGGCAACGACGTCGGCGGCGCCGGAGTCCTCGAGGGCCTGCGCGAGCTGGCCGTCTTGGAGGTCGCCGGCACGGGTCTTGACCTTGTCGAGGTTGAGGCCGTCGACGACGACGCGCTTGCCGCGCACGTTGACGAGGTATCCGTCGCGGATCATGTCGAGGATGTCGAGGGTGTAGACGACGTCCTGCCAGACGTCGGCGAGCCCGCCGTCGGTGCGGGTCATGGTGGCGGTGAAGCCGGCCGTCGGTATGCCGCGCCAGGCTCCGAAGTGTTCGAGGACGGTCATGTAGGTCTTGGCTGCGGCGTGGTGGCACTCGTCGACGACGATCATGCCGATGTCGTGGATGGCGTTGCGCCGGCGCTTGACGGCGAGGGTCTGGATGCTGGCGACGATGACGTCGGCGTCCTGGTGCTCGTCGCGCTCGGCCTTGACGATGCCGACTCGCAGCTCGGGTGCCACGGCGCGGATCTTGTCGGCGGCCTGCTGGATCAGTTCCTCGCGGTGCGCGATGACCAGCGTGCGGCCGGCGCGGCCGGTCTGGGTGGCGAGGATCAGGTTGGCGAAGACGACCGTCTTGCCTGCGCCGGTAGGGAGGACCACCGCGAGCCGGTTGTTCGGGCCCTGCCAGCCGACGGTGAGGGCTTGGATGGCTGCGGTCTGGTAGGGGCGGGGGGCGAAGCTGCCGTTCATGGCGACCACCTCGTCATCGGATGCAGGGACTTTGCAGGGACTGCAGGGACCCGCAGGAAGGTGTGCAGGAACCGGGGGAGCGCATCAGGTGTGCTCTGACCTCGGGTTTTGCAGGAACGCAGGGACTTGCAGGAAGAAAGCTGTATGCCTGCATGTCGGGGAGCTTGGTGGGTGCTGTGTTGCACGCGTTGATACGTGTGTTGCGTGATGTGCATGTGTGGTGCGCGCTATAGGTGGGGTAGGGGCTCGTTCCGGCAAGTCCCTGCCTCCCTGCAAATCCCCAGCTGGGGACCTGTGCAGGGACTCGCGCGGGTTCCTGCACAGGTCCCTGCCAGGTCCCTGCGGTTCCTGCCGCGACCGCCTGGGGGGTCATTGCATGGCCGGCTGGGTTGCGCGCCCGTGCACATCGACGCGGTACGTGTTTTGACAGCGGTGGGAGTCGTAGATCAGCTTGATCTTGCGGTCCCCGAAGTACCTGCCGTCCCTGGCCTTCAGCCAGTTGCCCAGGACTTTGGCCGTGGGCGCCTCGCCGGTCTTGGCGTGACGAGGGACGTGCTCGGCCAGGCTGGTGAGGGCCGTTCCGGCCGTGACGACGTTGTCTTCGAGCTTTTCGCTCCAGGCGATGAGGAACGCCGCCCACTCCTGCGTCTCATCGTCTTGCTGGATCGCGTCGCCCCGGTCTCCCATCCATCCCGGGATGCCGAGGTGGCCGAGCAGGCCGGCGACGATCGTGGCCCACTCCGAGTAGTCGCCCTTGCGTGTGCGGATCGTTGGGGCGCCAGCTGCGACCCAGGAACGGACCATGGTGACGAGGGCGGCCACGACGGTGGAGGCGTTGGCGCGCAGCCATGGCCGGAGGTCGCCGACGCGGAAGCCGTCGCGCTGATCGGGGTCGGGGCAGTTGGGGTCGAGCCGTACCCACATGGCCCGGCGCCCGTTGTCTCCGCCGGTTCGCAGCCCGTTGCCCGTGACGATCCAGAGCCGGTTGTTCGGCATGGTGACGGAGGCGGTGGAGCCGAGGACGCGGTCGCCCCAGTGCTCTGCGGTCAGGAGGCTCGACAGGACAGGGGATTTGATGATGTGGCCGTTCGGCAGGTTGTCGAGGACGACGACCGGTTGCCCGGTGGTGTAGAGCTGCGTGGTGATGCTCTTGCGGAGCTCGGTGTCGTTCTCTGGCCATGCGGTCTCGCTGATGCCGAAGCAGGACTTGAAGATGTCCTTCAGGAGGCTCTTGCCGCTGCCTGGGGCGGTGGCGGAGACGATGAACATCGGGGTCGGCCCGTGGAAGTACGGGCGCAGGATCGGGGTGAGCAGGGCGCCGATGAAGTGCGCCCGGTCTGACGGTTGGGCCCAGGGGAAGTCGGCCAGCATCTGGCCAAAGATGATCTCCTTGGCCTTCTCCAGGCTGGCTTCGGAAACGTGCGGCTGGAGTCGGCGCAGCGGGACCCGCGGCTGTAGGTACAGGCCGGTGTCCGTGTCGTATCCGGGCGCCTGCAGCAGGGTTCCGTCGAGCCGGATGACGGGGGAGGTGACGATCCCGCGGAGCGGCGGGAGGGGCCAGTCCTTCCGGCCGAGGACGGTGCCGCACGTCTTCGGCATGAGGAGCTCGCGCACTTCCTTGGTGCCCTCGGTCAGCGGGTCCGTGACGACCTGGTAGGTGGTGACGTGGTCGGCGAGATAGGCGCGCAGGTTGTCGTTTCCGAGCTGCTGTGTGAGCGGGTTGCCGTTGTCGTCTTGGTGGACCCAGCACGGCCCGCCGGAGCGCTTGTACAGGTCGGGAAGCTGCCCGCTGGACATGATGGCGAGGAGGCCGTCCACGGCGTCTGCCTCGTTGGTGATGTCCAGTTCGGGCCGTGTGGCGTGTACGACGTGTAGTTCGGGCCCGGTCTCGAAGTCGGGCTCCGTCTCCTCCGCGACGGCGGGGTGCAGTGCCGAGGATCCGTTGCTGAACGGGGTCCCGCCCTGGTGTGGTACGGAGCTCAGTCGGCGCCGTGGTGCCTCCGAGCCGAACCCGCGGCGCCGGAGTTCGGCGGCGGCCTGCTTGAAGTTGTCGCTGCTGGTGCTGCCGTAGTTGAGGAGCGTGTATGCGGCGAACTTGTCGTAGGGGACTTCTGCTTCGAAGGCGGTGGAGGTGGTGAACACGTACAGCCGGTCCCGGTCGGCGGCGTGGCCGGTGGTGGCCGAGATGCCCTTCGCCTTGCCCTTGCGCCGCCAGTACGTCGTGTTGCCCCGGGTGGTGACGGCGTCGAACTCGTCACCGATGATCTCGGCCCAGTCGACCTTGTTCTCGAAGTCCTCGCCGGGGCGAACGCTGCCCGCAGGGAGTTCACGGCGGGGGCGCGGTGCGGTCTTCGCTTTCTCCTCGCGCGGGAGGCTGTCGACCATCCGGCAGACGTCGTGGATGGCGGAGAGGGTTTCTGCGTCGAGGGTGGGGATGGTGGTGGGCCCGCCGGCCAGCCGCAGATAGGGGCGGCCGGAGGCGTGGACGGTGCCGCAGGAGGGTTCGACGAGGCCGTAGCCGCCTTCACCGCGGGTCTCGATCTGCACCCGCACGATCTTGGTGTGAGGCTTCTCCGCGATCCTTTGCCGCTCCTCGGCCGTGTACTCGTCTTCACGGGCGAGTCGCGACGCGAGCTTGGTGTTGGGCGGCACAGGCCCGCCCTCGACGCGGACGCGGATGTGAGGACCGCCGGACGGCGACTGGGTGACCCATCCATTCAGGAGGCTGGCCCACTCCTCGCCCAGACCTGAGGCTTGCATGATCTCGGTGACCTCGTCGAGGACGCCGTCGGCGACAGCGTGTCCCTCGAATTCGATCATCTCGATGTTGCCGGAGACTGCGCCGTAGACCACGGCGAGGCCGCGGGGCCGCTTGCCGTCGAACCACTCGTCGTGTTCGGCGGTGGTGCTGCGGTTCACCTTGTAGGGGGTCCAGCTGCGGACGTCCGCGGCCTTGCTCCCGTCGGCCTTGATGGGGAGGAGGCACAGGCCGGCGTCGTGCATCTCACGGGCGGAAGCCCGGAGGTCTGGGGTCTGTGCGTCGCTCACGAACGGGGCTCCTGTGGTGCGCAGCGGGCGTGGTGGTCGGTCCGGATGGAGGCGTTGAAGGCGATGACGGCGGCCTCCCCGAATACGGGCCCCTCGGTGGTGCGACAGAGGAGGCACTCGTAGCGGGCCCGGATGCCGACCATGTCGATGAAGAGGCCGCCGGTGAGGGCCTGGCCCCGCTGGCCGAGAGCGTTGCCCTCGGCCAGCGGGGTACGGGGGGCGACGGTCATGCCGCCTCGCTGCGGTCGGCCTGCTGAAAGATTCCGCGCAGCCGGACGCGCTGGGCGGGGGTGAGCTCCGGGGCCGCGGCGACGTTGGCGTCGATCCGCGCCCAGTAGGCGGCGTTGCGCTCCGGGTCCGGGTGCCGGACCGGCCGGCCGAGGGAACCCTCGGCCGACGCGGTCTTGGCGGTGGCGGTCATCCGGCGGACGCCTCAGCGGTGGTAACCAGCGCCTCGACGTTGTCTAGGTGCGTTCGGAGCTCCGCGATCCGGATGCGAGCCGCAGCCGGGGTGAGGTCCAGGTCCAGGAGCCCCACGATGGTCGTGCCCCTGAAGTCGGTCAGACCGGCGGACAGAACCGGATTTCCGAAGTGGTCCGGGGTGGGGGCCTCGATGAACTTCGAGTAGTGCTCGAAGTGGTCGCCTGTCTCGACGCACCAGGCGTGAACCGTGCACGGCCTTGCGGGGGCCCGCGCAGCCAGGATGATGTCCTGGACCTGGGCGAGGACCGCCGTGGCGTCGCCTGCTTCCCAGATGTGGCTGGCGAGGAGGTTGAGGAAGGCGATGTAGTTCTCGTCCTGCCCGACCTTCATCTCCTGGATCTGCACGAGAACGCGGAGACTGCCCGGGGTGAGTGGGGGCTGGTCGGCCCGGCGGCACGCCTCGACGGAGGTCGCGGTCGCGTCGGAGGAGAAGGCGTTCATGCGGGCACCCCCTCGATCAGGGGGCTGACCTCGACCGCGAACGGCGTCGGCAGCGGGGTCATGTCGAGCTTGTACGCCTGGGCGATCAGGTAGCGGGTGAAGAAGTCCGCTTCGAACTCTCCGAGGTTCGGGGAGAGCATGATGCTGATCCTCTGGTAGCGGACGATGACGCAGCCGAAGAAGCTCGGGTCGGTCAGGTCCTTCGAGGTGATGACCTTGACGTGCAGCTCGGCGGTCAGCTGGTCGAGGCTGGCCTCAAAGACGCGGTCGAGGGTGGGGATGGTGGCCGACAGCGGGGTCACGGGCTGGCCGGGTTCCGCCTTGGCGAGGAAGGACGGGGCTTCTACACTGGGCATGAGCGTTCCTGACTTCTGCATGCAGCTGGATTCGTTTCGCTCGACAGATGGCGTCGCGGTTGCATCCGCGGCGCTGTCGTCGTTCTGGGCCAGGTTCCGGCCCCTCGGGCCGATCACGCGGCGCCCTCCTGTGAGCCGACGAGCGCCTGTTCGAAGCGCTCGATCTCGGCAGCGGCGTAGAGGACCTTGCGCCCGACCTTGATGCCGACCGGTCCGTAGCCGGTGTGCCGCCAGTAGCGGACCGTGGCCGGGCTCGTCCGGTACCTCCTGGCGACTTCCACGGTCGTCAAGTACTGCTCCACCGGCAACCTCCAGAGGGATGACGGGATCAACATCCCGATACTGGAGGAGCATGGTGGCCGGATCGTCGCCTGTCAACCTTTACAAGGATGCGCTCTCGGGTAGCCTTCATCCTCATGAGGGATAAGCGTCAACCAACGCCAGCCAACGGAGATGCGGTGGCGCAAGCCCAGGTCTTGCCGATCGCTGATGTGCCGAGAGCTTTCGGCGCGCGGCTGCGCGCCGCGCGGCAAGAGGCTGAGTTGTCGCAGGATGGTCTGGCCAGGGCGATGGCGGCATGCGGCTTCAACTGGCGGCAGACCACGGTGGCCAAGACTGAGGCGGCAGATCGCCCTGTCCTGTTCGCTGAGGTTGTGGCGCTGTCGCGCATTCTCGAGACTGGAATTGATGAATTCCTGTCCGAGACCACTCCCTTGGATTCTCTTCTTGCGGGGATCCAGCGTTCAGCGCTGGAGAGGGGAAAGGATGTGCATAATGCTGAACAGGCCCTGCAGATCGCCCGATGGAACCTGCATAATGTCGAGGCTGGGTTGCGTCTCACGCAAGCGATCTATGCCTACCGGCGGGACTCGGACTCGGGTCCGCTAAGGGCCGATATCGAGCTGATCCTGGAGCAGTATGGCGAAGCCGTGATCAGGGCATATGCCGTGTATGAGGCCGCCCGGATCCCGATCCCGCGAGTTGTGGATGCGGAGGCCAAGGCTTTGCAGGAGGCGGCAAGGGGGGAATTGGCAAGATTTAACCGCCTATCAGAATCGGATATGGAATCCGAGTCCGGAGAGTGGTTGCTCGCTGTCGCGAGCGCGGCTGAAGGGAATAAGCCCGTGGCCGCTATAAGGGATCAGTTGTCACTGGAAAATGGGTACCGCGTGCATCTAGCCGAACTCTTGACGGACCTTGTCGTCGAGTATGTGCACGCCTAGGAACGCGCCTCCATGCCTCGCAGCCACACGAACTTGACGGCTTCGTAATCGAAGCGACCGCCGTCGGGCATGGGGCCGAGCCGCGGAGGCGTGAGCGTCACGGTGACGAGCGTGCGGAGGACGCCGCGCTTCTCCTCGAGGGGTAGGGCGTGCCAGGCCTTGCCGACGTTCTTCGCGCCGACGAGCTTCACCAGCGGGTCCTTCACCGCGGCCCGGGCCATCTGCTGGGTCACCCCGTCGAGCTGTGCGCGGGCTACGTCCGAGCCCTCGGTGAACTGGTTCATGTCGATCTGCCCAGACCCGAACAGGGCGGCCAGGTCGGTGAGGCGCCGGCGGATCTGTTCGCTCTCCACCTGCAGCGCGGCGACGTTCACGTCGGACGGTCCGGGCAGCAGCAGGTCGACCGCATCCTCGCGTGACAGGCGGGCGATGACCGTGTCCTGCACGTACTCGTCGACCTTCGCCGCCTGGCGGCCGCCACCGTGCGCGGTCTTGCACCGGTAGCTCGGGTAGCGCCGGCCACCGGACTGCGTCACGTACACAGTCTCCGTGCAGTCGCCCCGCCCGCACCGGTACAGCAGGGACCCCAGCCACTTGGGCTGAGCGCCGGGCGTCGTCCGCCGGTTCGGGTCCATCAGGACCGCGACGACAGCGCGGTGCTTCTCCTCGGGGACGATCGCCGCCCAGTTCCCGGGCCCGATCTCCTCGCCTCTGTAGACGGCGATGCCGGCGTTCCTCGCGCGCATCAGCATGTCCCGGGCTTCCACGTGCCCGACTAGATTCCCGCGGGTCGTGGTCAGGCCCTTGTCGGCGAGCCACCGGCACCAGCCCTTGATGGTCCCGCCCGACAGGAGCATGTCGATGCCGACCCGGACCGCCTCGGCCTCCTCGGGGACGAGCTGGTCCATGTCGAGGACGGGCACTTCGACCTCCTCGCCCGTCGCCCTGTCGACCTTCTTGCGCGTCTCGCCGGTGGGCAGGCCCCACCCGAACGGACGGATGCCACCGCCCCACTTTCCAGCCTGCGCCTTCTGTAGGCGGGACCGGGCGACGCGTTCGGCCTTGTGCTCCGACTCGTGCCGGGCGACCGCGCCGTGAATGCGCGCCGTCATCCGGCCCGATGAGGTCGACAGGTCGAGGTCGCCGGCCTGCACGGTGTGGGTATCGACGCCGCGGCGCTGGCTCAGGTCGATGTACTCCTCCAGCTCGGTGGGGGAGCGGTGCAGGCGGTCGGTGTGCCAGGCGATGACGACGGTGGCGGTGCCCTGCTCCAAGTCGTCAAGCATGCGGCGGTAGTCGGGCCTCTTCTTGCCCGAGTAGGCGGAGATGTCGTTGTCGATGTAGGTCTCGACGACGTCCCACCCGCGGCTGGCTGCGAGGGCTTTGCAGTCTTCCATCTGGCGGTCGACGCCGAGGTGGGCGCCGGTGCGGTCCTGGGAGATGCGGACGTAGATGACGGCGCGGATGAGCCGGTCGGATCCGGGGCGAATGGGCTTCATCGGCCAAGTCTGGCACCAGCGAGGTGTCTTAGTCTCAGGTTCGGGAAGACCACCCTGCTCAGCGCCCTGCTCGGGCTGGTCGGCCCCGGGGAGCGGATCGTGCTCGCCGAGGACTCGGCCGAGCTGCGGCCCGACCATCCGCACGTGGTCCGGCTGGAGACCCGGCCCGCCAACCAGGAGGGCGCCGGCCAGGTCACCCTCGCCGACCTGGTCCGCCAAGCGCTGCGGATGAGGCCGGACCGCCTCGTCGTCGGCGAAGTCCGGGGAGCCGAGGTCGCCGACCTGCTGGCCGCCCTCAATACGGGTCACGAGGGGGGCTGCGGCACGGTCCACGCGAACGCCGCCGCCCATGTGCCGGCCCGGCTGGAGGCCCTCGGGACGGCCGCCGGGCTCGACCGGGCCGCCCTGCACAGCCAGTTGGCGGCCGCGCTGACCCTGGTGGTCCACCTCGTACGGGACCGGGCCGGCCGGCGCCGGGTCGCCGAGGTGCACGTCCTGGAGCGGGACCCGGCCGGGCTCGTGGTCACCGTGCCGGCGCTGCGCTGGGGCGCCCGGGGGTTCGTACGGGACCGGGGCTGGGAGCGGCTGCGCCCGCTGCTGGCGGGTGCCCGGTGAGCGCCGGGGCGGCGGCGCCGGCGGTGTTCGCCGGGGTGCTGGGGGCCGGGGTGCTGTGCGCTGGGGTGCTGGGCGCCGGAGCGGCGGCCTGGGCCCTGGCCGGGGCCGACGGGGTGTCCCGGCGGGCCAGGGCGGTGCTGGCCGGGTCCGGGCCGCCGGTACCGGTGGGACCGCCGCCCTGGGAGCGGCTGCTGGCCGGGGTCCAGGTCAGGGCCGCGCGCAGCCGGGAGTGGGCCTGCCTCGGGGCAGGGCTGGCGCTCGCGCTGCTGGGCGGGTCGGTGATCCCGCTGCTCGCCGGGGCGGCGGCGGTGCCGCTGGTGCGCCGGTGGCTGCGGACCGGCCGGCGGGCGCGTGCCCGGACGGTGCGGGCCGCCGAGGTGGTGGCCCTGTGCGGCGCGGTGGTGGGCGAGCTCCGCGCCGGGGCGCAGCCGGGCCGGGCGCTGACCGAGGCGATGCGCCGGACGGTGTCGGGCCCCGGCGGGCCGGGAGCCGCGGAGGCCGGGGTCCTGGCGGCCGCGGCCTTCGGAGGGGACGTCACCGCGGCACTGCGGCAGGCGGCGCGGGAGCCCGGCGCGGAGGGGCTGGCGGCGATGGCGGCCTGCTGGCGGGTCTCGGTGGACGGCGGCGCCGGGTTGGCCGCCGGACTGGACCGGCTGGAGGTGGCCCTGCGGGCCGAGCGGGACCGGGAGGAATCACTGCGCGCCCAGCTCACGGGAGCGAGATCGACGACGGCGGTGCTGGCCCTGCTCCCGGGAGTCGGCCTGCTGATCGGTACCGGGCTGGGCGCCGATCCGCTGCGGGTGCTCCTGCACACGCCGGTGGGGTGGGGCTGCCTGCTCACGGGCGCGGTGCTGGAAACGGTGGGGCTGCTGTGGTGCCGACGGATCGTACGGGTGGGGGAGCGGTGATGGACGGCTTCGCCATCCACAGGCTGGGGGCGGCCCTGTGCCTCGCGGCGGCGGCGCTGTGCGCGGGGTCGGTGGTGGCGGCCCGCATCAGGGCGCGGGCCACCCGGCGCCGGCTCGCCCGCCTGCTCGCGGTGGAGGCGGCGCGCAGGCGGCCGCTGCCCGGGCCCCGGCTGCGGGCGGCACCCGCGGCCTGGGCGGGGCCGGCCGGAGCGCTGGCGGTGGCCTGGTTGCTGATCGGCGGGCTCGCGGGCGTGGCGGTCGGCTGCGCGGCGGGGTTCGCGGTCCGCAGGTGGCTCGCGCGGCGACGGCCGGCGGCGGGGGTGGACCTCGGGGAGGCTGAGCGCCAGCTTCCGTTCGCCGCGGACCTGTTGGCCGCGTGCCTGGCTGCCGGAGCGGGGCCGGTGGACGCAGCCGAGGCGGTCGGGGAGTCGCTAGGCGGCCCGGTGGGCGAACGGCTGGCGATGGCCGGGGCGGAGCTGCGGCTCGGAGGCGATCCGGGAGCCGCGTGGGGGAGGTTGGCGGAGATACCGGGAGCCCGCGCCCTGGCCGAGTGCCTGGAACGCTCCGCGCGCACGGGTGCGCCCGCCTCGGAACCCGTCTCCCGGCTCGCGTCGACGCTCCGGGCGGACCGCGCGCGCCGGGCGATGGCCCGCGCGCAGCGGGCGGCGGTCCTCGTCACGGCTCCGGTGGGCCTGTGCTTCCTCCCCGCCTTCCTCGCGCTGGGAGTGGCGCCGGTGGTGATGGGAATGGCCTCCGGCCTCCTCTCCGGCGGGTGAGGACGGCAGTTGGAGGGTTGGGGAGTGCCACCGGAGGGGCCGTCCGGAGGCCTGTCCGCTTGGAGGGGCGCCTGATCTGACCGGGCGAACGATCAGGTAAATGGACGGGCGAATGACCGGCTGGACGACCGGCGAATGATCAGCCGCGTCCGCCACCTCAAAGGCCACCTCAAATGACCACCTGAAATGACCATCTGAGGTCACGTCAAAAAGCTGAATCAACGGGAGGTTCTCATGTCGATCAACTGGTTTCGGATGCGGGCGGTACTGACGGGGCTTGCGGGACTGAGGCGTCGTGCGGGCGATGCGGGAATGTCCACATCTGAATACGCCATGGGCACGATCGCGGCGTGTGCGTTCGCCGCCGTTCTGTACAAGGTGGTGACGAGTGAACTGGTCGCGACGGCACTCCAGTCGACCATCGGGAAGGCACTCGATGCGCCGTTCTGACCACGGATTCGTGACGGCGGAGACGGCCTTGGTGATTCCGGCGCTGGTGCTGTTCGCGGCGCTGCTGGTGTGGGCGCTGATGGCGGCCTCCGCGCAGATCCGGTGTGTGGACGCCGCTCGGGCCGGTGCCCGGGCGGCGGCCCGGTCGGAGCCGGCGGACGCGGCGGTGGCGGCGGCCGTGGCCGCGGCCCCGCCCGGGGCGCGGGTAGAACTCGCGCGGACGGGTGACCTGTGGCGGGTCCGCGTCTCGGCTCCGGCCCCGGGCCCGGCCGCACTGCCGGTACGGCTCACCGCCCTGGCCGCCGCCCTGGCGGAGGACACCGTGGGGCCGCCACCATGACCCGTCGCGGGGATGGCCCGGCGGAGCCGCAGCAAGGCCGCCTGCGGGGCCCGGGCCGGGGTCCGGGCTGGGGCCGGGGTCGTGACCGGGGTCGCGGCCGGGACTGGGGTCGGGACCGGGACCGGGGTCGGGACCGGGGTCCCGGTCGGTGTTGGGGCCGGGACTGGGGTCCGGGCTGGGACGGGGATCGGGATCGGGGGTCCGCCACGGTGTGGGGGGTCGTGGTGGTGACCGTGCTGATGGCGGTGTTCGGCGGGGTGCTCCTGCTCGGGCAGGCGGTGGTCTCCCGGCACCGTGCCGCGGCCGCCGCCGACCTGGCCGCCCTCGCCGCGGCGGCGAGCTGGGCCCACGGCCCGGAGGCCGCCTGCGCCACGGCGGTACGGGTGGCCGTGGCGCAGGGCGCGCAGGTCACCAGTTGCGTGGTGACGGGCGAGGTCGCGGAGATCACCGCCCGCGCCCCCACGGGCCCCTTCGGACCCGGGCTCCGCTCCCGCGCGGGCCCGCCACTGCCCGGGGAGCCCCGGTGAGGGCCTCGTACGGCCCGGTCGCCGGGGAAGGCCGGAGTCCGCCGGAAGCCGCGGCCCCGGAGGGACTCGATCCCCAGGCAGGGCAGGGTCCCACGGGGCCTGGGCCGCCCGGACCCAAGGCCGTGCGGGCAGTGCGGGCCATGCGTGCCCGGTCGGCGCGGTCGGGAGGGCCGTGAGCGCCCCGGCCCAGGAGCGGCCGAGGCCGAGGGCGTCCGCCCTCCTGTCCGGGAGGGGCTGAGGGCGTCTGCTCCCCCGTCCGGGAGGGGCCGAGGTGGCCCGTTGCCCCGTCCGGGAGCGGCCGAGGGGGCCCGTTCTTCCGCCCAGGAGGGGCGAGGGTGCCCGGGAGGTGGGGCTGGGAGGGGGATGGGGTGGACGGCGGGGGTTCGGGGCGGGGGTGGCAGGGGCAGTAGGGGCGATATTCAGCCAATCGCCGACCGATCTGTGGGGCCTTGGTTTCCGGGGTTTCCGGTGGTTGGGCCGCCGTCGGGAACTCAGGGGGTCGCTGGTGGGGCGGGGGGTGGGGATTCCGCGAGGAGGTGGGTGAGGAGGCGGACGGCGCCGCGCTTGTGCAGGGGGTCGTTGCCGTTGCCGCACTTGGGGGACTGGATGCAGGAGGGGCAGCCGGCCTCGCATTCGCAGGCGGCGATCGCGTCGCGGGTCGCCGTCAGCCAGGCGCGGGCCGTGTGGAAGGCGCGCTCCGCGAAGCCGGCTCCGCCCGGGTGGCCGTCGTAGACGAAGACCGTCGGGAGGAGGGTGTCGGGATGCAGCGGGACGGAGACCCCGCCGATGTCCCAGCGGTCGCAGGTGGCGAAGAGCGGGAGCAGGCCGATGGAGGCGTGCTCGGCGGCGTGCAGGGCCCCGCCGAGGATCTCCGGGTTGATCCGGGCCTCGTCGAGCTGGTCCTCGGTGACCGTCCACCACACGGCCCGGGTGCGCAGGGTGCGGGGCGGCAGGTCCAGTTTGGCTTCGCCGAGGACCTCGCCGGTGATCAGTTTGCGGCGCAGGTAGGAGACCACCTGGTTGGTGACCTCCACCGAGCCGAAGCAGAGCCTGCCCCGGCCCCAGGGGATCTCCGTCTCGGTCTCCAGGACGGAGATGGCGGTCGTGTCGCGGGCCGTCGTGGAGAAGGGCGGGTTCGCCTCCTCGACCAGCGCGACGGAATCCTCCAGGTCCAGGTGCTTCACCAGGTACGTGCGGCCCTGGTGGAGGTGGACCGCCCCGTCGTGGACGGCGCTGTGGGACGCCTCCTCGTCCACCGTGCCCAGCAGCCGGCCCGTGGCGGCCTCGACGATCTGGACCGGGCGTCCGCCGCCGCCCCGGATGTCGGTGAGGTCCGAGGCCCGTTCCCGGCGGGTCCAGTGCCAGGCCGTGGCCCGGCGGCGCAGCAGTTTCGCCCCTTCGAGCTGGGGGAGGAGCTCGCGCGCCGCCGGGCCGAAGAGGTCGAGGTCGGGCTCCGTCAGCGGCAGCTCGGCCGCCGCCGCGCACAGGTGGGGGGCCAGGACGTACGGGTTGTCGGGGTCCAGGACCGTGGCCTCCACCGGCTGCCGGAAGAGGGCCTCGGGGTGGTGGACCAGATAGGTGTCCAGCGGGTCGTCGCGGGCGATCAGCACCGCCAGGGCGCCGTGGCCCGAGCGCCCGGCACGGCCGGCCTGCTGCCACAGGGAGGCGCGGGTGCCCGGGTAGCCGGTGATCAGTACGGCGTCCAGGCCGGAGATGTCCACGCCCAGCTCCAGGGCGGTCGTCGCGGCCAGGCCGAGCAGCTCGCCGGAGTGCAGGGCCCGCTCCAGGGCCCGGCGCTCCTCGGGCAGGTAGCCGCCCCGGTAGGCCGCGACCCGCCGGGGCAGCGAGCGGTCCACGGCGGCGAGTTTCTCCTGGGCGATCACCGCGATCAGCTCGGCTCCGCGCCGGGAGCGGACGAAGGCGACCGTCCGGACGCCCTGGACGACCAGGTCGGTGAGGAGATCGGCGGTCTCGGCGGTGGCCGTGCGGCGTACGGGTGCGCCCCGCTCGCCCTTGAGGTCGGTCAGGGGCGGCTCCCACAGGGCGAAGACGACCTCGCCGCGCGGGGAGGCGTCGTCGGCGACCTCCACCACCGGCAGGCCGGTCAGCCGGGACGCGGCGGTCGCCGGGTCGCTCGCGGTCGCGGAGGCCAGCAGGAACACGGGATCGGAGCCGTAGCGCGCACACAGCCGCCGCAGCCGCCGCAGGACCTGGGCGACGTGGGAGCCGAAGACGCCCCGGTAGGTGTGGCACTCGTCGATGACCACGTAGCGCAGGGCCCGCAGGAAGGAGGCCCAGCGCGGGTGGGCCGGGAGGATCCCGCGGTGCAGCATGTCGGGGTTGGTGAGGACGTAATTGGCGTACTGACGCACCCACTCGCGCTCCTCGAAGGGCGTGTCCCCGTCGTAGACCGCGGGCCGGACGGCGTTTCCGAGCGGACCGGCCAGTTCCCGTACGGCGCGCCGCTGGTCGGCGGCCAGGGCCTTGGTCGGGGCCAGGTACAGGGCGGTCGCCCCCCTGCCGTTGGGCGCCTCGGCCCCGTCGGCGAGGGCGGAGAGCACGGGCGCGAGGTAGGCCAGCGACTTGCCCGAGGCGGTGCCCGTGGCGACGATCACGGACTGCCCGTCGAGGGCGTGCTCGGCGACCGCGGCCTGGTGTTCCCACGGATGGTCGATCCCGGCGGCCGCAATCGCGGCTACGACATCAGTTCGGATGCGATCGGGCCAGACCGCATGACGACCCTCCCGAGGGGGCAAGTGCTCCGTATGGGTGATGCGCGCAGCCCGGGAAGGCCCCCGTGACAGCCGGTCCAGGACCGTGTCGGGAGTGGGTCTGATGTCCTCGGGTGCCGTGGGCGGACCGGGACGGTGAGTGTTGGCCATTGGAACCGAGTGTGTCATCGGCGTGCGGGACAATGGTCCGAAGGCGTCGTGCGCGCCTGCCGGTAAGTGATTGAATGCCATCGCGGCAGCCAATCCCTCTCCCACCTCCGGGTGGGGAGGCCCCTGGGGGGCGCCGCTCGATAGCAAGGTGCTGGAGGATCCGTGGACCTGTCCCTGTCGACTCGCACTGTCGGCGACCGTACGGTCGTGGAGGTCGGTGGCGAGATTGATGTGTATACCGCGCCCAAGCTGCGCGAGCAGTTGGTCGAGTTGGTGAACGACGGCAGCTACCACCTGGTTGTCGACATGGAGCGAGTGGACTTCCTCGACTCCACCGGGCTTGGTGTGCTCGTGGGAGGCCTCAAGCGCGTCCGCGCGCACGAGGGCTCGCTGCGTCTGGTCTGCAACCAGGAGCGCATCCTGAAGATCTTCCGAATCACCGGTCTGACCAAGGTGTTTCCGATCCACAACTCGGTGGAAGACGCCGTCAACGCCACCGACTGACGGCGCTCGGCGGCGAAACTGCCGAAGATGGAGCGGGGGGTACCGGGCCACAAGCGGTCCGGGCCCCTGTAAGGCACGCCCGTAGTCCGAGGGGGACGCGCATGGCCACCGTTGAACTGCGCTTCAGCGCCCAGCCCGAACACGTCCGGACGGCCCGCCTGGTCGCGGCCGCCGTGGCGCGGCGGGCCGGTGTGGAGGAAGCCGTCCTCGACGAGGTCCGCCTCGCCGTGGGCGAGGCCTGCTCGCGTGCCGTCGGACTGCACCGCACCAACGGACTCACCGCGCCCGTCCGGGTGGTGCTGACCGAGGAGGAGAAGGTGTTCTCCATCGAGGTCAGCGACGAAGTACCCGGACCGGCCGGCGGTCCGGCTGACGCCGTGCCCGGAATCGACGCCGTACTGGACCCCGACATCGACGGCGAGGACGAGATGGGCCTCGCCGTGATCAGCGGCCTGGTCGACGACGTCGAGGTCATCAGCGGTGAGACCGGTGGAACCATCCGGATGAGCTGGCCCGTCGCGGGGACGTCCGAACTGGCGTAGCCGGCTGCTGCTCGGGCCTTTCCGGCCACTGACGGCTGCCGCTCGGGCCTTTCCCGGCGGCTGACGGCTGCTGCCCGGCCCTTCCCGGCCGCTGGCGGCCGCCGGTCGGCCTCCGGCGCCGGTCGGTCGTTGCCCGGCCGCCGCTGGGCCGCGCACACGTTTCGTGCCCGCCGGGCTGCCTTCGGGCCGCCCGGCGGGTTTTCGTGCTGCCCGGGGGTGGTGCCGTGTCGCCCTGGGTGGGGGCTTTCTGCTGCCCCGGGACGGGGCTGGCGGGTTCTCGTGGGGCCCGGCGGGTTTTCGTCCCGCCCCTTTGGTTTGCCGCTTCCCCGTCGGTTTCGTGCCCCGGTCGGGCTCTGACGCGGGCAGTGCCCGGAGGGTGGTCGTCCGGCGACGGGGGACCGGGCGGGCGCCGGTAAGGCGTGGGAAGCACCGGGTGAGTGGGCGCCGATGATGTTCCGCCGCGCGTGCCGACGTATCTTCCGATCTTATTCAATGCCCTGCCGAGCAGGGCCTTTCGGGTGAGTGTAGATCCATTGAGTGATCGTTCTCCGCCGGGTTTATTGATCGCTGATCAAGCGTCAATGCTTTTGCCCCGTTACCGCTTTCGAGCGTAATGGAGTGACCAGATCTATTGGTGAGGAGCAAGTGCGGGCCAATTCCGTTTCCTGCGTACTGTTTTGATCGGGTCGCGCTCCCTACAATCCGTCCACATCTTGAGCTCATCACGTCAAGGAGGACGAATGACGGGGCTCTTCACCCCTATCGCGCCGGGTCGCACCACGGACCTGGCATCCGCAGTACTCACGGATGACAATCGGCTCATCGTGATCGTCATTGCGGCCGTGGCCATCGCCGCGCTCGTCGTCGCGCAGATCCTGGTCCGCCAGGTCCTCGCCGCCGACGAGGGAACCGACTCCATGAAGGAGATCGCCGCCGCCGTCCAGGAAGGCGCCAACGCCTACCTCGGCCGGCAGCTCCGCACGCTCGGCGTCTTCGCCGTCGTCGTGTTCTTCCTGCTCTTCCTGCTCCCCGCCGACGACTGGACGCAGAGGTCGGGGCGCTCCGCCTTCTTCCTCGTCGGCGCCATCTTCTCGGCCGCCACCGGCTACATCGGCATGCGCCTCGCGGTCCGTGCCAACGTCCGCGTCGCCGCCGCCGCGCGCGAGGCCACCCCCGCCGAGGGCGAGCCGGCCAAGGACCTCACCGAGGTTTCCCACAAGGCCATGCGGATCGCGTTCCGCACCGGCGGCGTGGTGGGCATGTTCACCGTCGGCCTCGGCCTGCTCGGCGCATCCTGCGTCGTGCTCGTCTACGCCGCCGACGCGCCCAAGGTCCTGGAGGGCTTCGGCCTCGGTGCCGCGCTCATCGCGATGTTCATGCGTGTCGGAGGCGGCATCTTCACCAAGGCCGCCGACGTCGGCGCCGACCTGGTCGGCAAGGTCGAGCAGGGCATTCCGGAGGACGACCCGCGCAATGCCGCGACCATCGCCGACAATGTGGGCGACAACGTCGGAGACTGTGCGGGAATGGCCGCCGACCTCTTCGAGTCGTACGCCGTCACCCTCGTGGCGGCCCTCATCCTCGGCAAGGCCGCCTTCGGCGACCTGGGTCTGGCCTTCCCGCTGATCGTCCCCGCCATCGGGGTCGTCACCGCGATGATCGGCATCTTCGCGGTCTCCCCGCGGCGCACCGACCGCAGCGGCATGACCGCCATCAACCGCGGCTTCTTCATCTCCGCCGCCATCTCGATGGTCCTCGTCGCGATCGCCGTCTACGCGTACCTGCCGGGCACCTACAAGGAGCTCCGCGGTGTCGAGGACACCGCGATCTCCGGGCACGCCGGCGACCCGCGGATCCTGGCGCTCGTCGCCGTCGCCATCGGCATCGTGCTCGCGGCCCTGATCCAGCAGCTCACCGGCTACTTCACCGAGACCAACCGGCGTCCCGTCCGGGACATCGGCAAGTCCTCCCTGACGGGCGCGGCAACGGTCGTGCTCGCCGGCATCTCGGTCGGCCTGGAGTCCGCCGTCTACACGGCGCTGCTCATCGGGCTCGGCGTGTACGGGGCGTTCCTGCTCGGCGGCACCTCGATCATGCTGGCGCTCTTCGCCGTGGCGCTGGCCGGCACCGGTCTGCTCACCACCGTCGGCGTCATCGTCGCCATGGACACCTTCGGTCCGGTCTCCGACAACGCCCAGGGCATCGCGGAGATGTCCGGGGACGTCGAGGGCGCCGGCGCGCAGGTCCTGACCGACCTGGACGCGGTGGGCAACACCACCAAGGCCATCACCAAGGGCATCGCCATCGCCACGGCCGTGCTCGCCGCGGCCGCGCTCTTCGGCTCGTACAACGACGCCATCGCCAACGCGGTCAAGGAAGTCGGCGTCAAGGCCGCCGGGGAGATGAACCTCAGCCTGGACATCGCGCAGCCCAACAACCTGGTCGGGCTGATCCTGGGCGCGGCCGTCGTGTTCCTGTTCTCGGGCCTCGCCATCAACGCCGTCTCCCGCTCGGCGGGCGCGGTGGTCTACGAGGTGCGCCGCCAGTTCCGGGAGCACCCCGGGATCATGGACTACACCGAGAAGCCCGAGTACGGGCGCGTCGTGGACATCTGCACCAAGGACGCGCTGCGCGAACTCGCCACGCCCGGGCTGCTCGCCGTCCTCACCCCGATCGCCGTCGGGTTCACGCTCGGCGTCGGGGCGCTCGGATCCTTCCTCGCCGGTGCGATCGGCACCGGCACCCTGATGGCGGTCTTCCTCGCCAACTCCGGTGGCGCGTGGGACAACGCGAAGAAGCTCGTCGAGGACGGGCACCACGGCGGCAAGGGCAGTGCGGCGCACGAGGCGGTCGTCATCGGCGACACCGTCGGCGACCCGTTCAAGGACACCGCCGGGCCCGCCATCAACCCGCTGCTCAAGGTCATGAACCTGGTGGCGCTGCTGATCGCCCCCGCGATCGTGCAGTTCAGCTACGGGGACGACGCCAGCCCGACCGTACGGGCGATCGTCGCCGTGCTCGCCATCGGCGTCATCGTCGGTGCGGTCTACGTCTCCAAGCGCCGCGGCATCGCCGTGGGCGACGACGGGGCGGACGAGGGCGCGACCGCGGAACGGGTGGGCCAGCAGGCCGACCCGGCGGCGGCGGTCTCCTCCTGAGACGGCTCGCGCGGGCCTGAGACGGCCGTCTCGGGCCCGACCCGGTTCCACCCGGCTCGACTCGACTCGACCGTACGCCCGAACGGCGGACGGGGGGCGCGGACTGACGCGCCGTCCGTCCGCCTTTGCGTTTCCCCGATGGTGGACGTGTATCTTCCGGGCCGAGAGCCTTCGAAGGGACCAATCCGGTGAACAAGAAGCTTGCGGCCGCGGTATCGGGCGCTGCGGTGCTGATGCTCGTCCTGTCCGGCTGTGGCGGGGACGACGGCGACAAGAAGACCGACGCCTGGGCCAAGAAGGTCTGCGACAACTGGCAGCCCCAGCTCGAGAAGATCGAGAAGGCGAATGCCGACATCAAGCGGGTGGCGACCGAGAGCAGCAAGCCCGAGGAGGTCCAGTCGACCGACTCGGCGGCCTTCGGGACCATGTCCGAGTCGTACAAGGCGATGGGTACGGCCTTGACGGACGCGGGAGTTCCGCCCGTCAAGGACGGGGAGAAGACCTCGGCCGCGGCGGTCATGGGCTTCGAGTCCACGTCGGCGGGCTACACCGCCCTGAAGACGAAGATGGACGCCCTCGACGCCAAGGACCAGGGCAAGTTCGCCGAGGGCCTCAAGGAGGTCGCGGGCGGCCTGGAGGAAGCGACCAAGGGCGGCAAGGAAGCCCTCGACCAGCTCAAGGCGGGCGGGCTCGACAAGGCGATGAACAGTCAGAAGGGCTGCCAGGTGACGACTCCGTCGCCGGCGAAGTCCTAGCGGTTCCGGAAGTCCTGGCAGTTCCAGAAGTTCCGCAAAGTTCCGCACCGGGGCGGCCGGGATCCTTCGGGACCCCGGCCGCCCCGGCGCATGCCCGGGCGCCTGTCCGGGGGCGGGGCCGCGGACAGGACGGCCGACACTCCGCGGACGGCGCGAGCCGTACGGAGCTGCGCCCCGTCGGGGCCCGTCCCGGGCCGCCGTCCCCGGGCGGGAGCTCGCGGGGCGCGCCGGGCGCCCACGCCGAAGGCCGTGTGGCGCGGGCATTGGCGGCGGCAGCGGCCACAATGGGCGGGTGAGTACCACCAGCCTTCCCCCCGGTCTGCCCGCCCACCTCCCCTCGTCGGCCCGCGCGGCCGAGCTCCGCGCCGCGTTGCTCGCCGCGGGCTTCACCGCCGACGGGCTGCTCGACCTGCTCGGCGCCCCGGCGTACGCCGCCCTGGCCCGCAGCGAGACGGTCCCCGCCCTGCGCGCCACGCGGAGCCACGGCGACGGGCCGCTCGCGAGCCTGACCCGGCTGTTCCTGCTGCGGCAGCCGGTGCCGTACGTGCACGCCGCGGCCGCCCTGCCCGTGGACGCGGCGCTGGCCGACGGCTGGTTGAGGCAGGAGGGTGACGAATTGCACGCCACCGTGGACGTGCGCCCGTACGGCGGTCCCGACGGCGAGGACTGGTTCATCGTCTCCGACCTCGGCTGCGCCGTCGGCGGGGCCGGTGGCATCGGCAGCCGCGAGGAGGGCGTGGTCCTCGGCGTCGGTGGCGCCTCCACGACGCTGGCCGGGATCACCGTCCGTACGCCGGTCGGCTCGGCCCTCGACGTCGGCACCGGATCCGGGATCCAGGCGCTGCACGCCGCCCAGCACGCGACCCGGGTCACGGCGACCGATGTCAACCCGCGGGCCCTGGAATTCACCCGGTTGACGCTGGCGTTGTCGGGAGCCCCCGAGGCGGAACTGCTCGCCGGGTCGCTGTTCGAGCCGGTCGGCGAGGCCACGTACGACCTGATCGTGTCGAATCCGCCGTTCGTGATCTCCCCGGGAGCCCGGCTGACGTACCGGGACGGCGGGATGGGCGGCGACGACCTGTGCCGGACCCTGGTCCAGGAGGCCGGGGCGCGGCTCAACCCGGGCGGATACGCGCAGTTCCTGGGCAACTGGCAGCACGTGGACGGCGAGGACTGGCACGACCGGGTACGGGCCTGGGTGCCGCGCGGCTGCGACGCCTGGATCGTGCAGCGTGACGTGCAGGACGTGACGCAGTACGCGGAGCTGTGGCTGCGCGACGCGGGCGACCACCGCACCGACCCCGCCGAGTACGAACAGCGGTACGAGGACTGGCTGGACGAGTTCGAGGCCCGCAAGACCAAGGCGGTCGGCTTCGGCTGGATCACGCTGCGGCGCAGCGACGCGGCCGAGCCGTCGATCGTGGTCGAGGAGTGGCCGCACTCGGTGGAACAGCCGCTCGGTGAGGCCGTCCTGGAGCACTTCGCGCGCCAGGACTACCTGCGCGACCACGATGACGCGGCCCTGCTCGCGGGCTATTTCCGGCTGACCGCGGAGGTCGTGCAGGAGCAGGTCGGCGCGCCCGGCGCGGAGGATCCGGAGCACGTCGTGCTCCGGCAGAACCGCGGCATGCGGCGTGCCACCAAGGTCGACACGGTCGGGGCGGGCTTCGCCGGGGTGTGTGACGGATCACTGAGCGCGGGGCGGATTCTGGATGCCATCGCCCAATTGGTGGAGGAGGACCCGGTGGTCCTGCGGGACCGGACGCCCGAGGCGATCCGGATGCTGGTGGAGCAGGGGTTCCTGGAGCCGCTGACCGGGGCGGAAGCCGGAGCGGAAGCCGCGGGGGAGTAGGCCGGCGGTGGCCGTGCGCCCGGCGCACACCGGCGTCCGGGCGGTCGGAGCCGGGGCAGGACCTGCGCCGGGGCCGGGGCGGGACCCTGAGCCGGAGCCGGGATGTCACCCGGGGTTCGCCTGCTGTCCGCCCCGGGCTGCGATCCTCCGGTCAGCGGGTTCCGGGGGGAGCCCGAGAGCGGCCCGGGGGATGAGGGGGACGGCATGGAGCACGGTCCGGCGATCTTCGCGGCGGCCGTGTTCCTGCTGTTCGGGGGCGCTCTGCTGGCCTGGACGGGGGCGCGCGCAGTACGCGGCGCGCCGGTGGCCGAGGGTGTGCGCCCCGTCGTGGCCGTACCGCTGGCGCTGCTCGCCGGCGGGGTCTCGCTGGCCCTCGGGGTCTGGTGCCTCGGACGGCTGTGAGGGCGGGGGCGGTGCCGCTCCGGCGATGACGCCCGGGCGGTGCCCGCTCCGGCGGGGGCGCCGGATGGTGTCGCTCCGGCGGCATCGGACCGGCCGTGCGGCTCCGGTGCTGGTCGGACCGGCCGTGGTGGGCGCTTCGGGCCGGCCGGGGCGTGGCTCACGGTTCGTGGCCCCGGCTGATCGGCCGGATGTCGCTCACGCTCCGGCGGCGCGCCGGGTTTCGCCTGGTCGTCCCGAATGCGCGCAGGACCGTAAAGACACAAGAACACCGACGTGAAGAGGGGTCCGGGGGCGGGGCCAGACGGCCCTTCGGCCACCCTGCCCGGTGAGTGCGCAGGGCCTGGCGCGGCATCCGGGCGGCAGAAATGGCACTTGTCGGGTTACCGTTCGAGTGGCCGTTGCGGGCTTCTGCCGTTTGACACGGGGGCGGGTTGTACCGTCACACTCCGCAGCGTCGCCGTACTGCGACCGAGTGCCGACCGGAGAGAAGAGCCAAGTTGTCCCCGACTAGCGAGACCGCAAAGGGCGGCCGCCGACTCGTCATCGTCGAGTCCCCTGCCAAGGCGAAGACGATCAAGGGCTATCTCGGCCCCGGATACGTCGTCGAGGCGAGCGTCGGGCACATCCGCGACCTCCCCAGCGGCGCGGCCGAGGTTCCCGACAAGTACACCGGTGAGGTCCGCCGTCTCGGTGTGGACGTCGAGCACGACTTCGCGCCGATCTACGTCGTCAACGCCGATAAGAAGGCCCAGGTCAGGAAGCTCAAGGAGCTGCTGGCCGAGTCCGACGAACTCTTCCTCGCCACCGATGAGGACCGCGAGGGCGAAGCCATCGCGTGGCACCTGCAGGAAGTCCTCAAGCCCAAGGTCCCCGTCCACCGGATGGTCTTCCACGAGATCACCAAGGACGCGATCCGCGACGCCGTCGCCAACCCGCGCGAGCTGAACCAGCGCATGGTCGACGCCCAGGAGACCCGCCGCATCCTCGACCGCCTCTACGGCTACGAGGTCTCGCCGGTCCTGTGGAAGAAGGTCATGCCGAAGCTGTCGGCGGGCCGCGTCCAGTCGGTGGCCACCCGCATGGTGGTCGAGAAGGAGCGCGAGCGCATCGCCTTCCGCTCGGCCGAGTACTGGGACCTGACCGGCACCTTCGCCACCGGCCGCGCCGGTGACGCCTCCGACCCCTCCACGCTGGTCGCCCGCCTGAACACGGTGGACGGCAAGCGCGTGGCGCAGGGTCGCGACTTCGGTTCGACGGGGCAGCTCAAGAGCGAGGTGCTGCACCTCGACGAGACGAACGCGCGGGCGCTGGCCGCCGCGCTGGCGGAGACCTCGTTCGCTGTCCGGTCGGTCGAGTCCAAGCCGTACCGCCGCTCCCCGTACGCCCCGTTCCGTACGACGACGCTCCAGCAGGAGGCCTCGCGCAAGCTCGGCTTCGGTGCGAAGGCGACGATGCAGGTGGCGCAGAAGCTGTACGAGAACGGCTTCATCACCTACATGCGTACCGACTCCACGACGCTCTCCGACACCGCGGTGTCGGCGGCCCGTGCGCAGGTCACGCAGCTCTACGGCGCCGAGTACCTGCCGGAGAAGCCCCGCGTCTACGCGGGCAAGGTCAAGAACGCGCAGGAGGCGCACGAGGCGATCCGTCCTTCGGGTGATCGTTTCCGCACCCCGGCCGAGACAGGTCTGACCGGCGACCAGTTCCGCCTGTACGAGCTCATCTGGAAGCGCACCGTCGCCTCCCAGATGAAGGACGCGGTCGGCAACTCGGTGACCGTGAAGATCGGCGGCCGGTCGGCCGACGGCCGGGACGCCGAGTTCTCGGCCTCCGGCAAGACGATCACCTTCCACGGGTTCATGAAGGCCTACGTCGAGGGCGCGGACGACCCGAACGCCGAGCTCGACGACCGTGAGAAGCGTCTCCCGCAGGTCGCCGAGGGCGACGCGCTGTCGGCCGAGGACATCACGGTCGACGGCCACTCGACCAAGCCGCCGGCCCGCTACACCGAGGCCTCGCTGGTCAAGGAGCTGGAAGAGCGGGAGATCGGCCGCCCGTCGACGTACGCGTCGATCATCGGCACGATCCTGGACCGCGGGTACGTCTTCAAGAAGGGCACGGCGCTCGTGCCGTCCTTCCTGTCGTTCGCCGTGGTCAACCTGCTGGAGACGCACTTCGGGCGGCTCGTCGACTACGACTTCACCGCCAAGATGGAGGACGACCTCGACCGCATCGCGCGGGGCGAGGCCCAGTCCGTGCCGTGGCTGAAGCGCTTCTACTTCGGTGCGGAGGACGCGACCGAGGTCGTGCCGGCCGATGGTGACGCGCTCGGCGGTCTGAAGGAGCTGGTGACCGACCTGGGCGCGATCGACGCCCGGGAGATCTCCTCCTTCCCCGTCGGCGAGGGCATCGTGCTGCGCGTGGGCCGCTACGGGCCGTACGTGGAGCGCGGCGAGAAGGACTCCGAGGGCCACCAGCGGGCGGACGTCCCCGAGGAGCTGGCTCCCGACGAGCTGACGGTCGAGTACGCGGAGGAGCTCTTCGCGAAGCCGAGCGGCGAGTTCGAGCTCGGCAAGGACCCGATCAGCGGGAACGAAATCGTCGCGAAGGACGGTCGCTACGGGCCGTACGTGACGGAGATCCTGCCCGAGGGCACGCCGAAGACGGGCAAGAACGCGGTGAAGCCGCGGACAGCCTCGCTGTTCCAGTCGATGAGCCTGGACACGGTCACGCTCGAGGACGCCCTGCGCCTGATGTCCCTTCCCCGGGTCGTCGGCGTGGACGCGGAGGGTGCGGAGATCACCGCGCAGAACGGCCGCTACGGCCCGTACCTGAAGAAGGGCACGGACTCGCGGTCGCTGGAGACCGAGGACCAGCTCTTCGCCATCACCCTGGAGCAGGCGCTCGCGATCTACGCGCAGCCGAAGCAGCGGGGGCGCGCGGCCGCGAAGCCGCCGCTGAAGGAGCTGGGGACGGACCCGGTCAGCGAGAAGCCGGTGGTCGTCAAGGACGGCCGGTTCGGTCCGTACGTGACGGACGGCGAGACGAACGCGACGCTGCGGCGGGACGACGACGTCGAGACGATCACGCCGGAGCGGGGCTACGAGCTGCTGGCGGAGAAGCGCGCCAAGGGGCCGGTCAAGAAGACGGCCAAGAAGGCTCCCGCGAAGAAGGCCCCGGCGAAGAAGGCCCCGGCGAAGAAGGCGACGGCGACGAAGACCGCTGCCGCCAAGACGACGACGACGGCCAAGAAGGCGACGGCCAAGAAGACGGTCGCGAAGAAGACGACCGCGAAGAAGACGGCGGCGGCCGCTCCGGCGGACGAGTAGTCGCAGAAGCGGGGCCCGCGCACTGCGCGCGGGCCCCGCTTTGTGCTTTTCAGCCGTCCGGCGTTTGAGGACCGGGGTCTGGGGCGGAGCCCCAGGAGCCTCGGGCGCAGCCCGGGGTCCGAGGGTCAGGGCGGAGCCCTGGGAACGGTGGAAGGGCGGGTAGGGGACCAGCCCCGCGCAGCGGCGGCACGGGCCCGGGGCCGGACCCCGGAAGGTGGGTCCGGGGTCACACTCCGACCTTGTCCACAGCCCTCCGCACCCGCCCAGCGCAGCGGATAGGCTGGGCGGATGACGCGAGCCGAGCAGCCAACGGTCGTGACCGCCACCGCCGAGACCCCCGACACCGCCCCCTCCTACGACGAAGCCCTCGCCGCGGACTCCCGCGAGCGCGCGGTGCGCGCCCTGCTGCGCACCCCCGGGTTGCGCCGTCTGTGGAGCGCGCAGCTCGTGAGCGGCATCGGCGATGCCCTCGCCCTGCTGGTCCTGGTGCTGCTGGTCCTCCAGGCGGCAGTGGACCAGGGGGCCTTCGGCGGTGGTTACGCCGGCTGGGCCCTCGCCGTCGCCGCCGTCTTCGGCGTCCGCGTACTGTCTACCGTCCTGTTCGGCGCGGTCCTCCTCGGGCCGCTGTCCCAGCTCACCGCCCCCGGCGGCAAGCTGGACCGCCGCTGGACGATGATCGGGGCCGACGCGATCCGGCTCGGACTCTTCGTCGTGGCCCCGCTGTGGCTCGACTGGATCGGCCCGAACGCGCTGACCGCCCTGCTCGCCACCGTCTTCGTCTCCGGAGCCGCCGAGCGGCTGTGGGGGCTGGCCAGGGACAGCGCCGCGCCCGGTCTGCTGCCGGCGCCGCCGCCGGAGGGGGCGACCGTACGGCCGCTGCCCGATCACCTCGACGCCCTGCGCCGGCTGAACCTGCGTACCGCCTTCGCCGCCCTGCCGGTCGCCGCGGCCGCGCTGCTCGCCGCGACGCTGATCGGCAAGGCGCTCGGCCTCGGCATCGGCTGGTTCGCCGAGAACCAGGCGGCCCTCGGCTCGTACGTGGCCTCCGGCCTCTTCGCGGCCTCCGTGTCGCTGCTGCTCCCGCTCGTGCTGCCTGCGACGAAGACCCCGCGGCCCCGCTCCCCGCTGGAGGGCCTGCGGGCCCCCAAGGCGGGGGACCGGCCGGAGAAGGGGCGTACGGGGGCCATCCCGCTGCTCGTCCTCGTCTGCGGAGCCGTCGCCGGAGCCATCGCCTCCGCCGCCGCCGTGGCGGTCCTGCACGCCGCGGACCTGGGGGGCGGAGCGGCCGCGTTCTCGCTGTTCGTACTGGCCCTGCTCGGCGGCACCGCGCTGGGCATCCGCGCCACGCAGGCCGGCAAGGTCCTGCCCGCCCTGTCCCGGCGACGCCTGCTGGCGCTGGCCGTCGGCGTGGCCGGGCTGGCGCTGCTGCTGACCGGGCTGGTTCCGGACACCTCGACGGTGGTGTTCCTCTCGCTGCTGGCCGGTGGCGCCGCGGGAGTCGCCGCGAACACCGGGCACACGCTGCTCGACCAGGAGACCGAGGAGTTCCGCAGGGCCCGGGTCACCGAGCACCTGCAGGCCGTCGTCCGGGTCTGCGTGGCCGTCGGGGCCGTGGCCGCCCCGCTGCTGGCCGCCCTGATCGGACCGCACCGGCTGGCCGCCGGCGAGGTCGTCTTCGCGCACGGCGGCGCGGCCTTCACCCTGATGCTGGTCGGCGCCCTGCTGCTGCCGGTCGCCGTCATCGTCCTGGCTAAGGCCGATGACCGCGGCGGCGTACCGCTGCGCCGCGACCTGCGCGAGGCGCTGCGCGGCGGGGAGCCGGTGCAGGCCGCGTCCGACGCCGGGTTCTTCATCGCCCTGGAGGGCGGCGACGGCGCCGGCAAGTCCACCCAGGTCGAGGCGATGGCCGACTGGATACGGGCCAAGGGCCACGAGGTCGTCGTCACGCGCGAGCCCGGGGCCACCCCGGTCGGCAAGCGGCTGCGCTCGATCCTGCTCGACGTGTCGTCCGCCGGCCTGTCGAACCGCGCCGAGGCCCTGCTGTACGCGGCCGACCGCGCCGAGCACGTGGACACCGTCGTACGGCCCGCCCTGGAGCGCGGCGCGGTGGTCATCTCCGACCGCTACATCGACTCCTCGGTGGCCTACCAGGGCGCCGGCCGGGACCTGTCCCCGACCGAGATCGCCCGTATCTCGCGCTGGGCCACCAGTGGCCTCGTACCGAATCTGACCGTGCTGCTCGACGTGTCGCCGGAGACGGCCCGGGAGCGGTTCACGGAGGCGCCGGACCGGCTGGAATCGGAGCCTGCGGAGTTCCACCAGCGGGTGCGGTCCGGATTCCTGACCCTGGCCGCGGCCGACCCCGGTCGCTACCTGGTGGTCGATGCGGGCCAGGACCCGGAGTCGGTCAGCACCGTCGTGCGCCACCGGCTGGACCGGATGCTCCCGCTGTCGGAGGCCGAGGTGGCCGCGCAGGCGGAGGCCCGCCGGCTCGCCCTGGTGGAGGCCGCGCGCAAGGCCGAGGAAGAAGCGGCGCGCAAGATCGAGGAAGCCCGGCTGCTGGCCGAGGAAGAGGCCCGCAAGGTCCGCGAGGCGGAGGAGGCCCGGATCGCGGCCGAGGCCGAGGCCGCCCGCAAGGAGCGTGAGGCGCGGCTGCGCGCCGAGGAGGAGGCCCGCGAGCGGGCCGAGGCCGAGCGGCTGCGGCGGGAGGCCGAGGAGAAGGCCCGCGCGGTGGAGGCGGAGCGGCTGCGCAAGCAGGCGGAGGAGGAGGCCCGGCTGCACGCCGAGGCCGAGGAGCGCCGGCTGGAGAAGCAGCGGCGGGCCGAGGAGGCCCTGCTGAGGGCGGAGGAGGCGCGGCGGCTGGCCGAGGCCTCGGCGGCGGAGGCGGCGGCGAAGTCCGCGGGTGCTGCGGCTGCTGCTGCCTCGGCGTCCGTGGCGGCGGCTGCGCCTGCTGCCCCGGCGGCTCCCGTCGCCCCCGCGGCTCCGCCGGCCCCGCCGGCTTCCGCGCCCAAGGCGGACCTGCGCAAGGACTCGCACCCCCCGCACCCCGACGAGGCCGTGACGATCGAGACCCCGGTCGTCAAGCGGGTCGTGCAGCCGGACGACGTCACCCAGACGGTCCCGGTCCCGAAGGCCGATCCGGCGACGGGTCCGGCGGACGAGACGGCGGTCCTGCCGCCCGTACGCCCCACGGGCGCGGGTGAGGCGCCGGCCACGCGGCCGGCGGCGCCCCGGGCCTCGTACTCCGCGTCGCGGCCGACGGCCCGGCGCCCCGAGGAGAACCCGGCCGACCGGGTCCCGCCGGGCATCTTCCGTGACTCGGGCAACGACGCGACCCGTGAACTGCCGCTGCTCACCGACGTCACCGACGTCACCGAGGCCGGCCGGCCGCGCCGGCCGCGCTCGGACTGGGCGGAGGAGACTCCGCTGGACGATCTGCCGACGCTGGCGGACGAACTGCTGGGGCGGGGCCGGGACGACGAGGACGACCAGGGCCGGGGCCGGGGGCCGCGCCGCGGCTGAGGTGGCCGACTTGGCCGACGCCGCCCGCGCGGCCGACGGCGGTGGCGGGTACGGCGGGTGACGGCCGGGGTCGTCGTGGGGGCCGGCTGACGGGGATTGTCAGGGGGAGCCGCCACACTGGGTGAGCAGACGGCACGGACGGTACGCGAGGGAAAGGCGGTGGGCGGGATGCCCGTATGGGACGACCTGGTGGGACAGGAGCGGGTCCAGAAGCAGCTGGCCGCCGCCGCGGTCGACGCCGACGCCCTGGTCACCGCCATCGAGGCGGGCGAGCCGCCGCCGGCCGCCTCCAAGATGACGCACGCCTGGCTGTTCACCGGACCGCCCGGCTCGGGGCGGGCCACCGCCGCCCGGGCCTTCGCCGCCGCGCTCCAGTGCACCAGCCCGGACCGCGCCCTCGGCGGCGAGCCGGGCTGCGGGTTCTGCGACGGCTGCCACACCACCGTGATCGGTACGCACGCGGACGTGGAGATCGTCCGTACCGATCAGCTGTCCATCGGCGTGAAGGACACCCGGTCGCTGGTGCGCCGGGCGCAGCTCTCCCCGGCCGTCGGACGGTGGCAGGTCATCGTCCTGGAGGACGCCGACCGGCTGACGGAAGGTGCCGGAAACGTGCTGCTCAAGGGCGTGGAGGAGCCCGCTCCGCGCACCGTGTGGCTGCTGTGCGCCCCCTCGCTGGAGGACGTGCTGCCCACCATCCGCTCCCGCTGCCGGCACCTTTCGCTGCGCACCCCGCCGGTGTCCGCCGTCGCCGAGGTGCTCGTGCGGCGTGACGGCATCGAGCCGGCCGTCGCGCAGGCGGCCGCCCGCGCGACCCAGGGGCACATCGACCGGGCCCGCCGGCTCGCCACCGACGAGGCGGCCCGCTCACGGCGCGCCACCGTCCTGAAGATGCCGCTGCGCGTGGCCGACGTGGGCGACTGCCTGAAGGCGGCGCAGGAGCTGGTGGACGCCGCCGCGGAGGACGCCAAGCAGGTCGCGGAAGAGGTCGACACCAAGGAGACCGAGGAGCTGAGGGCCGCGATGGGCGCCGCGGCGGGCACGGGCGGGCGGATGCCGCGCGGTACGGCGGGCGTGATGAAGGAGCTGGAGGACCGGCAGAAGCGCCGGCGTACGCGTACGCAGCGCGACAGCCTCGACCTGGCCCTGACCGACCTCACCGGCTTCTACCGGGACGTCCTGGCGCTCCAGCTCGGCTCCTCGCTGGCCATCGCGAACGAGGAAATACGGCAGGACCTGGACCGGATCGCCCGGGAGTCGGGACCGGAGCGCACGCTGCGGCGCATCGAGGCGATCATCGCGTGCCGGCAGGCGCTGGACCGCAACGTCGCCCCGCTGCTGGCCGTCGAGGCGATGACGATGTCGCTGCGCGCGGGCTGACGGGCGGGCCGGCGCGCGCGACACGTGCGACACGTGCGCCGCGCACGACGCCGGTGACTCAGGTTGACGGCCTCACCCGTTCGAGGGGTCCGCGGGGCGGGCGGCGGACGCCGCCGGTCCGTGCGGGGTGGCGGCCCGCGCCCGGGCGGCCGTCCGCCGCCCGGCGCGGGTGCCACCGCCCGGGTGTGCCCGCAGGCCGTAGGCTCCGGGAATGGACACCAGTCGCCTGCTGCGCACCACCGGGACCGTGATCGCCGCCGCGGGGCTACTGCTCTCCGGGTGCACCTCGGGCGGTTCGGGGACACCCCGCGCCGCCGCGTCGTCCGGGGGGTCCTCGGAGGCGCCGTCGGCCGACCCGACCGCCGTTCCGGCCGCGCTGCGCCCGTACTACGACCAGAAGCTGAGCTGGCGCGAGTGCGGCGTGCCCGGCTTCGACTGCACCACCATGAAGGTCCCGCTGGACTACGAGCACCCCGAGGCCGGGGACATCGACATCGCGGTGTCCCGCCGCAAGGCCACCGACCCCTCCAAGCGGCTCGGCTCCCTCGTGGTGAACCCGGGCGGCCCGGGCGGCTCCGGCATCGGCTACCTCCAGGCGTACGCCGGCATCGGATACCCGGACCCGGTCCGTGCCGCGTACGACATGGTCTCCTTCGACCCGCGCGGCGTGGACCGCAGCAGCCCCGTGAAATGCCTGGACGGCCCGGCCATGGACACGTACACGCAGGTGGACCAGACGCCGGACTCGGCGGCGGAGCAGGCCCTGCTGGTGGCCGCCTTCAAGGAGTTCGCGGCCGCCTGCCAGGCGAACTCGCAGCGGATCCTGCCGCACGTGTCCACGGTCGACGCCGCCCGTGACATGGACGTCCTGCGTGCGGTGCTGGGGGACGAGAAGCTGAACTACGTCGGAGCCTCGTACGGCACCTTCCTCGGGGCGACGTACGCCGACCTCTTCCCGGGCCGGGCCGGACGCCTGGTCCTGGACGGGGCGATGGACCCCTCCCGGCCCGCGGTGGACCTGAACCGGGACCAGACCGAGGGCTTCGAGACCGCCTTCAGGGCCTTCGCGGCGGACTGTGCGAAGCAGCCGGACTGCCCGCTCGGCCAGGGCAGCCCGGAACAGGTCGCGGAGCGCCTGAAGGAGTTCTTCCGCAAGGTCGACGCCCAGCCCATCACCACGACCGACCGGTCGCGCCCCGAGCTCGGCGAGTCGCTGGCGACGACCGGGGTGATCGCCGCGCTGTACGACGAGAACTCCTGGCCGCAGCTGCGCGAGGCCCTCAGGTCCGCGATCCAGGACGGCGACGGTGACGGGCTGCTCGCCCTCGCCGACAGCTACTACGAGCGCGGGCAGGACGGCAAGTACGCCAACCTCATGTCGGCGAACGCCGCCGTCAACTGCCTCGACCAGCCGCCGGCCTTCGCCGGGCCCCAAGCGGTCGAGAAGGCACTGCCCTCCTTCGAGAAGGCCTCTCCGGTCTTCGGCTCGGGCCTGGCCTGGGCCTCGCTGAACTGCACGTACTGGCCGGCGAAGGCCACCGGCACGGCCGAGGAGCTGCACGCGAAGGGCGCCGCGCCGATCATGGTGGTCGGCACCACCCGAGACCCGGCGACCCCGTACAAGTGGGCCCAGGCCCTGGCGGGCCAGCTCGACTCGGGCGTCCTGCTGACCTACGACGGCGACGGCCACACGGCGTACGGCCGGGGCAGCGACTGCATCGACTCGACGATCAACAACTACCTCCTGGAGGGCACCGCTCCGAAGGACGGGAAGAAGTGCTGACCCCGCCGGCTGCCCCCGCCGACCCGCGCCGACGACCCCTGTTCGGGGCACCCCGTTTAACCCTGTAGACTTGGCGCCGCTGCTGATGAGAGCCTCCCACCAGGGAAATTCTTGTCTTCCCAGCGGTGCCGCCTTAGCTCAGCTGGCCAGAGCAACGCACTCGTAATGCGTAGGTCTCGGGTTCGAATCCCGAAGGCGGCTCGGATGAATACTGGCAGGTCAGAGGCCACACAACGATGGGCCCCCGGAAGATCACTCCGGGGGCCCATACGCATTTAGTACACCCTGCTTCGATCATCCGGAGAGGGTGACCGGCGCATTTCGCAATGCCAGTGCGACCTTTCGGCCTACGTCCAGTGCGTCTGCGACCTCGTCAAGCCGGTCCGGGAACAGGTGCCCGTACACGTTCAGCGTCATCGAGGCATCCTTGTGGCCGAGCATCAGCTGGACCACCTTCACGTCCGCGCCAGCCGCGATGGCCAGCGACGCCGCGGTATGCCGCAGCTTGTGAGGCGTCACCCCCATGCCGGCCAGGCCAGCGTCACGTACTGCCGGATCAAAGACCCGGTTGCGGAAGTTGTTGTACCGCAGCGGACCACCCTCGGGGGCAGTGAACAGCAGATCGCCCTGCCCCTTGTCGCGGGCCAGCGTCCCCAGCTCGTCGGCAAATGACCGAGGCAAAGGCACAGACCGCTTCTCGTGGTTCTTCACCGGCCCCAAGGCCAGTTCCCCTCGGACGTCGGTGTAGTTCTGCACGATCCGGATGCGCCGCTGCGGCACGGACAGCCGGCCAGTCTTGATCGCAGAGGCTTCGGCCCACCGGATCCCGCAGTAGCCGAGGGTCAGGATCATCAGCCGGTACTCGCCGGCCGCCTCGGCAAGGTTCTCGAGCTGGTCGTAGGTGAGGTAGACGTGCTCGTCCTCGTCGTCCGGCCGCGGCAGGTCATGGTCGTGGCAGGGGCTCGAGGAAATCCGCTTCGAGAACACGGCGTGCTTCATGGTCATCGAAAGCACGCGGTACGTCTTGACGATCCGTTGCGCTCCGAGGGGTCGTCCGGACTTGCCGGGCTTGTCGCAGAGTTCCGTGATCCAGGCGGAGACGTCCTCCCACTGAATTGCCGAGACCTGCCAGTCTCCCCACTTAGGGATGACGTAGTTGTCGAGGAGCTCCCGGTAGTCGTGCCGGGTGGTCCGGCCGATCTTCCGCTTGGACGCGAACCATTCCTCGGCGACCAGCTTGACCGCGGTCTTCCCGGACTTCGGGTCTCGGTACGAGCCCTTGTCTAGCTTCGCGGTCAGGGCATGTACCTCAGCTTCGGCCTGCGGCAGCTTCTGGAAGGTCAGCGCCTTCGGCTTGTTGTCGGGCCCGTACCAGCGGACCCGCCACCGGCCGGGCGGCAGCCGCTTGGAGCCCTCGCGCTTCGCGGCCTGCCACTTCTCGAAAGCCGCCTGGTAGTCGGCATGATTCTCTCGGTCTTCGATCCAGACTCGGGCCATCAGTCCTCCTTCTTGGTCTCCGGGGCCGGCCCGCGGAAGACCTCCTGGCCAGCGGGTGTACGAAGGACCCACTGGTCGCCTTCCATCACCCAGTCCACCGGGCCGCTAAGGGCCTCGCGCTGGGCCGGTCCCTGCAGCGCTTCGTTGTACATCTTGCGGATCGGGTCGCGATCCCATGCTGGCCGTGAGTCAAGACGGAAGCGCAGCAGGTCCCCATAAGGGGCAGAGGTGGATCGGGCGAGGGGCTTCTGACCGTCCGCCCATTCCCAGGCTGCGCCGACGGTCACCTCTAGACCTTCTGTCAGCGTCAGGGGGGCGGCCGAGTCGCCGTCCGTCGGCAGCAGCAGGGCGGACGGACTGACGCTGAGTGCCACCGCGAGGGATACGAGGTCATCCGCGTCTACTCGCCGCTCGCCTCGCTCGATCTTGCTGATGACGGTCGGCAGCATCGGCCGCCCGATCTCCCCCAAAGCCGCTGACAGATCCTTCTGCTGCATCTGGCGAGCCTTCCGCCACTTCAGGACGTTCGCCGCGACTCGCTTTGACGTGGGGCCGGGGATCACTGCATTGGAAGCCATGATGGCAAGTCTGGGGCATGCAGTAGACATCACGCAAGCTACCTCCATATACTTTCCACATCGGTCCGCAGGATCCATGAGGTGGAGATTTCGTGCCGCATTTCATGCATGAGCGCGACGAGTGGCTCACGCCACGACAGGTCGCTGCGATGGCGCAACTCAGTGAGCAGACCCTGGCCAACCACCGCTACCGGGGGATCGGGATCCCGTTCTCAAAGCTCACCCCCGGGCGGAGTGGTCGTGTGCGGTACCGCCGCAGCGACGTAGAGCGATGGCTCGCCGGGGAACCGATCGCCGCCTGAACGCAAAGCGGCCCCGCCTGGACGCCAATCCAGACAGGGCCTGAGACACCCAACCAGCCCTAGAAAAGCCAAACGGCCACGCGGGAGTGCAATCCCATATGCGCGGCCGTGAAGGAGTCTCGTGAACGAGCTTAAGGCCCCACCGCCAGAGATCGCCACCCACGACCCCAACGAGATCGCCGGCCTCTGGGCCGACGCCAAACGCCTGTACCTCGCCGAGGACTACCCGCCCTACGCCAGCCCCGCCTGGCAGGCACTCCACCCCGACGACCCCGCCCGCCTCGCCAGCGTCCTCGAAGCAGCCGAACTCTGGCGCAAACAGTGGGACGCCCTCGAGTACCTGCCCACCGCCGACTGGTACGCGCACGTCTACGGCGACGCACGCCGCCTCACCTCGCAGGTCATCGCCGCCACCAACCGACTCCGCGCCTACCGGGAGATCCAAGCCGCACGGTCCAGGCGAGAGCCCCACACCCTCGAGGCCACCCCCGGGTGGCCGCCCATCGCCATCCCCGGACAGCCCGGACGCTGGCTCACCCACCGTCAGGAGATGGCGGCTTGACCACGCACCACGAAGCGGATGCTCCGCCGGGGGAAGGTCCCTGGGCGGAGCATCCGCACGATCAAACCGAAGGCCTCACGTCCGAACAGCACTTCGAGAACCGCGTTGCCGGGCTGATCGACGAGCTGCTCGACACCGACGACCTCGACAAGATGCCCTCGCTCGAGCCCCTGCTTGGGGACCTGCTGTACCTGAACACCCTGTCCCGCGTCGTCGGCCCCTCAGGACAGTTCAAGTCCTTTGCGGTCATCGACATGTGCGGCCACATCGGCACGGGTACACCCTGGCACGGCCACTACGTCCGGCAGGGCAGGGTCGTGTACCTGGTCGCCGAGGGCGCCGAAGGCATCCGCAAGCGCGTCCGAGCCTGGGAGCACCACCACCGTCGGAAGATGGCCAACGTCCTCTTCCTGCCCCGCCCCGTCCAGGCCATGGACCCGGAGTGGGAAGTCCTCGCCGAGGCCCTGCACCGTATCGAGCCGGCCTTCGTCGTCGTCGACACTCAGGCCCGCGTCACGGTCGGCGTAGAGGAGAACTCCAACACGGAGATGGGCAAGGTCGTTGACCGCCTCGAGCGCCTCAGAAGCCGCACGGGCGCCTGCGTGCTGGTCATCCACCACACCGGCCACATCGGCGAGCACGGCCGCGGCGCCACCGCCGTGAAGGGCGCCCTGCAGACCGAGCTGCACGTCTCCAAGAAGGGCGACAAGACCTCCAACACGGTGGTCACCATCAAGAGCGGCAAGCAGAAGGACGAAGACACCGAGTCCGACCTGCAGTTCGGTCTGAAGATCGTGGCTATCCCGGGTGAGGCCAAGCCGGACGGCCGACCCGTCACGTCGGTCGTCCTGGTGCCGCGCGAAGAGGTCGACGTGCAGGAGCTCGCCTACGTCGAGGGCTCCATCGAGTGGATCGTCCGGCAGCTGGACATCGCCGAAGTGCCGAACGACTGGGGGCGTGACCGCGTCCTGGCCAAGTGCACCGAACTCGACCTCAAGGTCGGCAAGGACAAGGCCGCATCCGTTGTTCGCGTGCGAAAGGCCCGGGGCGTAACCCTGCCCGCGAGCCTGCCCGGACCGGATCTGTTGACACCTGCCCTAGGGCAGGGGGCAGGTCCGGATGAAACCGCAGATCAGACCTGCCCTGGGCAGGACGAGGGCAGGTCAGGGCAGGCCCCAAACCAGCTGCCTGCCCCCTCCTCTTTTCCAAGGAGGGGGCAGGTGGTGGAGCTGCACCCGGAATGCATCGTCTGCCATACCGCCCTTGATGCCGCTTGGGCCTCGCTCGGCAACGACCGACACGTCGCCTGTTAACCCCCTGACCTGCGGAAGTGGTGGGTTGTGGTGGGTCGCCTGATAACCCCCTATGTGCGCACGCGTAGAGAGTTTCAGAAAACCCACCACAACCCACCACCCACCACCGATTGGAGACCCGTGACCAACCACCAGGAAGCAACCGAGAACGGCGTCATGCAGGCCTTCGACAACTGGCTGTGGGACCGCGGAGAGACAACGCAGGTAGGCATCGAAGCCGCCGCCGGCAAGGCGTTCACCCACTGGCTCGAGAACCACACCGACGAGCTACTAGCCGCCATCGCAAGCGCCGTGGCTCGCAAGCAGTCTCCGTAACCGCCACGGGACGGGCCTGTGTAACGCAGGCCCGTCCCCCCGTGTACACGCCAGCCGTTACACCAAGCCCTCGGAGAGGCCCCGTGAACGTCGACGACATAGTCCGCGCCAAGATCGAAGCCGCTCGCCGGAAAGCGGCAGAAGAGAAGAAAGCCCGAGCCGCTTTTGCTGCTGCCCGTTCTAAGGGTCTGGCCCGCCGGCATGCAGCCAAGCTCCGGCACCTCGCCGAGCAGGCGGAGAAGGCCGCGGGCATGACGAAGGCCCCGGAGCTCGCCAGCCCCGAGGCCTCTGACCCGTCCACCACGCCAACCCATAACCCACACCTATGGATCCATGAGTAACGATAGGTCACGCTTATGGAAGTGACAACGATGTCAGCCCGGCAACCCCTGCCACGGCAACTTCCCCAGACCACACCCTCCCGTAACCACCGGAGCGAACATGACCGACTACCCCCGCAGCTGGCGCATCAACGCCCGCGCCGGGACCACCGTCCCAGCACCCCCCACCGGCCGCGACTGGTACCGCATCCGCAACGCCACCAGCAGCACCGCGGAGATCCTCGTGTACGACGAGGTCGGCTACTACGGAGTGACCGCCAAGGACTTCACCGCGGCCCTCGCAGACGTCACCGCCTCGAGCATCAACGTCCGCCTCAACTCCCCGGGCGGCGACGTCCATGACGGACTGGCCATCTACCAGGCCCTGTTGCGACACCCCGCCAACGTCACGACGTACATCGACGGCATCGCGGCCTCCATCGCCTCGGTCATTGCGATGGCCGGTGATCGGCGGGTGATCGGGCGGAATGCCAGTTTCATGATTCACGAGGCCTCGGCACTTTGCTTGGGTCAGGCCAAGGACATGAAGGAGATGGCCGACCTCCTCGAGCGGATGTCCACCAATATCGCGGACATCTACAACCACCGGACGGGCCGCGGCAGCGTCGCTGACTGGCGCCGCCTGATGAAGGCCGAGTCCTGGTACACGGGCGCCGAGGCCGTGAAGGCCGGCCTGGCCACCGAGGTCGACGACGGCAGCAGCAAGACCGAGGACGCGTGGGCCACCTTCGCCGCGAACCTCAAGGGCAGCCTGGCCGAGCAGACCGAATGGGCCCGCCTGACAGCCCACCTGTCCACCAGCCGCGGCCGTGACCAGGTCGCCCAGTACACCGAGCTCGAGCGGATGACCGCACACCTCTGGAGGAACCAGTGACCACCCTCAACCTCACCGGCTACCCCGCGGAGACCGGCTACTGGATCGAGGTGTCCCAGCCTCGCCTCGACCTGCCCCGCGACCTGATGGAGTTCTTCGGTCGGACCGGCCAGTGGCTGCAGTCGCCGCCCGGGCGGGTCGTGACTGAGCAGCTGTGGCCCGCCCTCGGCGGTGGCATCGCTGACGCGGGCTGGACGCCTCCCTCGCCGACGGTCTCCATCAACCTGACCGGTCTCACCCGGCCGGAGAAGGCCACCCTGGCCCGTCACCTCGACGAGTTCGCCCGGTCCTACTCGAGCACAGGCATGATCCGCGCCCTGGTTGCCGCGATCGTCGCCGAGGACGAGGCCGCTCGGACCGACCCGCACGCGCCCGGCCTGCTCGGCTGACCCACACCCCTGACCCTTAGGAGACACCCATGGCAACCCAGCAGGACATCGCGCGCGTGGCCATCGATCTCGAGGAGGCTGAGGCCACCGTCGAGAAGCTGCGCCGGAAGAGGTTCATCAGCATCGAGGCCGGCGCCAGCTACTCCGCTGCGAAGGGCCGTATCGAGCTGGCCCAGCAGGAGCTCGACCGCCTGAACGCCGAGTGGGAGGCGGAGCAGGAAGCGCTCGCCAACCGGCCCAGCGTTGAGAAGTCCGTCGCGAAGGACATCGACGCCGCGCAGAAGCAGCTCGAGGCGTCCCGCAAGCGACTCACGGAAGCGGCCACGAGGGCCCAGCAGGCCCTCGTTGAGGTCGCGGCTGCATCAGACGACCACAACGCGCTCATAGCCCAGCAGAGCGCCGCGCTGGCTGTCCGCGGCTTGCGTCTCGAGGACAACCACGACCATCAGACCGGTGGCGGGCCGAAGGGTGCGAGGGTCCGCGGGGCCTGGTGGGTGCCGGTCGAAACCCCGGCGCTCCTTGTCTGGGTCATGCACCGCGCCGCGGCGGCAGCTCTGCCCGGCCGGCACCAGCTCGTCGGGTCCCTCAAGTACGCCCACGGGCGATACGAGTTCGAGAGGAAGGCAGCACATTTGCTCGCCGGGGTGCCGGCTCTGTCGCCGCTTCCCGTCGTGCCCATGCTTCGCCCCGACGCGGTCGACCTGAGGGTCCCGGCGTACATCAAATCGCGGCAGCTGGCCGAGGAGCAGATCCGGCGGCGGCTGCAGGGCCACACGAAGCCGGTGATGGGGGACGACGGCGTGCTCTACCCCGAGCCGTGCGAAGCGTCTGCTGCCGTGAAAGCAGAGGTCGAGCAGGAGCTGAAGACGCTCCGCGACAACATCAAGTCCGGTCGCATCGTTGCGAAGTACCCGTGAGCGCCGACGAGCCCACGTACAGCGTGGTCCGCATGGCGGCGGGTGACGGGAAGGGCCTGCCCGTACTGCTGCTGTGCGTCACCGATGACGACGTGGCCGCGGCCCGCGAGCAGGTACGGGCCGGGAATCTTGACCACCTCGCGGTCATCATGATCGTCGTGTCGTTCTTGCACAGCCTCGGCGTGGACCCTGCTGCCCATGACTGGAGCAGCGCCGAGTACATCGGGCTCCTCGAGATGCTGGGCATGCCGCCCTTCGAGTGGTCGCCGCTCGACGACACCGAGCTGACCCGCCTCCTCGCCGAGGCGGTGAGCTCACATGGCCAATGACATTGAGATCAACGTCAGGGTCGCGAACAACACACGGGCCGGCCTGTCCGCCATCCAGCGGTCCATGGATGGCCTGCGGCAGCACGCCCGGACAGCCGGCACATCCCTCACCGCGCTGGCCCCCCGTGCGACTGCTGCGGCGGCTGCCCTTGAGGTCCTCGCGCACGCGGCTGATGAGGCGGGTGACGCACTGCGAACCCTGCAGGGCCGGGCATCTCTGGCCGGCGTCGCACTGGCAGAGGTCCGGACGTCCAGCCAGGGAACATCGACGTCCCTCCGCAGCGTCTCGAGGAGCGCGGGGAGTGCCGACACCCAGATGGAAGCGCTCACCGGCCGGACGCGGGCGCTCCGAGACAACATGAACGAGCTGGACGGCACGTTCAGTCGGGCCGGGGCCAGCATGGGCACGCTCCGCGGCAACCTCGGAACCCTCAGCACGTCAGCCGGTGGGGCTGCAGACGGGCAGCAGAGGCTCATACAGGCCGCTGTCGCCCTGGGCCCGGCACTCATCCCCATCGCCGCCTCGATAGCGCCGGTAGCTGTGGGCCTGGGCGCCGCCGCGGTCGCGGCCGGAGCGTTCGGTGCCGCCTTGGCCCCTCAGCTGCTGGCCATGGGGAAGATCACCGAGGCACAGAAGGCGTACAGCGAATCCCTGGAAGAGAACGGCCGGTACGCCGCGGAGACTGCGCAGGCTGAGAACGAGTGGCTGAAACAGGTTCAGAAGGCGTCGCCTGAGGTGCGGAAGGCCGCTGCCTCGCTCAGCGTGATGAAGGACCAGTACAAGGGCTGGACGGACAGCCTTGCTGGGGACACGCTGCCCGTCGCCACGAAGTCGTTCGCCGCGTTCGGCGCCCTCTTCCCGAAGATGACACCGCTTGTACAGGGAGCCTCGGGCCAGCTCAGCCGGTTCGTGACGCTGGCGGCGGGCGGCATCCAGTCGCCGGCCTTCGACCGGTTCATGGACAGCTTCAGCACCTTCGCGACGGAGACGCTGGCGAAAGCGAACAGCGGCCTGGTCCGGTTCGCCACGAACCTGGACGCGGGGAAGATGTCCAGCGGCATCGCCGAGTTCATGCGCTACGCGAAGGAGAACGGGCCGCTCGTCGCCGAGACGCTCGGCAACCTGGGTGAGGTGCTCGTCCGCATCGTCCGCGCGGCCGCGGACACGGGTGTCTCCGTCCTCTCGCTGGTCAACGCGTTCGCTGGCCTGGTCAACGCGATACCGACGGGCCTGCTGACGGCGCTGGTACAGACGGCCGTGGCCCTCAACGCGGTGAAGCTGGCGGCGGCAGGGTTCGCCGTGGTGGGGCCCGCCATGCTTGCCGCGGCCGGCGGGATCCGCACCTTCATCGCGTCCGCCCGGTTCGCTGGTCTGTCGATGGCGATCTCCGGTGTGGCGGCCAGCCTGACCGCTCTCCAGAAGGCCTCGGTAGTTGTTGCGGTCATCGCAGGAATCGGCATGGCGATGAACTCGCTGGCGGAGAAGGCGCGGGGTGCGCCGCCGGACGTCGACAAGCTCACCCTCTCCCTGAAGGAGCTGGGCGCGACCGGAAAGTTCACGGGTGAGCTGAAGAAGTCGTTCGGTGACATGGATGGGCTGGTCCAGAAGATGGGGCAGCTGCAGGAGGCGACGAAGAAGGCTGGCGACGCGGGCAAGGGTGCGTTCGGATTCAAGATCCCCGTCCTCGACGACATCGGCAATTGGCTGGGCACGAAGTCGGTTGAGATGGCCAAGGGAGAGGAGTCGGCCCGTGCCCTGGGGGACGCATTCAAGGGCATCGACGCAGCCCTGGCTAATGTAGTGAAGAGCGGCAACGCCGACCTCGCCGCCGCCGCCTTCGATGGGATTGCAGAGTCCGCGGCGAAGGATGGGCGCTCGCTGCAAGAGGTCAAGGACCTGATGCCGTCTTACGGCGAGGCTCTGGCCAACGTGGCAGCGGAGCAGGAGATCACAGCCCGGTCCATGGGCCTCTTCGGAGAGCAGGCCGTTGCCGTGCAGGCCAAGCTGGACCTTCAGAAGCAGTCCGCTGATGGGCTGCGGCAGTCCATCCAAGCCCTGAACGACGCCAACAGGTCTGCCCTCGACGGCATGATCGGATTCGAAGCTGCGATCGATGCGGCAGCGAAGGGGGCCGCCGAGAATGCCGGATCCCTCGACATGGTTAACGGTGTCCTCGACCTCAACGGGGAGAAGGCACGAACGGCCGCATCGCTGCTCTCGGCCTTGGCGGCGAAGACCGGCGAGGCAGCGCTGGCGGCCCGTGAGAACGGCGCGTCGTGGGAGACCGTGGGCGGTATCTACGAGCGCGCCCGTGAGCAGATGATTGCCAACGCTCGTGAGATGGGGCTGAACAAGGACCAGGCGAAGGCCCTGACGGACCAGCTCCTGGCCGCGCCAGGTGAGATGACGTCTTATCTGAGGGGCGACATCAAAGACCTGGATGCGAAGCTGAAGGACGCGCGGGCCCGGCTGGCCGCAGCCCCGTCCTCCAAGCAAGTGGCGATCCGTGCGGAGATCTCAGACCTGCTTGCCAAGAAGAAGCAGGCGCAGGCGGCCCTAGACTCCCTCGACTCCAAGACCGTGTATATCCGCACCATCTATCAAAACTTCACGTCTAACCACCCGGGCGGTCAGGCGCAGGCCCACGGCGGGATCATCG